>MEGM01000099.1 GCA_001725505.1 Rubrivivax sp. SCN 70-15 | reverse complement strand
CGGTGCTGGGCGCGCTCGGCGATGTCGAGGACGCGCTCGCCGCGCTGCAGGGCGACCGCGAGCGCGTCCAGCACCTGCGCAGCGCCGCCGAGGCCGCCGCCAACGCCGCGCTGCTGGCGCGCCAGCGCTACGCGAGCGGACTGACCGATTTCCAGACCGTGCTCGAGACACAGCGCACGCAGCTCGGCGCGCAGGACAGCGTGGCGAGCAGCATCGCCGATCTCGCCGCCGACCACGTGCGTCTGTACCAGGCGCTGGGCGGCGGCTGGACCCCCGAGGGCTCGACCGAGCCGCCCGCACTTGCGCAGGACGAACACCATGAGCTCCGCTGACGACGCCTCCCGACCCTCCGCGGCCGATGTCGGCGCGCTCCTCGACGAGCCGGGCGCACGCCCGCCATGGAAGCGGCCTCTGGTCTGGGTCGGCGTCGCGCTGCTCGCCGCGGCGATTGCCGGCCTCTGGTTCTGGCAGGCGAGCCGGCGCGCAGCCGCGGCGCCGAGCTACGTCACCGAGCCGGTCGTGCGCGGCACGCTCGCCGTCACCGTCAGCGCCGACGGCACGCTGCAGCCGACGCGTTCGGTCAGCATCGGCAGCGAGCTGTCGGGGACCGTCGCGCACGTGTATGTCGACGTCAACGACCCGGTAAAGAAGGGCCAGGTGCTGCTCGACCTCGATACCGCGAAGCTGCGCGACCAGATCGTCCGTTCGCGCGCCGCGGTCGCGTCGGCCGAGGCCAAGGTCGCGCAGGCCGTCGCGACGCTGACCGAGGCGCAGGGCAACCTGGGCCGGCTCGAGGAGGTCGCGCGGCTGTCCGGCGGCAAGGTGCCTTCGCAGAGCGAGCTCGACACCGCGCGCGCGACGCTGCAGCGCGCGCGTGCCGACGAGGCGAGCGCGCGCGCCGGCGTCGCCGATGCGCGCGCGGCCCTGTCCACCGACGAGACGAACCTGTCGAAGGCGTCGATCCGTTCGCCGATCGACGGCGTCGTGCTGACCCGGTCGGTCGACCCGGGCAATGCGGTGGCTGCGTCACTGCAGGCGGTGACGCTGTTCACCCTTGCCACCGACCTCAAGCAGCTGCAGCTCGACGTCAACGTCGACGAGACCGACGTCGGGATGGTCCACGCCGGCCAGCACGCGACCTTCACCGTCGGCGCCTACCTGAACCGGCGCTACCCGGCGACGGTGACGCGCGTCGCCTACGGATCGACGACGACGGACAACGTCGTCACCTACACGACGCTGCTCGACGTCGACAACCAGGACCTCAGCCTGCGCCCTGGCATGACCGCGACCGCGACGATCCAGACCAGCGACCGCAGCCCGTCGCTGCTGGTGCCCAACACCGCGCTGCGCTTCACGCCGACGCTGGCCGACGCGAACGCACCGACGGCGGCGGCGGCGTCGAACAGCAGCGGTCTCGTCGATCGCCTGGTGCCGCGCATGCCGCGCGGCACCGCGTCGCGTGGCGCGACGGCAACCGGCGGCGGCACGCGCAAGCTCTGGGTGCTGCGCGACGGCCGGCCGGTGGCGATCGACGTGACCGTCGGCCTCAGCGACGGCCGCCGCACCGAAGTCGCCGGCGCCGGCCTCGCCGCAGGCGACGCGGTGATCGTCGACCAGCGCAGCGCGGCGAGCCCGACGTGAACGCCGTCGCGGAGCCGCCGCTGATCCGCCTGCGCGGCATCACCAAGACCTACGGCACGGGCCTGGCCGCTTTCCAGGCGCTGAAGGGCGTCGACCTCGACATCGAGCGCGGAGACTTCGTCGCGATCATGGGAGCGAGCGGATCGGGCAAGTCGACCGCGATGAACCTGCTCGGCTGCCTGGACGTGCCGAGCCAGGGCGACTACCAGTTCCGCGGCGTCGCGGTGCAGGCGCTGACGCGCGACCAGCGCGCACGGCTGCGCCGCAGGTACTTCGGCTTCGTGTTCCAGGGCTTCAACCTGCTCGCGCGCACCTCGGCGCAGGAAAACGTCGAGCTGCCGCTGCTCTACCGCGGCGAGTCGGCCGCGGCGCGCCACGCGCAGGCGCGCGCGGCGCTGGCCTCGGTCGGCCTGGCCGGCTGGGAGCACCACACGCCGGGCGAGCTCTCCGGCGGCCAGCAGCAGCGCGTCGCGATCGCGCGTGCGCTCGTCACCCAGCCCGAGGTGCTGCTCGCCGACGAGCCGACGGGCAACCTCGACACACAGCGCGGCGCCGAGATCATGCGCCTGCTGTGGGGGTTGAACAGCGAGCACGGCATCACCGTCGTGATGGTCACGCACGAGCCCGACATGGCGGCCTATGCGAAGCGGGTCGTGCGCTTCATCGACGGCCGCGTCGAAAGCGACCGGCGCAACCCGCACCCGGCCGGGCTGGACGCGCCGGCGGTCATCGAAGCGGGAGCCGCGTGATGTGGCTGAACACGCTGCTGCTGGCCTTGCGCGAGATCCGGCGCAACCTGCTGCGCTCGTTCCTGACCATGCTCGGCATCGTGATCGGCGTCGCTGCGGTGATCACGATGGTCACGCTGGGCAACGGCGCGACGCGCGCGGTGCAGTCGCAGATCGCGAGCCTGGGCAGCAACCTGCTGATGGTGCTGCCCGGCCAGCGCCTCGGTGCGGGCGGCGGCAGCGGCGCACCGGCGTTCACGGTCGCCGACGTCGACGCGATCGACAGGCAGATCGGCGGCGTGCGCGCCGCCGTGGCCGAGGTGCGCAGCAACGCGACGCTGGTCGCCAACGGCCGCAACTGGGCGGGCAGCGTGATCGGCTCGACGCGCGAATGGTTCGACGTGCGCAGCTGGACCTTCGCCAGCGGGCGCGGCTTCGAGCCCGACGAGGAGCGCATCGGCGCCGCCGTCTGCGTGATCGGCGCGACGGTGCGAAAAGAGCTGTTCGGCAGTGCGGACCCGATCGACGCGCAGATCCGGGTCAAGAAGTTCTCCTGCCGTGTCGTCGGACTGCTCGCATCGAAGGGACAGAGCGCGATGGGCAGCGACCAGGACAACGTGCTCGTGCTGCCGCTGGCGACGATGCAGCGGCGCGTGACCGGCAACACGCGCGTCAACACGATCCTCGTCTCGCTGCGCGACGACAGCGACACCGCGCTGGTCAAGGCGCAGCTGACCGACCTGATGCGAGAGCGGCGCAAGCTGGCCCAGAACGAGGACGACAACTTCAACGTCCTCGACACGCGCCAGATCGCCGAGACGATGTCGGGCACGACGCAGGTGATGACGATGCTGCTCGGCGCGGTGGCCGCGGTCAGCCTCGTCGTCGGCGGCATCGGCATCATGAACATCATGCTCGTCAGCGTGACCGAGCGCACGCGCGAGATCGGCGTGCGGCTGGCGATCGGCGCGCTCGAGCGCGAGGTGCTGCTGCAGTTCCTCGTCGAGGCCGTCGCACTGTCGACATTGGGCGGCCTGATCGGCATCGCGCTCGCCACCGGCGCGTCGATCGGGCTCGCGCGGCTGATGCAGATCCCCTACACCTTCGACACGACGATCAATTTGGCGTCGTTCCTGTTCTCGGCCGTGATCGGCGTCGTCTTCGGCTACGTGCCGGCACGGCGCGCGGCGCGGCTCGACCCGATCGACGCGCTGCGCCACGAGTGACGACGCAGCGCGCGGCCGTCACCTCAGGTGCAGGGCGCCCGCGCCGAAGAGCCCGAGCAGGCCGATCACGATCAGGTAGATCGCGACGATGTAGTTGAGCAGCCGCGGCACCACCAGGATCAGGATGCCGGCGAGCAGCGAGACGAGGGGGCCGAGGCTCAGGTTGATGTTCATGGATGACTCCGGAGAAGAGGGTTGACCAATGGGAGCGGCGGGCCGGCGAGTCCGTCGATCGGACGCGCGCGATCCACCGGGTTCAGCGCGTGCCCGAGACCTCGACCTCGACGCGACGGTCGGGCTGCAGGCAGGCGATCAGCCTGGCGTCGGGCTTGCTGCCCTTGCAGGCGCCCGGCGCGGTCACCGGTGCGGCCTCGCCCTTGCCGACCGCCGAGATCTTGGCCGCATCGATGCCGCCCGGGCTCACGAGGTAGGCCTTCACCGATTCGGCGCGCCCGGCGGACAAGGCCTGGTTGTAGGCCGGCGAGCCGAGCCGGTCGGTGTGGCCCTCGACCGTGATCTCGTCGTAGCGGGTGCCGTCGACTTCCTTGGCGAACCGGTCCAACGCGGCGCGCCCTTCGGGGCGGACCTCGGAGCGGTCGAAGCCGAACAGCGAGTCGGCCGAGAAGCTCACGCGCCGGCGCGCCGGCGCCACCGGGGCTGCCGGAGCCGCCTCGACCACGGGCGCGACCGGGGCCGCCTCGACCACGGGCGCGGGCGCAGGCGTCTCGACCTCCGGCTGCGCCATCGCGCGCGCCGGTGCGGCCTGCGGCGCGCGGCCGAAGGGGATCACCAGGCTCACCGACACCATGTTGACGTCGCCATGGTTGCCCACCGCGTCGTTGATGCGGTAGCGCTCGAGTTCGGCGCGCAGCAGCATCGAGCGGCTGATCTCGTACTGCAGGCCGGCGCCGAGCTTGTAGTTCGTGGCCCGCTGGCTCGGGCTGGGGTTCAGCACGTCGACGGCGCCGGCGCCGCTGAAGCGGTCGCTGGCCTTGGCGTACTGCGCGCCGACACGGCCGATCACCGACAGCCTGTCGGTCAGCGGCAGCGTGCCGACCAGGTCGAGGTTCAGGCCCTGCAGCCTGATCTGGCCGTCCAGGGTGCCGGCCGGCGAGGTGGTCGACGAGAAGCCGAACCGACCCAGGTCGAAGTAGCCGGCCTCGAGCGCGAAGTTGCGGTTGAACTGGTAGCCGCCGAACAGCTTGAACGCGGTGTCGTGCTCGTCGCGCGTCATCGCGGTCGTGGTCAGACCCGCACCGAGCAGGCCGGCGGTGATGCGCGCCTCGTCGATCTTCGCGCGCGACTGGCCGAGCGAGATCCCGAGGTAGGGGTAGCCCCCGTCCTGCGCCCAGGCCGGGGTGGCCGCGACGACGATCAGGGTGCCGAGTCCGGCCAGGCCGAACCGGTGCAGCGCATCGAGCTTGTTCATCTTGTGCTTCCAGACAGTGGGGGGACGGCGGTGCGTCGGGGTCGGGTTCATGGCGCGACGACGGTGGTGTTGACCATCGTCACCGAAGCCGTCAGGCCGATGGCGCGCCCGACGAGAACGGTCTGGGCGGTCTGGCCGGCGGTCGAGATCGTCACGCCGGCCGGCGCGATGATGGTGCCCACCATCACGCTGCCGTCCTCGATGCGGGCTGCGCTGCCGACCTGCCAGAACACGTTGCCCGCCTGCGCGCCGTTGACCAGCAGCACGTGGCGCGGCGTGGCCGGCAGGCCCACGGTCAGCGCCGAGGCGCTCTGGAACACCCAGACGGCATGGGTGTCGCCCTGCGCGTCCAGGGTCAGGTCGCCGTTCGTGATCGCGAAGGTCCCGCCGGCAGCGGTGTAGACACCCGCCGTCAGCACCTGCCCGCCCAGCTGGCCGGCACCGGGGTCGCCTCCCGGCGGCAGCGCGGCGAGGGCGTCGTAGGCGGACTGCGCATCGGCGCGGGCCTGGGTGGCGATCGCCATCGTCGCGGTCGTTCCGGGCGCCGGCGGGGCGCAGTAGACGCTGCCGTTCACCGCACCCACGTTCAGCGGCGTCTCGGTGTAGACATGGGCCGCGTCGTGGAAGCCCGTGACCAACGTGCAGGCCGCGGTGGTGCCGAGGTTGCCGCCAACGACAGTCCGGATTCCCTGGTTGGTGACACCGGCCCCGCCACCGAAGGCGCCGAACGACGCCACGCTGCGCAGGTCGACCGCGCTCAGACAGGCCTGGGTGCCGGTCGTGAAGCTCCAGCTCCGGTCGGTGGCCAGCGGGTTGCCGGCCAGGTCCATGACGCCGGTGCTGCCGGACTTGACGGTCGCGACCAAGGTCTTGCCGGCGGCGAAGCCTGCGGCGTCGGCGGGCACGAAGCTCGCGACCCGGCTCGGAGCGTCGTAGCTCACGCTGCCGGCGACGGCGACACCGTTGTCGGTGACGACGAAGGTCGCGGCCGTGATCGTGCCGGCGTCCATCGGCTCGCTGAACGTCGCGGCAACGGTCTTGGCCAGGCACACGCCGGTGCTGGCGTCGAGCGGGCTGACGGCGGTGACGGTCGGAGGCACGAGGTCGGCCACGGCGCCGGTGCCGAAGGTCCACACGTGACTGCCGGCGCCCGGCGCCACGGCGGTGTTGCCTGCCAGCGCGTTGCCGGCCAGGTCGGTGGCGGCGGCGGTGATCGTCGCGCTGTACTGGTCGCCGGCGGCCAGCGTGCCGGCCGAGGGCGTGAAGGTCGCGGTCCGGGCGGCCGCCGAATAGCTCACCGTGCCGGGCACCGTGGCGTCGAGCGTCGTGTCCATCACCGTGAAGCTGGCGGCCCCGATCGTCGCGGGATCCATCGCCTCGCTGAAGGTCGCGGTGATCTTGGTGTTGGTCGCGACGCCGAGCGCCGCTGCGTCGGGCACCGTGAGCACGACCGTCGGCCGCGTCGTGTCGGCCGGCGCGGCCTGGCCGAGGCTCGGCGGGCCGAGGATCGGGTCGAGGCCTCCGCCGCAGCCGGCCACGAGGGCGGGCAGCAGTGCGACGAGCATGGCGGCCCGTGATTTGAACAGGCGGCAGAACTGGTTCATGGTCTCTTCCCTGCGGGATGTCCGCGGCTGGCGTCTGGCGCTAGCCCTCGGCAACGTGCGGCGCGCTGGCGCTCCGAGCGCCAGCGAACCCGCGCGCCGAGGGCTGCGGTCGATGTTCGGAGGACCGACCTGCAGTCGCCGGCTCTTCCGATTGGCGATACTGGCCCTCCGCCCTCGAGGGGTATGTCCGAGAGGCACCCGTGCGCCGGGCATGGATGCCCCGCGCCGTTGTAGGACGAGGCCTCGGCGCGTGGCACGGCCGGGCCCTTGCCGCAGCGTGGGGCGCCTCGTGCGCCGGACGACCCACCGCCATCCGAGGACCGGGGCGAGGCCCGGGTTGACCTGCGTTCACGATCCCGCACCGCACGGGTAAGGTGTCGACCCGACACATCGTGACCGGAAGAAGGCCATGGCAATCCTCAGCAGTTCCGGTGTCCGCAACCGCGACGATCTGGCGCGCTTCGAGGCCGAGATGTCGCTGGACGAGCGCCTGCCCGAGCGCAGCATCCTGGATGTCTTCATCGGCGCCGCGGCACGCGACCCGGAGCGCACCGCGCTCACGATGCTGATGAGCGGCGCGCCCGACGAGACACCGCGCCGCGTGAACTACCGCGAGCTGCTCGGGCTGGTGCGGCGCGCGGCCAACCTGTTCGCGTCGCTCGGCGGTCCGCGCCCCGGCGTCGCCTACATGCTGCCGAGCCTGGTCGAGACCCACGCGACGCTGTGGGGCGCCGAGGCCGCGGGCTATGCGGTGCCGATCAACTTCCTGCTCCAGCCGGATCACGTCGAGGCGCTGCTGAAGGCCTCGGGCGCGCGCATCCTGGTCGCGCTGGGGCCGCACCCTGCGCTCGACATCTGGCCCACCTGCCCGGGCTGACGCTGCTGCGCGTCGGCGCACCGGGCACGCCCATCGAGGCCGGCGTGCTCGATTTCCACGCCGCGCTGATGGCCCAGCCCGACGACCGGCTGGTGTTCGGCGAACCCGGCCGCGACGCCGATGTCTGCGCCTACTTCCACACCGGGGGCACGACCGGAACGCCCAAGCTCGTCGCGCACACGCACCGCAGCCAGCTCGTCGCCGCGCTGGGCGGCGCGGTACTGGGCGACATGCGCGCCAGCGACCTGCTCACCGCCACGCTGCCGCTGTTCCATGTCGGCGGCACGATCTTCTGCGGCCTGAGCGCCTTCATGGCCGGGATGGGCCTGCTGATCATGTCGCCCGGCGGGCTGCGCAGCCCGGCGATGGTCCAGGGCTACTGGCGTCTGGCCGCTCGATACGGCGCGACGCTGGTGGGCGCGGTGCCGACCTCGGTGGGCGCGGTGCTCGAGGTGCCGGTGGGCGACGCCGACCTGCACGCGGTGCGCGCCGGCTTCTGCGGCGCCGCATCGCTGCCGCCGGCGGTGGGCGAGCGCTTCCGCGAGGTGACCGGCCACGGGCTGTTCGAGGTCTACGGCATGACCGAGGCCTCGGGCCTGATCGCGATCGATGCCGTGGCGGGCGACGGCGGTGTCGGCTCCGTCGGCTGGGCGCTGCCGTACACGCGCGTCGAGGTGCGCCGGCTCGAGGCCGACGGCCGCCTCGGCCCCGCCTGCGCGCCGCACGAGATCGGCGTGATCACCGTGCGCGGGCCCCATGTCTCGCCCGGCTATCGCAACCCGGAGCACGACCGCGGCGTCTTCGACGACGGCGTGCTCAACAGCGGCGACCTCGGCTACACCGACGAACAGGGCCGGCTCTACATCGCTGGCCGCGCGAAGGACCTGATCATCCGCAGCGGCCACAACATCGACCCGCAGATGATCGAGAACGCGATGGCCACGCACCCGGCGGTCGCGCTGGCGGCGGCGGTCGGCATGCCCGACGCCTACGCGGGCGAGCTGCCGGTCTGCTTCGTCGCGCTGCGCCCCGGCGCGAGCACGACCGAGGACGAGCTGCACGAACACGCGCAGCGCACGATCGGCGAGCGCCCGGCCTGGCCGAAGCAGATCCACGTCGTCGACGCGATCCCGCTGACCACGGTGGGCAAGATCTACAAGCCGGCGCTGCGCTGCGATGCCGCGGCACGGCTGGTGACGCGGATCGTGCGTGACCAGTTCGCAGTCGCCGACGCGCAGGTGCGGGTCGGCGAAGGAGGCCGGCGCGGCTTGCGCGTCGAGGTGACGCTGCCGCCGGCCGGGCGGACCTCGGCCCCGGCGCTCGAGCAGGCGCTGGCGGCCTACCTTTTCGAGAGCCGGATCACGGTGGCCTGACGGCCGCGACGCGGAACGTCAGTCGCCCTGCGCCGGCCAGCCGTCGAGCCCGGGAGAGCCGGCCAGATTCAGCTCGCCACTGCGTGCCCAGTCCGCGAGCGAGCCGCGCAGGCCGGCGCGCAAGGCCTCGATCGACTCGCTGCGGCAGCCGACGAGCCCGAGCCAGCCGTTTCGCCCCGAGGTCTTGACCGCGTAGAGCGCGGCGTCGGCGAGCCTGACGCTGTCGTTCCAGTCCAGCGCCCCGGCAACGCGTGGCGCGAGCGGGAAGCAGCAGAAGCCGACCGAACAGGTCAGGTGCAGCCGCGTGCCGTCGTCGAGCTCGAAGGGCCGATCGGCCACCGCCGCACGAACCCGCTCCGCGAGCGCAGCTGCGTAGCGACGCGACCAGTACCGGGCGACGGCCAGGAACTCCTCGCCGTCCCAACGCACAAGATAGTCGCTCTCGCGGAACACCTGGACGAGCCGGCCGCGCATCTGCCGGATCACGTCGTCGCCCGCCGCGTGGCCGTGCCGGTCGTTGACCTGCTTGAACTCGTCGAGGTCGACGAGGAAGAAGATCAGGTCGGTGTCGTCGGGCGGCGCGGCGCCGGCCGCGCGGTGGCCGTGGCGGCGCGTCGCCGTGGCCGTGTCGAGCTCGATGTGCTGGGCCAGGAAGCGCCGGTTGTGCAGCCCCGTCAGCGGGTCGGTCGGGCTGGCCTCGGCGAGCGCGGCCGATTCCTGCACGAGCGCCCGTGCCATCGCCTCGAGTTCGGCCGTGCGCTCGCGAGCCTTCTGCTCCAGCTCGCGGCCGAGCCGGCGCAGGTGCCGGGTGCGCCATTGCACGACGACGGCGACGAGTCCCGCCGCCATCAGGACCAGCGCCGCCCGGAACCAGGCGCGCTGCCACCACGCCGGCAGGACGTCCACGCCGATGGCGAGCTCGTGCGGACTCCAGCGGCCACTGCGGTTGGTCGCGCGCACGCGCAACAGGTAATGGCCCGGGTCCAGGTTGCCGTAGGTGGCGCTGCGCTGTTCGGCGCCGGTCGTGACCCAGTCGCGGTCGAAGCCGTCGAGCCGATGCGCGTAGCGCAGCCGCGCCGGGTCGCGGTAGTCCAGCGCCGCGAATTCGAGGCTGACGCTGCGCTGCCCGGGGGGCAGCGTCACGCCCCGCGCGATCCGCCCGGCAGGCTCGCGATGGCCATCGATGCGCAGCTCGGTCGCGACGACCGGCGGCGCGTCGTCCGACCGCTCGAAGCGCTCGGGCTCGACGACCAGCAGCCCCTTGCTGCCGCCGAACAGCATCCGGCCATCGGCCAGCTTCGCGTACGAGCGGAACCAGCCAGTGCCGAAGAGGACGCCGTCGGCCTTGGTGAGTTCTTCCAGGTGGTCGGTCGCCGGGTCGTAGACATACATCTGGGTCCAGATCCGGCCGCGCCGGTCCTGCATCAGATTCACGCCGAAGGGCCGCCCGACGATGCCATGCCGTTCGCTGACGCGGTCGAAGCGCGCATGGTGGCCATCCCAGGCAAGCATGCGGTGCAGCCCGGTCACCGCGGTGTCGACCCACAGCCTGTGTTCGCGATCGAAGAGCAGGCCGATCACGGTCGAGCTGCCCAGCGTCGCGCCGGGCTCGCCGACGACCGGCTCGAGGGCCCGGCCGCCCGGCGCGATGCGGAACAAGCCCTCGCCGCTCGCGACCCACAGGGCGCCGCCGGGGCCCAACGCCATCTCGAACACGTCGCCGCGCAGCGGCTTGCCGTCGGCGCGCGCGATGCGCTCGAGCGCGGAGGCATGCGGTGCCAGCCGGTACAGCCCGTCCTCGGTGCCGACCCAGAGCGCGCCGTCCCGGTCGGCCAGCAACGCGTTCGTGCGGCCGGCGCCCTGGCGCACGACACGCAGCCGCCGCGCGCCGCGGCGCGCGTACTGCAACAGCGCGGAAGTCCCGCCGAGCCAGACCGTCCCGTCACGCGCCTGCGCCATCGCCTCGACGCGCATCGGCCGGCCGCCGGGCGGACGGCCTTCCCCGGCGCTCGGACAGACCGAGCCCGTGACCTGCAGTGCGGTGTCCATCAGCGCCACGCAGCCGTCGTGCGTGGCGACCCACAGCGTGCCGTCGTCGGTCTGCAGCAGGCTGCGCACGTCGGCCTCGGAGAACGGGCTGCCCGGGCGCAGGTCGGCCTCGCGCATCCGGATCGCGACGTCGGCCGGGTCGCAGCGCTGCAGGCCCAGGCCCAGCCCGCCGACCCAGATCAACCCGGCGCGGTCGCGCAGCAAGGTCGTCACCTCGTTCGCGGCCAGGCCGAAGGGCCGGCGCGGGTCGTGGCGCAACTGCCGCAGCAGCCGGCCGTCGGCGCGCGCGCGCAGGTCGATCCTGCTCTCGCTGGCGACCCAGACCCGGCCGTCGGGCGCCTCGACGAAGCCGTTCACCGCCGGGTGGCTGTCGCGGCCGGCGTCGCCGGCTCCGAGCATCCAGCCCTGGCCGGTCGACGGATCGACGATCGCCAACCCGCCCTGCTGTGTGCCGACCCAGATCCGGCCGTCCGAAGCCTGAAAAAGCGCCTGCACGCTCTGGTGCGCCAGGCTCGCCGCGTCGGCGTCGCGGCTAGAGAACAGCGGCTCGAATTGGTCGCTCCCGGCCCCGAGCCGGCTCAGGCCGCGCCGAGTGCCGACCCACAGCCTTCCCTGCCGATCGACGAGCAAGGCCCCGACGCGGTCGTCGGGCAGGCTGCCGGGGCCCTGGCCATGGCGGAACCATTGGCTGCGGCCGCTGGCGGGGTCGTAGCGCTCGAGTCCGGCGCCAACGGTGCCGACCCAGATCGTGCCGTCCCGCCCCTCGGCGAGCGCCGCGATCGTCAGGGGTGTCGTGCCGTCGGCCGCGCCGCTCGCGATCGTGACCCGCTCGCTCGCCGGGTCGTAGACCGCGAGGCCCTGGGACTCGGTGGCGATCCACAGGCGGCCATCGCGCGCCGGCAGCAACGCGCGGATCCAGCCGAGGTTGCGCCGCGCCGGGTCGGCGCTGTCGCGCAACTGCGGCCGGAAGTGTTAGCCGTCGTAGCGCACGAGCCCGTCGCCGGTGGCGATCCAGAGGAAGCCGGCCCGGTCCTGCGCCATCGACGCGACCACGCCGCGCGGGATGCCGCGGGCGCCGACCGACTCGAAGTGCGGGTCGGTGATGTCGAGGCGCGCCACCGACGCGTTGCCCGGCGGCTGGGCGCCGGCAGCGCATACGGCCAGCGCGAGCGCGACGAGCTTGAGCGGCATCGGCCGGATCGTAGCCGGGCTGGGCGCACCGCCCGCAGGGGGCCGGCCCGGTTGTGCGCGCCGGGGCTATCCCTTAATCTGGCCCAGCCTTTCGACCGCCGGGTCCGCGGCGGCCTGTTGCCACAGGAGACACGGCATGCCAAGCCCATCCCAGGGTGTACCGGGCGCCAGCGCCGGCCTCGCCTCGACCCGCACGCTGGCACTCGTGGGGCCGGCCGGAGCCGGCAAGACCTGTCTGGCCGAGGCGCTGCTGCACCGGGCCGGCATGATCGGAGCGCCGGGCAGCCTGGAGCGCGGTGGCACGGTCAGCGACCACGACCCGCTCGAGAAACGCATGGGGCATTCGCTGAACGCGAGCGTGATGCACCTGGTCCATGCCGACACCCGGATCCACCTGATCGACACCCCGGGCAGCCCCGACTTCCTGGGCCAGAGCCTGCCCGCGCTGGAGGCCGTGGAGACGGCGGCGATCGTGATCAACGCGGCGACCGGCATCGAACCGATGGCGCAGCGCATGATGGACCACGCCGCGGCGCGCCACCTGGACCGGCTGATCATCGTCAACAAGATCGACGCGGCGGGGGTGGACCTGGCGGCGCTGCTGGCGCAGATCCAGGCCACGTTCGGCAAGGAATGCCTGCCGCTGAACCTGCCCGATGCGGGCGGCACCCAGGTCGTCGACTGCTTTTACAGCCGCGATGGGCACAGCGACTTCGGCAGCGTCGACGCCGCGCACCGCGCGCTGGTGGAACAGGTGGTCGAAGTCGACGCTGATTTCGTCGACCGCTACCTGAACGACGGCGACGTCGACGCCGCCGAGCTGCACGCGCCGCTGGAGCAGGCGCTGCGCGAGGGGCACCTGATCCCGGTCTGCTTCGTCTCGGCACGCAGCGGCGCCGGCGTCGCCGAGCTGCTGGACATCGCGGTCAGGCTGCTGCCGGACCCGACCGAGGCGAACCCGCCCGACTTCCTGAAGGGCGAGGGCGCGAGCGCCGTGCCCATTCATTCGGTGCCCGACCCGTCGCTGCACGTGCTGGCCCACGTGTTCAAGGTCACGGTCGACCCCTACGTCGGGCGCATGGGGATCTTCCGCGTGCACCAGGGCACGGTCACGCGCGACAGCCAGCTATTCATCGGCGACGGCCGCAAGCCGTTCAAGGTGGGCCATCTGTTCATGCTGCAGGGCAAGGAGCATGTCGAGGTCGCGCGCGCGCTGCCGGGCGACATCTGCGCGGTGGCCAAGGTCGACGAGATCCACTTCGACGCCGTGCTGCACGACGCCGCCGAGGACGACCACATCCACTTGGCGCCGCTGGACTTTCCGGTGCCGGTGCACGGGCTCGCGATCGCGCCGAAGCGGCACGGCGACGAGCAGCGGATGTGGGAGATCCTGACCAAGCTGGTCGACGAGGACCCCTGCCTGAAGGTCGAGCATGTCGCGGCCACCAACGAGACCATCGTCTACGGCCTGGGCGAGCTGCACCTGCGCGTGCTGCTCGAGCGGCTGCGCGACGTGCACCGCTTCGAGGTCGTCACGCAGCCGCCGCGCATCGCCTACCGCGAGACGATCGGCGCCAGTGCCGAGGGCCACCACCGGCACAAGAAGCAGAGCGGCGGCGCGGGCCAGTTCGGCGAGGTGTTCCTGCGCGTCGAACCGCTGCCGCGCGGCGCCGGCTTCGAATTCGTCGACGCCGTCAAGGGCGGGACCATTCCCGGCCAGTTCATCCCCGCGGTCGAGAAGGGCGTGCGCGAGGTGCTGGCCAGCGGCGCGGTCGCCGGCTACCCGGTGGTCGACGTCCGCGTCGTCGTCCACGACGGCAAGCACCACAGCGTGGACAGCAAGGAGATCGCCTTCGTCACCGCCGGGCGCAAGGCCTTCCTGGCGGCGGTCCGCGAGGCACGGCCGATCGTGCTCGAGCCGATCGTGCACATCGAGATCGGCGCGCCCGAGCAGGCGATGGGCGACATCACCGGCGACCTGTCGGCGCGGCGCGGCCTGGTCAGCGGCACGACGAACGGCGGCGCCGGAACGATGATCGTGCGCGGCCAGGTGCCGATGTCCGAGCTCTCGGGCTACCAGTCGCGGCTGAACGCGATGACCAGCGGCCAGGGCCGCTACACGATCGAACTTTCGCACTACGAAGCGGTGCCGCCGGCGGTGCAGCAGCAGCTGACGAGCCAGCACCGGACGCGCGACGACGAGGCCTGACGCCGAGCCCGCCCCGGGGCGGGGAGGTCAACGCGGATTTATCATCGCGATCGATGCCCGAAGCACCGATCGACCTCGCGCAAGTGCGCCTGGACAACGCCCTGACGTTGTTCGAGGAATTCGTGCGCCAGACCGCACGCCACGCCGATGCCGCCACCTTGCGCGGGCTGGAACGGCGCTTCGCCGAGCGGGTGCAGATCCAGCCCAGCTACTGGAGCCAGATCAAGGGGCGTTCGCGCCAGATCGGCGAGCGCCTGGCGCGCCAGTTCGAGCATCTGTGCCACAAGCCGAACGGCTGGCTGGATCAGCCTCATGCCGGCGCGGTACCCGCGTCGCCTTCGGCGCGGGGCACCGAAGCACCGAGCAACGAAAGCGCGCCGCGCGACGACGACGAGCGCTTCATCGTCGGGCTCGTGCTCACCTACTACCGGCGCCACCCGCAACGCGCGCGCACGCGCCTGCTGGACCTGCTGGGCGAGGTGTTGATTCCGGCGCCGACGCCCCCGCCGCCCGCCGCCCGGCCCCCTTCCGCCGAAGACGCGCAGGCGCTGTGGGAGCGCACCCAGGCCGGCGTGGCGCCTTTGAAACGACGCAAGTGAAATGCGGGTCTTCGATGTCGACGCGCTTGCGCACTGATAACTTGTTATTTATCATTTGCGCAAGCCTGCGCTGTGGCTCCTCCCGGAGCCGTCGCAGCCGATCAACCCCAACCCGGAGCGCCATGTCCCTGTCCACGTCCCTTCACGCCGTCGCCGGCTGCCGCATGGGAGTCCTGGGCGGCATCCGGGGCGCCGGGGTCGGCGCTTTCAACGATGGTGCCCCACCCGGGGCGCCGGTGGACTGAGCGGCATCGCGCAGCGAGGCCGCACTCCCCATCGAGGCCCGGGTTGCACCAGCAACCCGGGCCTTTCGCTTTTCGGCCCTCCGACGACGAGGAGAAATGTCATGAGCATCACGCTGACCCTGAAGGCCCCCCGGCCGCGCAATCCGCTCGTCGTGCCCGCGCGCCGGCGCCGCGCCGGCGCCCATGGCGCGCGCGGCGGCGCGCGCCGACAGCAGGCCGCGCACGCGCTGCGGCTGGAGATAGACCGCCTGCACAGCCCCTGAACCCGGAGCGCGATACGGCCAGAGCCGCCGGCCGCGCCCCGTCGGAGAACGAACATGACGACGCGAGACTTTCCCTGGAGCGACGCGCCCCTCGAGGCGCAGCGCACACGACTCTGGGCCGCCGCGATGCTGCGTGCAGCCAGCGCGGCCCTCGGCCAGCTGGCGCACCGCCTTGGGCCCGACCGGCAGCCTGCGGCGGGCGATCCGGTGCTCGAGTTCCATGCCGAGGCCGGCGCGCCCGAAGGCGCGCTGTATGTCGACGGCCGCCTGGTCGGGCACCTGGAGGGCGTGAGCCGGCTGTGAAGCGGCGCCCCCCCTCAGGCCGTGCCGATCCCGCGGCACTCAAGCGGGGACTCGGCGAGCCGATATGCCGGCATGTCCCGGTCCGCCGACTCCCCGCTGATCCAGCCGCCGCATGACCTGGCAGGCTGGTCGGCCTGCTTCGATGCGCAGGCCCTGCCGGTACTGGCCGAGACCGCCGATGCGCTGGACGAGCTGAGGCAGAGCGAGGACGCGGTCGACGCCCGCCTTCTGGCCGAGACGGTGTCCTCCGACCCGTTGCTGACGCTGAAGCTGCTCGCCCACGTGGGGCGGCTGCAGCGCCGGCGCAACGCCGAGGGCCGCGGCGACACCGAGACCGTGACGGCGGCGCTCGTGATGCTGGGCATCGGCCCCTTCTTCCGCCATTTCACGGCGATGTCGACGGTGGAGGACGCGCTGGCCGGCCAGCCCGACGCCCTGTGCGGCTTCGGCGACGTCCTGACGCGTGGGCGGCGGGCGGCCAATTTCGCGCTCGGGTTCGCGGTGCACCGGATGGACCCCGACGCAGCGGTGATCCACGAGGCAGCGCTGCTGCACGACTTCGCCGAGCTGCTGCTGTGGTGGCGCGCTCCGGCGCTGGCGCAGCGCATCGCCTTGCGCCAGCGCGCCGATCCGGCCCTGCGCTCGGCGGCGGCCCAACGCGAAGTGCTGAACATCGAGCTCGCCGATCTGCAGCACCAGCTGATGATCGACTGGGCGCTGCCGGCGCTGCTGGTTCGGATCAGCGACGACCGGCACGCCGACTCGGCCCAGGTGCGCAACGTGCTGCTCGCGGTGCGCGTGGCGCGGCACAGCGCGCAAGGCTGGGACAACCCGGCATTGCCCGACGACGTGACCGAGATCGCCGAGCTGCTGCACCTGGGCTGTGCACCGACCTGGACGCTGCTGCGCGAGATCGACGGCTGACGCCGGACCGAGGCACGCGCATGGTCGGGCTGGCGCGGGCCGGCGCCGAACTTCGGCCCAGGGACGGCACCCCGTGCCGCTCTCAGACCGGCACCGCCGTCGTGCCCTTCCAGCGCTGCAGCACGAAGCTGGTCTTGCAGTCCTGCACGCTCGGGTGCTTGAGCAGCGAGTCCATGACGAAGTGCGAGTAGTGCGCCATGTCGCGCACCAGCACACGCAACAGGTAGTCCATCTCACCGGTCAGCGCCGCGCATTCGACGACCTCGGGCCAGGCCTGAACCGCCGCGGTGAAGGCGTCCATCGGGCTGCGCTTGTGGCTGTCGATGTGTTTCTCCAAGCGCACGCTGATGTAGGCCGTCAGACCGAGGCCGACGCGCTCGGGCGCGACCAGCGCGACGTAGCCGGCAATGACGCCCGCATCCTCGAGCCGCTTGACGCGACGCAGCGTGGCGCTGGCCGAGAGGCCGACCTGGACCGCCAGTTCGTCGTAGGTGCTCCGACCCTGAGCCTGGAGCGCCTGAAGAATGCGTCGATCGACGGCATCGAGCTGAACTTCGGTTCCCATGATTTGAATTCTCGCAGTAATCCGTTGCCGATTCGCTCGTCGCAGCCGAAGATTGCAGGCAAACTGTGCGCGCGAACTTCTACAGTGCCAGCCTTCGACCCGCGCAGGAGCAGCCTCATGCAATTCACCCCCTGGGACAACCCGATGGGCACCGACGGCTTCGAGTTCATCGAGTACGCAGCGCCGGACCCTGCCGCGATGGGCGCGCTGTTCGAGCGCATGGGCTTCACGGCGATCGCGAAGCACCGGCACAAGAACGTGCTGCTGTACCGCCAGGGAGGCATCAATTTCATCTTGAACGCCGAGCCCGATTCGTTCGCCCAGCGTTTCGCGCGCCTGCACGGGCCGAGCATCTGCGCGATCGCATTCCGCGTCCAGGATGCACGCCGGGCCTATGAGCGCTCCCAGTCCCTCGGCGCCTGGGGCTACGCGGGCAGCGCCGGACCGGGCGAGCTGAACATCCCGGCGATCAAGGGCATCGGGGACAGCCTGATCTACTTTGTCGACCGCTGGCGCGGCAAGGGGGGGGCGAAGGAGGGCGACATCGGCAACATCGGCTTCTTCGATGTCGATTTCGAGCCCCTGGCGCGGGACTCGGGGGTGTCGCTCGACCCGCCCGGTGTCGGGCTGACCTACATCGACCACCTCACGCACAACGTGCACCGGGGCCGCATGGGCGAGTGGAGCGAGTTCTACGAGCGCTTGTTCAACTTCCGCGAGATCCGCTACTTCGACATCGAGGGCCAGGTCACCGGCGTGAAGAGCAAGGCGATGACCAGCCCTTGCGG
>MEGM01000098.1 GCA_001725505.1 Rubrivivax sp. SCN 70-15 | reverse complement strand
CGTGATCGCTGGGCTCGGAGCCAGCCGTTGAAGTTAGCCGCCTGAAAAATACGTGTGCAAACTTCTGAAACGGACTACTTAGCGATCGAGCGAAAGCCCTCGCGCCGATGGGGCACGCACCGCCAGCACGGACGGTGCGCGAGCCAGGTAGTTGTGTTGCCACGGCTCGGGCAGGGTGGACGCGGCGCGGCTGCGCCAGGCGGCGACGCGCCTCTGAATCGTCGCGGCCAGTTCCGAGTGGCCAGTGGACAGCGCCGCCGCCACCTCGGCACCCATGCGCGAGAACAAGCCCATCCCGACCAGCCCCTGCTCCAACAGCGGCAACAGCGACAGGGCAATCTGCGCCGCCTCGTCCTGTCGCCCGTCCGAGCGCAAGGCCGCAACCCGCGCCAGCTGCAGGTCCAGCCACAGCCCGCGGGCGCCGCAGTCCCGCGCCGTGGCCGCGGTGACGCTGAGCAGCGGAACGATCTGCCGCGCGTCGCAGCCCGGCGCTGCCAGGCTCAGCAGCCGCGCCCGCATCGGGAAATCGTCGATGGCGGCGATGCGGTCCAGCAAGTCGGTGCCGCCTGGGCGGCCACCCGCGTGCAGCAGGGTGGCCTCGATGGCGGTGCGGTCGATGGGCAGCAGGTCCGGCCGCTCGAGCAGG
This sequence comes from Rubrivivax sp. SCN 70-15, assembly GCA_001725505.1. Lineage (GTDB taxonomy): Bacteria > Pseudomonadota > Gammaproteobacteria > Burkholderiales > Burkholderiaceae_C > Rubrivivax. The sequence continues at coordinate 17,215 of MEGM01000098.1, read as the reverse complement.
GCCGCGAGCCCAGTGCGGGCCAGGTCGCCACGGCCCAGCTCGTGCTGCAGCCAGTGCATGCGGCGCATGGCCGCGGGGATGGCCTTGGCCTGGCCCTGGGCACACAGCTCGGCGACACGCCCGGCCATCGCCAGCGCAGCCCCGAGGTCGCCGCTGAGGGCCAGCGCGGCGGTGCGGTTGGTCAGGCTGGTCAGGCGCGTCGACGGGTCGGTGTCAAGGCGCTCGTCTTCGCTCACCGCCCGCTCGCTCCAGTGGAGGGCACGGTCCAGCTGGCCCTGGTCGAGGGCGTTGGCGCTCAGGGTGGCGGCGATGTTGCGCGCCACCGTGAAGTCACGCTCGGCGTGCGCGAGGCGCCAGGTCTCCTCGAGCCGCGCATCGGCCTGCTCATAGCGCCCCGCGGCGGCCAGCAGAATCCCCGAGGCATTGAGCACGCGGCGGCGGATCGCCGTCAGCGACCGGCCTGCCTTCGCCAGGCGCGACTGCGCAGCATGGACGCGGTCCAGGCAGGCCAGCGCCAGTTCCGCATGGCGCGTCGCGTCGGCCATCTCGCGCCGCATCCAGCGCAGCGCCGCCAGGTCCCAGTGCAGCTCGGCCTGCACATCGGCTTCGCCGCCGCGCTCGGCACACGCCAGTGCCGACAGGGCCAGGCGAAGGGCTTCGTCGTGCCGGCTCTGCTCGCTGAGCAGGACGACGCGGACGCACGCGGCCAGCGCGCGGTCGGCGTCGTCGTCGCCGGCAAGTTCGTCCAGGATGGTGGCCAGCTCCTGCAGGCGTTCCACCGACGAGGCTTCGCTGAGCATGTCGGCCGCCGCGAAGAAGGCCTCCAGCGCCTCGCGCCGCCGGCCCGCATCGCGCAGCGCCGCCGCGGCGCGTTCGTGCAGCCGCGCTGCATCCAGCAGCTGACCGGCGGCGCGCGCACGGTGCGCGGCCGCGCTCAGGTGCGGCACCGCGCGCAGCGCGGCGCCAGCCGCCAGCCAGTGGTCGGCCACGCGCGCCGGCTCGCCGTCGTGCTGTTCGAGAAACGCCGCGACCTCGCCGTGCAGGGGCGTGGCGATCGCCCGCGGCACGGACGCCCGGGCCGCCTCGGCGATGAGGTCGTGCGCAAAGGCGCCATCGCGCAGGACCTGGGCTGCCTCCAGCTCGGCCCAGGCATCAGCCAGGTCCAGCGTTCGCAGGCCCATCACGGCGGCCACCAGCGGCGGCGACAGGTCCTGCCCCGCGATCGCCGCGCAACGCATGGCCTTCATCGCGATCGGGCTCAACCGAGACAAGCGCTGCTGGATCAGGCGCAGCAAGTTGTCGGCCTGCGGCCAGGCGAGCGCGGCGTCGTGCCCACCGGGCACTGGCACCAGCGCAGCGCTGCGTGCCAGCAGTGCGGCCTTCACGGTCTCCAGCAGGTACAGCGGGTTGCCGCCGGTGTGACGCCGCAGGGCATGGGCCTGCGCGCGGCCGCCTAGGCCGGGCAGGCCGAGCGAATCGATCAGCGCCTCGACGTCCTCGTCGGCCAGCGGCTGCAGGTGCAGTTCCGTGGCCCGGTTCGCGTCGCGGTGGGCCGACTGCAGCGCCTGCTGCGCCGGCCCGAGCCCGTCGGGGCGCAGGGCCAGCACCCAGCCGCAGGCGCTGCAACCGGCCAGAGCGTGCAGCAGTTGCACGCTCGCGGCGTCGGCGAACTGCAGGTCGTCCAGGGCGCAGGTGCGCAGGCCCTGGGTGGCCGCCATGGCCAGCAAGGCTTCGATGGCGCCCACCTGCAACGCGCGGTCGGCCGCGGGCGCGCGCGACGGCGCGGGCCCCAACTCGGGCAGCACGCTGGCCAGGTCGAGACGCTGCGCGGCGTCTGCGGCGACACCGGGCCAGCGCAGCAAGGCGCGCAGCCAGCGCGCGGCGAGTGCGAAAGGCGCCATGTCGTCGCCGACGCGCGCCGAGACGGACAGCACCGCGCCAGGCGAGGCCTCCGCCAGCGCGGCCAGGAGGCGAGACTTGCCCATGCCCGCCTCGCCGAACAGCAGCACGGTGCCGCGCTCGGCGACGGGGACGCTCAACGTGCGCAGGGCTTCGTCGCGGCCGAACAGCCGCGGCGGTCTCAGCACCACCGCGGGCACGGCAGTCGCGGGTTGCAGGTCCGCGTCGACGGCCTGCTGCTCGATGGCGCGCAACAGCTGCAGCGTCTCGGCATCCGGGGCGGCGCCGACCTCGTCCTTGAGCACCCGCGCGCAGCCATCGAAGGCCAGCAGCGCGGCGGCACGGTCACCGGCGAGATAGTGCAGGCGGATCACGCGCCGGTGGGCGTCTTCGGACAGCGGCTCGAGTGCGAGCAGCTCCTGCGCATGGCGCATCGCGTCGGCGTAGTCACGGGCCTGCTCGGCTCTCTCGGCCCGCTCGATCAGCCACTGGCGCTTCCGTCCGCGGCCGCGCGTGCGCTGCTGGTGCAGCCACGCGGCGAACTCGAGGCTGTGGTCGTGCACGCTGGCGCCCAGCACCTCGTCGGCGTCGTGCAGGTCGTGGAGCACGCCCTCGGCGAGGCGCAGCACGGCAGTGCCCACGACGAGGTCCGCGCCGCATTGCCGTTTCAGCTTGAACAGACGCTGGCGCAGCGAATTGCCGGCCGCCACCGGCGCCTTGTCGGGCCACAGCAGTTCGGCGAAACGGCTGCGTCGCGTCGGCCCCTCGACTGCCAGCCAGGCGAGGATGGCAGCGTCCAGGTCGGCCAGGGCCAGCACCGTCCCGTCGTCAGCCTGGAAAGTGGCCGTGCGGCTCAGCAGCAGTTGCATGGCGCAAGTATCTCCAGACTGGCACGCGACAGGCTTCCACACCGTCGTCGGCTGTCGCGTGCCGGTGACGAGCGTCACGGCACGGACAGACGCCAGCGCACGGTGAGCGTGCCGCCCTCCCCGGCCCGGCCTTCGAGCGGGATGACACGCTCGCCGGCCTGGCTGCGCCAACCGCCGGACAACGGCAGCGTCACGGGCTGGCCCGCGGCCCCGGTGCGAAACGCCAACTGCCGGGCCTGAGGGCCACGAGGGGTGGGCACCGAATGCGTTCCGGCGGGTTCGTCCGTGACGATCGTTTCCATGTAGGGCATCGGCATCAGCGGCACGGGCAGCATCAGCGTCAGCGTGTTCTTCGCCCGGTCGAGCTCGAACGCGGCAACGCCGGTGCTCCGGCTCGCATCGGGCGGCGGCGGGATGGCACCAGCACCCTGGCGCGATTCATCGCGAGTGCAGCGGGCCCTGGGCAGGCTCATGCAGATCGGGTCGCCGTGCACGATGTGGACGCGCTCGTCGATCGCGTAGTCGCCCTTCTGGCCGATCGCCCGCCACGCCTGGTAGCGCGGGGCGCCCGGACGCGACATCGCTTCGATCTCTTGGCCTGCGCGCATCGCCTGGTTCAGCGACGGCGTGCCCGACATCGAACTCCCGAGCTTCATCGTCTCGCGGGTGACGCAGGCCTCGTCGTCTCCGCACCGGGCCATGATCTGCTCCGCGCCAGCCATCAGCGGCGCCATCGGTGCGGCTGCGGCCTGGCCCTTGGCCGCCTTGGCGTTCAGATCGGCCGTCTGGCCGGCGTCGAGCGGCTGCATCGTGGGCAGCGGCGTCGGCGCCTGGGCCACCAGATCGGCGGTAAGCCGGGCCATACGGCGCACGCGCCATTCGTGCAGGTCGATCCGGTCCTGCTTCTTGCCGGCCGACTCGTAGACGTACTCGACGGTCAGGGCGGCCATGGCGCCCCGAGCGGCGAAGCCGTCGGCCGCCCGGGCCGGCGAGACCGAAGAGGCCGACGCCGCCAGACAGAGCAGCACGCCGCTGCGCACGGGTGTGAGGTTCATCGCGGCTCCTCCTTCACGGACGCGGGCTCAGGAACACCTGGATGCCGCCCAGCGAGCCGGGCACCACCTCGCCCGCGTCGGCCAGATGCACCACGGTGCCGCCGTCGGCGCTCAACGCGTTCTCGTTGAAGCCCTGCTGACTCAGGAAGGGCGTGCCATCGGGCCGGCGCGACGCGATGCGGGTCGTGCCGGCCTGGCGGTCATGCACCAGCAGGTAGCTGCCGACCGCGCTGGCCGGATCGCCCGACAGGTTCGGAGCGGCCGAGCGGAACGAGACATAGCGCCCGTCGCGGGACACGCTGGAGTCGGTGCTGTTACCGTTGCCGGCCACGCCACCATCGGTGCGGCTGACGATCGTGAGCTGGCCGGACGCGCGCTCGAGCACGACGATCTGGTTGTACTGCGACGCCACGCCGCCGGCGAGGGTGGACGAACGCAGGCCGAAGCCGATGACGGCCGCACCGTCGGACACGGCCAGCGGCGCGCCCAGCCCTTCCGGAAAGCCGCTGGGCACCGCGAGCAGCTGGCTGATGCTGCCGCTCTGGTCGTCGTAGAGCATCAGCAGGTTCTGCGGGGGCGTGCCCGCGGGCGTGGCCTGGATGAACGCCACGTAGCGGCCGTCGGGCGACAGCGCCGCGCCCTGGCCGTCCTCGGAACCGGTCACGAGTCGGGTCACGCCGGCGTCCATGTCGCGCAGGTACCAGCGATAGCCGGCGGTGGCCGTGCCGTCGCCGGCCAGGTTGGCCACCGAGCGCATCAGCACCTTGCGGCCATCGGCGGAGATGTCGGCGCCCAGCCCGAGCGTGCCGGCCGAAACGGTGTCCTGGCTGCCGTTGGCCAGCACGTTCACACGCACCGTGGTCTGCGTGAGCAGGTCGCGCACGAAGACGTCGTCCGCCGTGTTCGTGTCCCCTGGCACGAGATCGTTGGCGCGCGAGCGGAACACCACGTGGCGGCCGTTGGCAGCGATCTTCACCAGCGTCGTGCCCTGCGACGATTCGCTGCCGTCGGGCCGCACGGTGATGCGCGTGGTCGTGCCGTTGGTCCGGTCGCGCAGGTAGGCGTGCCCGATGGTCAGCGTGCCGGGGATCAGGTTGGTGCCGTTGGAGATGAAGGCCACCCGCGTGCCATCGGCCGACAGCGACGGGCGGTAGCTGATGTTGCTGGGCATGGCCCCCGCATCCGTCAGGCTGACCTGCATGGTCTGCGTCAGGCCGGGGGCGGTGACGGTCAGCACCGCGCCCTGACTGAACACGATGCCCGCGGCGTTGTAGACCACCACGCCGTAGACCGCACCGTTGTCGCCGGGCACCAGCGTGGGCGTGGTGTAGATCGCGCCCGTGGCGCCGGCGATGGCAACGCCGTTGCGGGTCCACAGGTAGCGCAGGGCGTCACCGCTGGCCGACACGCTGAAGGTCGCGGTGCCACCCACCGGCGCAGACTGGCCCACCGGCTGTCCGCCGATCGCCGGCGCGCCGACCAGGATCAGCTCGGCCGCCGACGAGGTCACGCTGCCGGCGGCATTGCTCACCGTCACCGTGTACTTGCCGCCATTGCTGCCGGACACGCTGGCGAACTGCAGCACCGGGCCGTTGGCGCCGACGATGGCGATGCCGTCCTTGGCCCACTGGTAGGCCAGCGGGCCGCTGCCGCTGGCAGCGACGGCGAGCGTCGCCGCGCTGCCCGGCATCACCACCAGCGTGGCCGGTGGCGTGGTGATTGCCGGCGCCGTGACGGTGGGCGTCGCCGGGGTGCTGACGGTGAGCGTGGCGGCCGAGCTCACGGCGCTGCCCGCGCTGTTGCTCACCACCACCGAGTAGGCGCCCTGATCGACTGCCGCAGCGACCGCGATGCGGTAGACGGCGGCGGTGGCGCCCGCGATGGGCACCCCATCCTTGCGCCACTGGTACCCGAAGGGGCCGCTCCCGGCGACACCCACGCCGAAGGTGGCGGTGTTGCCGCTGGCGACGGTGACCGCGGCCGGCGGCGTGACGATGGAGGGCGGCGCCGTCGCGGGTAGCGCGCCGGCCGGCGTGACGGTCAGTGCGGCAGCACTGCTGCGCACCGTGCCGGCGACGTTGCTGACCTCCAGCGCATAGCTGCCGCCCGAGTCGCCCTCGACCACAGCCGGCAGCTGCAGCACCGGCGCGTTGGCGCCCGCGATGGCGATGCCGTTGCGGAACCACTGGTAGGACAAGGGCGCCGTGCCGTTGATCGCCGCGGCAAACAAAGCGGTGCTGCCAGCCGGCACGGTCAAGCCGCCCGGCTGCGTGCTGATCGAAGGCGGCGCCGGCATCCGCGTGACTCGTAAGGTCGCGGCGTCGCTGGAGACCGAGCCGGCGCCGTTGCTGGCCACGGCACGGAACTGCGTGCCGCTGGCGGTGAGGGGCAACGCGCCCGTCGTGTAGGTACCGCTGCCCGGGCAGGCGACGTTGGCCCAGGCAGCCGTGTCCGACGCCCGCGACTGCCAGCACAGGGTGGCCTGCGGCAGCGAGCTCGTGACGACGCTGAAGCTGGCCGTCTGCCCTTCGGTGACCTCGATGCTCTGCGGCTGCTGCACGATGACAGGGACGGTCGGCGCCGCCACGGTCAGCGTGGCCACGCGGGAGTAAGTGGTGCCGAAGTCATTGACCAGCCGGGCCCGCAGCTGCCGGCCGTTCATGCGGCTGGTCAGACGGCCGTTGGCGTCGCAGTCGGTGTTCGTCACCCGCCCGCAGGGCGCCTTCACACTGCTCTGCAGTGCCGGGTCGGCCAGCACCCGCGTCTTCTCGCACGGCGGGTCGCTGGCGCCACACCAGGGCCAGCCCGGCGGCTCCGTGAACTTGGCCGGATAGGAGCCCAGGTCCTGCCAGGTGGCGCCGCCGTCGAAGCTGGCCTCCCAGAAGTGGCGGGTCAAGGGCGTCGTGATCTCGACGCCGAACGACGGGACGACATCGCCTTCGGCCGCGGTCTGGTTCTGCGGCTGCACGCTGATCACCGGCGCCAGCGCGCCGACCGGCGAACCTGCGGGGATGCTGACCTGCAGCAACTGCACGTTGCTGGTGGCGCGGAAGGGCAACACGGGCAGGTCGCTGGCGGCGCGCCGCGGGTCGCTGCCAGGGTCGCACAGCAGCTGGCCGGAGGCGCGCCAGGGATCGGGCTGCGCGACGCAAGCGATCTCCACCCACAGCGAGAGTGCGCCGTTGTCGGCTTCGGTGATGGGCACGCGCAGCCGCACCGGCGACGTGGCCGACAGCACGCCGCTCAGCAAATCCCGGGGCAGATTGGGTCGCCCCTTGCTGCCGATCACGCGGTAGGTCAGCCCGTAGGCCACCTGGGGCGCCGTGAAGGCCAGTTCCAGGTCGACGTAGCGCGCCTGGGTCACCGTAGCGGCCGCCGTGGCGGTCGAGGTGCCGCGGCCCGTGGTCTTCGGCGCCGCAGGGTCGACCAGGTTCAGCGTCACCTGGTAGTCGGTGGAAGCGCAGTAGGGGTTGCTCACCCCGACCTCGCAGAAGGTGACGGCGTAGTACGAGAACGTGGTGGCGTCGACCAGCAGGCTATTGCCATCGCGCTCGACGTCGGTTTGCACCGTCCACTCGCCGCCGGGCTGTGCCTTCAGCAGCAGCAGCCGCGCGTCGGCGCTCGGCGCAGAGGCTTCGAAAGGGATGCGCAGGCGGGCCGGCGACTTGAAGTCGATGCCGTGCGGCGTCAGGGCGTAGACCGGGCTCGCGAGGCGGGCGCCGTCCGGCAGCGCCGGGGCGCCGACGGAGTCCCTGGCGATGCGGATCGTCGTCGGCTCGCCCAGTGCGTCGGCCGGCACGATGACCTGCACGCCCGAGGCATCGCCAATCGTGCCGCCCGATGCACCGATCGTCGCGGAACTTGCGGCAGGCGGCTGCGCGACGCTGTCGGGCGCGCTGCCGCTGCTTCCGCCGCAGCCGGCCATCCACGACACCACGACAAGCGCGGCACTAAGCAGGAATCTCGAATGCACGGCGTCTCCTTCGATGAGTGCGGGAAGGCGCATGCCGTACCGTCGACCCCGTCGAACGACGGCCTCTCTCGGCCTGATCCCGCCCGGATGCACAGCTCCATGGCGCATCCGAGACAGGGTTGTAGGAAAAGCAGCGTTAGCGACTCGTTATCCGCGCGCTGCGGCAGCCGATGCCAATCGCACTGCCCATGCGGAGCGAGCCGCTTCCCTGGAGCGCGACACATCCGCGACATGTTCGCGGGCGACGGCTTGTCGGCGACGAACTTTCGATGGTCAATGTCGCTCATGGGTCGGCGGCGACCGGTCGCCGCCAGTGCGAGCAGTCGTTGGCTGGCCCAGGTCGTCGGGTCGCTCTAACCCGCCTACGCGCCCCGCCGCCGCAGAACGTTAAGTTCCGAGGGACAGCGGACAGCCGCCTGAGGAACTGGCCAACGTCAGGTATCGGCGCCCGCCGACATTCGCCGGCCGAATCCGACTGACAGCAGCCAGTCTGAAGCAGGTACTCGACGGGAGCCGGCCAAGGTCAGCCAAGGGCCGCGAGCCGACACCTGGCCTCGCCTGACGCCAGATCGCTAACGAGCATGAAGCGCCTCGGCCACCCGCAGGCGCCGATGCCCGTCAACCTTCACGCAGGCGCTGACGCGCCTCGTGCAACTGGTGCAGCGTGATCTTGCGCACCTCCGCCTTGCTCTGCTCGATGTGGCTCTTGAGCAGCAGCGCCGCGGCGTCGGCCTTGCGCTGGATCACCGCGCGCAGGATCTTCGCGTGCTCGAGGTAGGTGGCCTCGATGCGGTCGGCGCGCGTGAAGTCGAGCCGGCGCACGATGCGGATCCGGTCCGTCACCTCCTGGTGCACGCGTGCGATCTCGCCGTTGCCGGCGGCCGCGACCAGCGTCGCGTGGAAACGTTCGTCGAGCGCGCCCACCGCCTTCGCGTCGCTCAGCCGCTCGGCCGCCGGCACCAGCCAGGCCGCCTTCAGCGCCTCCAGCGCCGGCGGGTCGTCGGCGCGCGCGACCAGGCGCGCGACGCTCGCCTGCTCGAGCACGATGCGCAGGTCGTAGAGCTCGTCGAGGTGGGCGAAGTCGATCGGACGCACGAACCAGCCGGTCTTCGCCTCGACGCCGAGGAAGCCCTCGTTGCGCAGCCGCAGCAGCGCCTCGCGCACCGGCGTGCGGCTGACGCCCAGGCGCTGGCCGATCTCGGCCTCGCTGAAGCGGTCGCCGGCGACCCAGTGGAAGTCGTGCAGCTCGGCCTTCAGCGCCGTGTAGACCTGCTCGGCGAGCTTGGCCGGCGGGGCGGCAGCGGTGGTCGCGGTCACGGTCGGGTTCATGCCGCGATCATGCCGCCTGCGCGGCCTCGTCGAACGCCGCCTGTACCGCCGCCAGCGGCGCGGCCCAGCCGACGATGCCGCCCTGCGCGACGACCATCTCGACCACCGCGTCGTGGAAGGCCGGGAAGTAGCTCGCTGCGCAATCCTGCACGAGCAGGCATTCGTAGCCGCGGTCGTTCGCCTCGCGCATCGTGCTCTGCACGCAGACCTCGGTCGTGACCCCGGCGATCAGCAGGTGCGTGATGCCCTGCGCATGCAGGATCGCGTCCAGCGCGGTGGCGTGGAACGCGCCCTTGCCCGGCTTGCGCAGCACGGTGTCGCCGCTCTGCGGCTGCAGCTCGGGGACGAAGCCGGCGCCGGGCTCGCCGGCCACCAGCACGCGCCCCAGCGGGCCGGCGTCGCCGATGCCGCAGGCCAGCTGGCCGCGCGCCTTCTTCGCCGGCGGGCAATCGGCGAGCTGCGCGTCGTGCGCCTCCTGGGTGTGGATCACGTGCAGGCCCTGCGCGCGCGCCAGCGCGAGCAGCGCGCGGCAGGCCGGCACGATGCGCTGCAGCGGCGTGACGTCGTTGCCGAGCATCGCGCCGAAGCCGCCCGGCTCGAGGAAGTCGCGCTGCATGTCGATCATCACGACCGCGGTGTGCGCCGGGTCGAACGCATACGCATAAGGCCGCGCCTCGATCGTCTTCATGTAGTCGTAGGGGCGCGCCCGGACCGTCTTCATGCCGCCTCCCTCATCTCTCCGGCCATCGCGCGGCCGATCGCGGCCAGGTTGGCGCCCGCCGTCGCGCATTCGAGCGCAGCCTCGCCGTGCGCGAGCACGACGAGCCGCGACGCGAGCGCGAGCAGCTCGTCCAGGTCCTCGCTGACGAGCAGCACGCCGGCACCGCCGTCGCGCGCCGCGCGCAGCCGCGCGTGGATCTCGGCCGTGGCCTGGAAGTCCAGGCCGAAGCAGGGGTTCGCGACGATGAGCAGGCGCGGCACGTCGTCGTTGATCGCGCCGAGCTCGCGCGCCAGCACCGCGCGCTGCACGTTGCCGCCGGACAGCGTCTCGATCGGCGCCGCCGGCCCGGGGGTCTTGACCTTGAACGCCGCGATGCCGCCGAGCGCCTGCGCCCTCATCGCCGCGCCGGACAGGCGCAGCCCTCTGCGCAGCGGCGCGCGGTCGAAGTTGCGCAGCGCCAGGTTCTCGCCGACGCTGAGCTTTCCGACGCAGGCGTTCGCGAGCGGCTCCTCGGGCAGGCTGCGCACCTTCAGCGCGGTCATCGCGCGCCGGTTCGACCGGTAGGGCTGGCCGTCGACGAAGACGCGGCCGGCGGCGATCGGCAGCGCGCCGGTGAGCGCGGCGACCAGCTCGCGCTGGCCGTTGCCGGAGACGCCGGCGACACCGACGATCTCGCCCGGCTGCACGTCCAGGCTCAGCCCGTGCAAGGCCGACCGGCACGGCGCTTTCAGCAGCGGCCGGCGGCACCGCGGCCTCGTCGGTGGCCACGCCCATCATCCAGCCGGCGAGCTCGTCGCGCGAGGTCTCGGCGATCTTCGCCGCACCGGTGCAGCGGCCGCGGCGCAGCACGGTGACCTCGTCGCAGAAGCCGAACACCTCGCGGAACTTGTGCGTGATGACGAGCACGGTCAGCGCGCCGGCGCGGCACATCGCCTTCATCCGGCCGAGCACCTCGTCGGCCTCGAGCGGCGTCAGCACCGAGGTCGGCTCGTCGAGGATCAGGAAGCGCCGCTTCGTGTACAGCGCCTTCAGGATCTCGAGCTTCTGCTTCTCGCCCGCGGCCAGCCCGGCGACGCGCGCGTCCAGCGGCAGCGGGAACGGCGCGCCGGCCATGAACTCGCTCAGGCGCGCACGCTCGGCCTTCCAGTCGATCACCGGCTTCAGCTCGCGCCCGGCGAGCGCCAGGTTCTCGGCCACCGACATCCCGGGCACGACGGTGAAGTGCTGGAAGATCATGCCGATGCCCAGCGCGCTCGCATCGCGCGGGCTCGCGATCGCGGCCTCGCGGTGGTCGACGATCACGCTGCCGGCATCGGCGCGGTAGAAGCCGATCAGCGACTTGACCAGCGTCGACTTGCCGGCGCCGTTCTCGCCCAGCAGCGCGTGGAAGCTGCACGCCTCGACCGTCATCGAGACGTCGTCCAGCGCCTGCAGCGCACCGAAGCGCTTCGAGAAGCCCAGCATCTGCACGCGCGCGGCGCCATGGGCTTCGACGGGTGGCGGGATCAGCGTCATCGGGCGTCACTCCAGGCCTGCAGGATCGCGGCCGACGGCGCGACCGCGCCGAACACGCCGCCCTGCATCGTCACCATCTTCAGCGCCGCGTCGTGGTTGCCGCGATCGGTGGCGGCGGTGCCGTCGGCGACGATCAGGCATTCGAAGCCGCGGTCGTTGGCCTCGCGCATCGTCGTGTGCACGCAGACGTCGGTGGTGATGCCGGTCAGCACGAGGTTGCGGATGGCGCGCGTGTGCAGGATCAGCTCGAGGTCGGTGGCGCAGAACGAGCCCTTGCCGGGCTTGTCGATCACGGCCTCGCCGGCCAGCGGCGCGAGCTCGTCGATGATCTGCCAGCCCGGCTCGCCGCGCACCAGGATGCGGCCGCAGGGCCCGGCGTCGCCGATGCCGACGCCACCTTCGCCGATGCGGCGCGAACGCCAGCGCTTGTTCGCCGGCAGGTCGGCCAGGTCGGGGCGATGGCCTTCGCGGGTGTGGATCACGTGCAGCCCGAGCGCGCGTGCGCGCTCCAGCAGCGCGCGGATCGGCGCGATCGGCGCGCGCGTCAGCGACAGGTCGTAGCCCATCCGGTCGACATAGCCGCCATGGCCGCAGAAGTCGGTCTGCATGTCGATGACGACGAGCGCGGTGTCGGCTGCGCTCCAGGCGCCGTCGAATGGCCAGGGATAGGGATTCGCGTCGACGCGGGCGAAGGGGGTCATCGTGTTCATCGGTTCAGAGACAGTTCGCCGGGCGCGCCGTTGCGCGGCCCGGGCTTGCCCAGCGCCACCATCAGCGCCAACGTCAGCACGTAGGGCAGCGCGCTGAAGAGGTAGTAGCCCTCGGTGTAGCCCAGCGCCTGCAGCGCCGGGCTGATCGCACTGGCGCCGCCGAACAGCAGCCCGGCCAGGATGCAGCGGCGCGGATCCCAGCGCGCGAAGATCACGAGCGCCACCGCCATGATCCCCTGCCCGCTCGACAAGGCCTCGCTCCACGCCCCTGGGTAGACGAGCGACAGCGAAGTCCCGCCGACCGCGGCGCAGGCGCCACCGAAGGCCGTCGCCGCGACGCGGTAGGCCGTGGGCGACAGGCCGAGCGCGCGCGCCGCGTTCTCGCTGTCGCCGACGACGCGCAGGCGCAGCCCGAAGCGGGTGTGGCCCAGCGCCCAATGGACGGCGAACGCGAGCACGACGCCGATCACGAACAGCGGGTTGATGTCCAGCGCCGCCTGCACCGCGGGCTGCGTCGTGAACGCGCCGAGCGGGATCGCCGGCAGCGACGGCGCGCTCGGCTGGATCAGCGGCTTGCCGAGCCAGTACGCGAGGCCCGAGCCGGCGAGCATCATCGCGACGCCCATCGCAGTGTCGTTGACGCGCTTCAGGCTGCACAGCAGCCCGTGCAGCGCGCCGAGCATCAGCCCGACGCCGGCCGCGCCGACCACGCCGAGCCAGGGGCTGCCGCTCGCGAGCGCCACCGCATAGGCCGTCATCGCGCCCATCAGCAAGGTGCCCTCCAGGCCGAGGTTGATGCGCCCGGCCTTCTCGGTCACCGTCTCGCCCAGGCTGACCCAGAGCAGCGGCGCGCCGACGCGAACCGCGCCCCCGGCAATCGCGAGCGGCACGCCCCACCAGCCCAGAGAAGTTGCATCCATGCTCAGGCGCTCCGTTGGGCAAGATCGAAACGCTGCTGGTGGACCGTTGCGGTCGTTTGCCTTGGCGGCTGCACCTCGCGTGCGCGAGGTTCAGCGTGAGCCGGCAGCCCGGGGGTGCGTTCTCCGGGCCACGCTCGCGGGCGACCGGCTGCTGTCCACCACCGTGACCTCGTCAACCCCTTCTTCTCGTGCCGGTGGGAGGCGCGACCGCGAATGGCCCCTGCGCCCGCACCCCCGGGCCACCGTCTCCTGCCACCGCAGCGGCGTGCCTCCAGGGGGCACGCCACCAACGGTGTCGCAGGGCGGTGGTGGCACCCGCGGGCGCAGGGACCATTCGCGGTCGCCACGACGCGAGTACGAAGAAGGCGGTGTTGAAGCCACCGCGGCCCGTAGGCCGTGGCGCTGCCCCGCGAGCGAGGCCCGGAGAACGCGGGTGCCACCGGCGACCTGCCGCAGCGGCGCTCGCACGCGCGCGCCGCCGATGTCGCGAAAGCGCTGAATGCAGGCATCAACGCTTGCCTCGCCACCGCCGGCTGCAGCGCGCGACGGCGGCCACCGCAAAGTGCGAATGCCTCCACGCTAACGCCTCCCCTGCCAGAAGCTGCGCCCGCGCAGCGTCTCGCAGCCGATGAGGGCGACGAAGGCGAACCCGAGCAGCACCGTGACGGCGGCGTCGGGCAGGCCGAGGCGGCGCTGGAGCAGGCTGCCGCTGGAGGCGATGCCACCGACCAGCAGCGCGACCGGGATCACGCCGGCGGGCGAGAAGCGCGCGGCGAAGGCGATCAGGATGCCGCTGTAGCCGTATCCTGCGATCAGCGACGAGCTCGCCGAGCCCTGCACCGCGGCGACCTCGATCGCGCCGGCCAGCCCGGCACAGGCGCCGCCGGCGGCGCAGGCGCCTATCGTCAGCGCGGCCACCGGCAGGCCGACGCCGAGCGCGGTGCGCGGGTTGCCGCCGGCGACGCGCAGCGCCAGCCCGAGCGGCGTGAAGCGCATCACCGCCCACGCGAGCAGCGCGACGACGATGCCGACCGCCAGCCCCCAGTGGACGTCGAGGCCGGGCATGTTGGGCAGCATCAGCGCGTCGGGCAGCGGCCTGGTCGACGGCTTGTTCAGGCTCGCCGGGTCGCGCAGCACGGTCTCGACCGCCTGGTGGAAGAGCGCGATCGCGATGAAGCTCAGCAGCAGGCTCGCGATCGTCTCGTTGACCTCGCGCTTTTCGCGCAGCCAGCCGGCGATCGCGATCCAGACGCCGCCGGCGAGCATGCCGGCCAGCGCCATCGCCGGCCAGACGACGGCCGGGCTCAGCGTCGCCATCGCGTCACCGAGCGCAGCCGCCGCCAGGCCGCCGAGCACGAGCGCACCTTCGGCGCCGATGATCACGCGCCCGGCCTGCGCCGGCAGCGCCACGGCCAGGCCGGTCAGGATCAGCGGCGACGCGCGCTGCAGGCTGTTCTGCCAGGCGAAGGCGCTGCCGAAGCCGCCCTCGAAGATCAGGCCCCAGACCTCGACCGGGCTGAAGCCGGCAAGCGCGACCGCAGCCGAGAACAGCACGACCGAGATCAGCAGCGCCGCCAGCGCCGGCGTGACGGCCTCGCCGAAGTCGCGCAGGCGCTGGCCCAGCACCGACGGCCCGGCACCCACCGTCACCGCCACGGAGCCGTTCATCATCGCCGCAGGGCCCGTGAAGATTTCGTCGCGAGCGGGTCGAGCGCGGATCGAGCAGCGCAGCCGTACTCACGTACGGCGAACAGCACAGACCCGCGATCGGCACGCGCAGCAGAAGGATTCATGGGCACTCAGCCGGGGATCGAGCCGAGCACGCCCTCGACCAGGTAGTTCATCTTCTCGAGCTCGGGGTCGAACTGGTCCAGCCCCTTGCCGGCGGCGATGACGACCTTGCCCTGGTTGTCCTTCAACCCGCCCTTGAAGATGACGTAGCCGCCCTTCATCATCGCGGCCTTGATGCCTTCGGCCTGCGCCTTCGCCGCGGCCGAGACCGGCCTGCCGTAGGGCGACATCTTCACGTAGCCGTCCTTCAGCCCGCCGCGCAGGAAGTTGGGCATCGGCGTGCCGGCGAGTGCGGCCTTGACGTGGATCGTGTACGGCGTGATCCAGTCCCATTCGGCGCCGGTGAGGTAGCCCCTGGGCGCGAGCGCGGCCTGGCTCGCGTGGTAGCCGCTGCTGTAGATGCCGCGCTTCTCGGCGGTCTCGACGATCACCTTCGGGCTGTCGACGTGGCAGGTCAGCACGTCGACGCCCTGGTCGATCAGGCTCGTCGCGGCCTCGGCCTCCTTGACCGGCATCGACCATTCGCCGGTGAAGATCAGCCGCGTCGTGATGCTCGGGTCGACCGAGCGCGCGCCCATCGTGAACGCGTTGATGTTGCGCAGCACCTGCGGGATCGGCTTGGCGGCGATGAAGCCGAGCTTCTTCGTCTTGCTCGTGTGCCCGGCGACGACGCCGGCCAGGTACTGGCATTCGTCGATGTAGCCGAAGTAGCTGCCGGCGTTCATCGGGTCCTTGCCCGCGGTCCACAGCCCGCCGCAATGGGCGAAGCGGTCCTTCGGGTACTTGACCGCCTCCTTCAGCATGTACGGGTTGAAGTAGCCGAACGAGGTCGGGAACAGCAGCGTTGCGCCGTCCTCGTTGATCATCGCCTCCATCGTCTTCTCGACCGCCACCGTCTCGGGGACGTTCTCTTCCTCGACGACCTTGACGCCGGGCATCTTCTTCAGCGCCGCCGCGGCCTGCGCCTGCGCCTGGTTGTAGCCGAAGTCGCCGCGCGGGCCGACGTAGATCACGCCGACGACGAGCGTCTTGGCGGCCAGGGCCTGGCGCATCGCGCCGGGCAGTGCGAGCGAGGCGCCGGCAAGGGCGGTGCCGGCGAGCAGGCGGCGGCGCTGGTCGAACAGTTCGGTGGTCATGGCAGGTTCTCCTTGGGGTTCGCAACGGGGGGCTGAAGAAGGCTGACGTGCGCAGCCACGACGACCCAGCGGCCGTCGATGCGGCACCAGGTCTGGCTCTGGCGCCCGATGGCGGCGCTGGTCCCGCGGCGGAATTCGGTCATCGCGGTGCCGAAGTCCTGGCCGTAGGTGGTGATCACGGTGTGCTGCAGCGTGCGCGCCAGGCCGGCGGACGGGCGCGCCAGGCGGAAGGCGCGGATCGCCTCGATGCCGACGAGGTTCTCGCCCACGCCGTAGCGCACCGTGTGCGGGCTGGCCCAGAACAGCTCGTCGAGCACGTCGACGCGGTTGGCGACGAGCGCGTCCTCGTAGCGCGCGAAGGCCGCGCTCAGCTCGGCGTGCGGCGCGGGCAGGTTGACGTCCATCGTCGGCTTCGGTCGGCTACAGCGCGAGCGCGACCGGCGCGCTGCTCAGGCCCTGTGCCTCGAGCTCGGCGGCGACGCGCAGGCACAGGTCCTCGCGCCAGGGCGCGGCGATCAGCTGCACGCCGATGGGCAGCTGCGGCGAACCGGCGCTCAGGCCCCACAGCGGCACCGTCACCACCGGCAACCCGATGCACGAGACCGGCTGAGTCAGCAGTCCCAGGCTGGCGCGCGCGGGCAGGCGCTTGCCGGCGATCTCGATCCACTCGGTGCCGATCGGCGGTGCGACGCAGGGCGTGGCCGGCGCGACGAGCACGTCGACCGTCTCGAAGGCGCGCGCGACGCGGCGCGCGAACCAGTGGCGCAGGCGCTGCGCGCGCATCACCCACGCGGCCGGGACGAGCGCGTTGGCGAGGAAGCGGTCGCGCGTCATCGGGTCGAAGTCCCGAGCGCGAGTGCGCAGGTCGTCCAGGTGCAGCGCGCCCCCCTCGCCGCAGGTGATCAGGAAGGCCGCCGCGCGCGCGCGCTCGACCTCGGGCCATTCGACCAGCCGCGTCGTGCCCAGCGCCTGCGCGACCGCGTCGACGGCGGCCAGCGCCTCGGGCTGCGCCATCTCGCGGAACCAGCCGCCGAGCACCCCGATGCGCAGCCCGGCGGCGCCGCGCGCGAGTTCCGGTGCGACGGGCTCGACGCCGCGCTGCGCGCAGGACGGGTCGTCGCGGTCGGCGCCCTGCATCGCGTCGTAGGCGAGCGCGAGGTCGGCCACGCTGCGCGCGAACGGGCCCAGGTGGTCCAGGCTCGCGACGAAGGGGTAGGAGCCGGTGCGCGGCAGGCGGCCGAAGGTCGGCTTCAGGCCGAAGGTGCCGCACAGCGACGCGGGCACGCGGATCGAGCCG
>MEGM01000097.1 GCA_001725505.1 Rubrivivax sp. SCN 70-15 | reverse complement strand
CGCCGTCGCGGCGATCTTCGCCGCGAAAGGGCGCCCGGCCGACCATCCGCTGATCGTCCACGTCGCGTCGCCGGCCGCAGTGGACCGCTTCGCCGCGTCCACCGGCGCGGCGGCGCGGACCCTGATGGCCCGCTTCTGGCCCGGGCCGCTGACATTGATCCTGCCGCGCCGCCCCGGCGTCGCCGACGCCGCTGCCGGCGGCCAGGCCAGCATCGGGCTGCGCATGCCTTCGCACCCGGTCGCGCACGCGCTGCTGCTCGAATGCGCCCGCCTGGGCGTGGCCGGCGTCGCCGCGCCGAGCGCGAACCGCTTCGGCCGCGTCAGCCCGACCACCGCCGCGCATGTCGCGCAGGAGTTCGGCGCGGCGCTCGTGATCGTCGATGGCGGGCCTTGCGAGGTCGGCATCGAGTCGGCGATCGTCGACTGCACGCGCGCCCTGCCGGCGCTGCTACGCCCCGGCGGCATCCCCCGGCAGGAGCTCGAGGCGGCGATCGGCCAGCCGCTGGCCGGCGCCGACGCGAGCTCGCCGCGCGCACCGGGCACGCTGGCCGCGCATTACGCGCCCGACGCGCGCCTCGTGCTGATGGACACGGCGACGCTGGCGCGCGCGCTGACCGGGCCGTTGCCGCCGCGCCTCGGGGTATATTCCCGCGTCGCGCCACCGGCACCGTTCGCAGCCCTGCACCGGCTGATGCCCGGACACCCCGCGCAGGTGGCGCACGAGCTGTTCGCCGTCCTGCGCGAGTTCGATGCCGGCGGCGCGTCGCACATCTGGGTCGAACGCCCGCCGCCCGGCTCCGAATGGGACGGCGTGCGGGACCGGCTCCAGCGTGCCGCCGCGGCCTGACGGACGCATCCCGCGGACCGGGCGCGCACGGTGAACCCCTTCGGAGCGAAGATGATCTTGAACAGGAATCCCGGCCGCCCGACGCCTGCTGCGTCGGGCCGGCTTCGTCGTGCGATCGCGGTCGGAGTGCTGGCCCTGCTCGGCGGCTGCGGTGGCGGCACCAGCGCCTACCAGGCCTACGTGCCGACGCGGATGTATTCGTTCGGCGACGAGAACAGCGCCTTCACCGTCGACGGCCTCAAGTACAGCATCAACGGCTTCTCGACCGCCACCGACGGCAGCGGCCTGAAGGTGCTCGACTGCACGGTGCAGCCGATCTGGGTGCAGTCGCTGGCGAGCGCCTTCGGCCTGACCTTCGCGCAGTGCAACCCCGGCCATGTGCCGTCGCCGCAGGCCGTCAGCTACGCCTTCGCCGGCGCCGAGGCGAGCGACATCGCGGCGCAGATCGACGCACGCATCGCCGCCGGCGGCTTCCAGCCCGGCGACCTGGTCACCGTGCTGGCCGGCGGCAACGACGTCGTCGACCTCTACAAGCAGTACCCGGCGCGCACCGAGGCCGATCTGGAGAACGAGCTCGGCGCGCGCGGCAAGGCGCTGGCGCTGCAGGTCAACCGCCTCGTCGGCTTCGGCGCCAAGGTCATCGTCTCGACGGTGCCCGACATGGGGCTGACGCCCTACGCGTTCCAGCAGAAGGTGGAGTTCTCCGACACCGACCGCGCGGCGCTGCTGTCGCGCCTGACCGCGGCCTTCAACCTGCAACTCGGCGTCAACATCATCCTCGACGGGCGCTACGTCGGCCTGGTGCAGCTCGACCAGCAGACCCAGGCGATGGTGCGCTCGCCGGGCAGCTTCGGGCTCACCGACGTGACCGACGCGGCCTGCCTGCCGGCCTCGCCGCCGCCGGGCTGCAACACGCAGACGCTGGTGACGAACGGGTCTGCCACCTCGTGGATGTGGGCCGACGGCCTGCGCCCCGCGTACAGCGTGCAGTCGCAGCTGGCGACGCTGGCGATCAACCGCGCGCGCCAGAACCCGTTTTGATCCGTCACGGGCGGCAACGCATGCGGCGCGCTGACTAGGGTTTGCGTGAGCCCACAATTCCGCTACGGCTTCATATAGTCTCCTCGGAAAAGCGAACGACCGTTCGCTTTCATCGAGTTCAAGGAGACAGCGGATGAAGAACCTCAGGGCAGGCCTGGCCGTCATCGCGGCCGCGCTGCTGACCGCCGCCTGCGGCGGCGGCGGCGCTGACACCACGCCGAAGGCCAGCATCACCTCGGTCGAGGTGTTCGGCGACAGCCTCGCCGACGTCGGCGCCTTCGGCTACAAGTTCACGGTCCAGGGCGCGAACTCGAAGATCTACCCCGAGCGCATCGCCGCGGCCTACGGCATCGGCTCGCTGTGCCCCTTCGTGGTGACGGCCGACGGCGGCCGGAGCTTCACCCCGAACCCGACCGCCGGCTGCACCGACTTCGCGGTCGGCGGCGGGCGCATCAACATCCCGGCCGCACCGACCTCGCCCTACTCGATCCCGACCCAGCTCGCGACCGCCGCTTCGGTGCGCGGCAGCTACAAGGCGTCGGACCTGCTCGTCATCGACGGCGGCGGCAACGACGCGGCCGACCTCGTCGGCGCCTACCTGAAGGCGCAGAGCGACGGCGGCGCGAGCTTCCTCGCACTCGTCGAGACGCTGGTGCCGCCGACCACGGTCGGCAGCACGCTGGCCGGCGCCGCGAGCGTGTCCGAAGGGCTGGCAACGCTGGGCGGCATGTACATGACGGCGCTGGCCGACACGTTCTACGCGTCGATCAAGACGAACGCGCTCGACAAGGGCGCAACCAACGTCGTGATCCTGAACATGCCCGGCATCACGAACACGCCGCGCTTCCAGATGGTGCTCGGCGCGATCGGTCAGGCCGCCGGCGGCGGCACCGCCGGGGCCACGGCGAGCGCGCAGGCCGCGGGCCTGTTCGACGCCTGGTTCAAGGCCTTCAACGCCGAGCTGGCCACCCAGGTGAAGGGCAACGCCAGCGTCGTGCTGACCGACTTCTACGCCTCGTTCAACGACGAGGTCGCGAAACCTGCGCAGTACGGTCTGCAGAACGTCACGACGCCGGCCTGCCCGGCCACCGGCGTCGGCAGCGACGGCCTGCCGACCTACGACTTCCCGACCTGCACCGACGCCGCGCTGTCGGCACAGACGCCACCCGCCGGCGCCACCGGCGGCGCCGACTGGTGGAAGAGCTACGCCTTCTCGGACGGCTTCCACCCGACGCCCTACGGGCACCAGCTGCTCTTCCAGCGCATCGCGCTGGACCTGGCCCGCAGCGGCCGCCTGTGACCGACCGCACCGAGGAGCATTCGACCATGAACAGCAAACAACTGTGGGCGGCCGCGGCCGTGTCCTGCCTCGCACTGGCCGGCACGGCGCAGGCGCAATCGGAAGGCACGTGGCTGCTGCGCGTCGGCGCGACCCAGATCCGGCCCCACGTCAGCAGCGGCGACCTGTCCGCGCCCAGCCTCGCCGGCACCCAGGCGGACGTGAAGTCGGCCTCGCAGCTCAGCGGCGGCATTGCCTACATGCTGAGCGACCATCTCGACATCGACCTGCCGCTGGCGCTGCCGTTCAAGCACGACATCGTCGGCGCCGGGGCGGTCGCCGGGGTGGGCAAGATCGGCGAGGTCAAGGCCTTGCCGATCACGCTGCTGGTGCACTACCGCTTCCTGGACCCGCAGTCGGCCTTGCGGCCCTACGTGGGCGCCGGCCTGACCTATGCCAAGTTCTTCAAGGCGCGCAGCACCGCCGCGCTGTCGGCGCTGACCGGCGGCTCGCCGACCGACCCGACGACGATGAAGGTCGACTCGCGCTTCGGCGCCACGGCCGAGATCGGTGCGAGCTACGCATTCGGCGGCGGCTGGTTCTTCGATGCCAGCGTCACGAAGACGCTGCTGAAGACGACGACCACGCTGTCGACCGGCCAGACGATGGACATCAAGCTCGACCCGGTCAGCGTCAGCGTCGCGATCGGCCGCAGCTTCTAGCGCGCGGCCGCCTCGGCGCGGGCGGCGCGCTCGACGACGATCTTCAGCACGAGGATCGTCGCCGCGAGCGCAAAGGTCAGCGCATTGGCGACCACGATCGGCCAGGCGCCCACCGCCAGCCCGTAGGCCAGCCAGAGCGCGACGCCGAGCGTGAAAGCCGCGTACATGGCCAGTGAGATGCCGCTCACGTCGCGCGTGCGCAGCGTGAGCCAGGCCTGCGGCACGAAGGAGGCGGTGGTCAGCGTCGCAGCGAGGTAGCCGAGGGTGTCTGGGATCGTCATCGGGCGCTCGGATTCGAGGGCGTCGATGATCGCACGGCTAAACTGGCGGCCCGGCCTTGCGCACCCCAGCCCTTCGGGCGACGAATGAAGCTGCTCGCCTTCGACACCTCCACCGAGCGCATGGCGGTGGCCGTGCTCACGCCGGCCGGCCGCTACACGACGCTGCGTGCGGGCGGCGCGCTCGCCTCGACCGGGCTGCTGCCCGCGATCCACGCGCTGCTCGCCGAGGCCGGGCTCGCGCTCGGCGAGCTCGACGCGATCGCGTTCGGCCGCGGTCCGGGTGCGTTCACCGGGCTGCGCACGAGCTGTGCGGTCGCCCAGGGCCTGGGTTTCGGCCTCGGGCGTCCACTGCTCGCGCTGGACAGCCTGCTCGTCGTCGCCGAGGACGCGCGCCACCAGGCCGCGGACGGCGTCGGGCCGCTCACGGTCGCGGTCGCGATGGACGCGCGCATCGACGAGATCTACGGCGGCTTCTACCACCATTCGCCAGCGGGCTGGCAGACCCTCGTCGCGCCAGGCCTGTACGCGCTGCCCGACTGGCTGGCCACCTGCGCCGAAAGCGCGGCCGGCTGGGTGGCCGGCTCGGCGATCGACGCCTTCGGTGCCCGGCTGGCGCTGCCTTCATCGATGCGCCGTGTGCCGGCCGAGCAGGACCGCGCCGAGGCGCTGCTGGTCCTGGCCGAGGCCGCGATGCGCGCCGGGCAAGGCGTCGCCGCCGCCGACGCGCTGCCGCTGTACCTGCGCGACAAGGTCGCGCTGACCACCCTCGAGCGCGAACAGCGCGCCGCCGCGAGATGAGCGCCCGCCTCGCCCCCGACCCCGCGCTGCGCGCGATGGACCTGCGCGACCTCGACGCGGTGATGGCGCTCGAAGCGCGCATCTACGGCTTCCCGTGGACGCGCGGCAACTTCATCGACTCGCTCGCCGCGGGCTACCTGGCCGAGGTGCTGGTCGCGCCCGAGGCCGGCATCGTCGGCTATTTCGTGGCGATGCCTGGCGCCGACGAGATGCACCTGCTCAACCTGAGCGTCGCGCCCGAATGGCAGGGCCGCGGGCTCGGCCGATCGATGCTCGACGCGCTCGAGGCCCATTGCCGCACGCGCCGCATGGCCACGCTGTGGCTCGAGGTACGCGCCGGCAACGAGCGCGCACGCGCGCTCTACCGCCGGCGCGGCTTCGTCGAAGTCGGCCAGCGGCGCGGCTACTACCCGGCGCCGCGTGCATCGCGCGAAGACGCGATCGTGATGCGTGCCGAGCTGGACCCGGGGACCCGCGATGGCCTGGACTGAGCGCCAGCAGGCCTTGCTGCGCGCGATGGGCCTGCGCGTCTGGCAGCCCGCCGCGGGCCGGATGGTCGATGCGGTGGCGGCGCCGGTGGCGCAGCCCGCCGCGCCACCGGCGGAAGTCGCAGCGCTCGCCGAAGCACCGACCGCGCCGCAGCCGCCGGCCGCACCCGGCCCCGGGCTGGACTGGACCGCGCTGCGCGACGCGGTCGCCGCCTGCCGCGCCTGCAGCCTCGGCGAGAGCCGGCGCCAGGCGGTGTTCGGCGTCGGCCACCGGCAGGCACAGTGGATGGTCGTCGGCGAGGCTCCGGGCGAGCAGGAGGACCTGAGCGGCGAGCCCTTCGTCGGTGCGGCCGGACAGCTGCTCGACGCGATGCTGCGCGCGCTCGGCCTCACGCGCGCCGAGGATGGCCCCGAGCCGCCGGCGCAGCGCGTCTACATCGCCAACACGCTGAAGTGCCGGCCGCCGCGCAACCGCAATCCTGCGCCCGAGGAGCTGGCCCGCTGCGAGCCCTTCCTGGCGCGCCAGATCGAGCTGCTGCGGCCGCGCGTGATCCTCGCGATGGGGCGTTTCGCGGTGCAGGCGCTGCTGCGCAGCGGCGAGCCGATCGGCAAATTGCGCGGTCGCGTGCACCATTACCAGGGCGTGCCGCTGATCGTGACCTACCATCCGGCCTACCTGCTGCGCAACCTGCCCGACAAGGCGCGCGCGTGGGAGGATCTCTGCCTGGCCGCCCGCGTCTTCGAGCGCGCCCACGACCCGCCATGAACGTCCACGATCCGGCCGAGGAGATCGTCGCGCTGCGCGCCGAGGTGGTGCAGCTAAGGCTGCTCGCGAACAACGTGCCGGTCGCGATCGCGTACTTCGAGGCGCGCGGCTACACCTGCCGCTTCGCCAACCTCGGCTACGCGAGCATGTTCGGCCGCGACGAGCAGTCGGTCATCGGGCTGACCTTCGCGCAGATCATCGGCGACGAGGCCGCGCGCCAGATCCAGCCCAAGGTCGACACGATCCTGCGCGAGCACCGAAGCGCGTCCTACGAACGCCAGCTGCCGGCGGCCGACGGCGGCACGCGCTGGATCGAGGTCAGCCTGCTGCCGCACCTGGACGCCACCGGCACGGCGGTCGGCGCCTTCGTGCTCATCGCCGACATCACCCATCACCGGCGCGCCGAGCTGGCGCTGCGCGAGAGCGAGGAGCGGCTCGCCAAGTTCATGCACGCGAGCGCCGAGGGCATCGTGTTCCACCGCGGCGGCATCGTCACCGACGCGAATCCGCCGGCGCTCGCGCTGCTCGGGCGCACGCTGCCCGAGGTGCTCGGCCAGCCGGCGCTGGACTTCGTCGCCCCCGACCAGCGCGAGCGCGTCGGCGCGGTGATGGCCGCCGGCTCCGAGATCACCTACGAGACCGCGGTCCAGCACCGCGACTGCACGCGGCTGCCGGTCGAGTTCATCGTGCGCACGATGGAGCACCACGGCGAACGGCTGCGCATGACGATCGTGCGCGACCTGCGCGACCGAATGGCCGACCAGGCCCGCATCCACCACCTCGCGCACCACGACGCGCTGACCGGGCTGCCCAACCGCGGCGCCTTCATCGACCGGCTCGAAGGCCTGCTGCCCTACGCGCGCGCCCGCGGCGCCACGCTGGCGCTGCTGTTCATCGACCTCGACCACTTCAAGCGCGTCAACGATTCGCTGGGCCACCTGGCCGGCGACGCGCTGCTGCAGACGGTGGCGCACCGGATCACGTCGGCGCTGCGCGTGGGCGACCTGGTCGCACGTTTCGGCGGCGACGAGTTCGTCGTGCTGCTGTCGGGCGACCAGCCCGCGGCGGCGGTGCGCGAGGTGGCGCACAAGCTGCTCGCGGTGATCGGCGCGCCGGTGGAGGTCGAGGGCGCGTCGATCTCGGTCACGCCGTCGATCGGCATCTCGATGTTCCCGCAGGACGGCCAGACGCCGGACGCGCTGATCAAGCACGCCGACACCGCGATGTACCACGCCAAGTCGCGCGGCCGCGCCGACTGCCGCTTCTTCGAGCCGGTGATGGCCGAGGCCGCGTATGCCGATCTGGCGATGGAGAGCCGGCTCGCGCAGGCGATCCGCGACCGCGAGTTCGTGCTGCACTACCAGCCCCAGCTGTCGCTGCACGACGGCGCGCTGGTCGGCTGCGAGGCGCTCATCCGCTGGGCCCATCCGGAGCGCGGCCTGATCTTGCCGGACGCGTTCATCCCGCTCGCCGAATCGCGCCGGCTGATGCTGCCGATCGGCGACTGGGTGCTGCGCGAGGCCGTCGCCCAGGCGCGCCGCTGGCATCTGGCCGGGCTGGCCTCGGTGCCGATCGCGGTGAACCTCTCGACCACGCAGTTCCAGTCCGTGGGCTTCGTGGACGCGGTGCAACGGCTGCTAGGCGAACAGGGCGTCGAGGGCCGCCTGCTCGAGATCGAGCTGACCGAGCGCATGCTGATGGACGAACTGGCGTCGGTGCGCGACTCGCTGGAGCGCCTGCGCGCGCTGGGGGTGCGCATCGCGGTCGACGACTTCGGCACCGGCTACACCTCGCTCGGCCACCTGAAGAGCCTGCCGGTCGACCGCCTCAAGATCGATCGCAGCTTCATCCGCGACCTGCCCGGCGACACGGGCTCGGCGGCGATCGCCGGCGCCGTGATCCAGATGGCGCACGGCCTGGGCATGCGCACGCTCGCCGAAGGCGTCGAGACCGCGGCGCAGCGCGACTGGGTCGCCGCGCGCGGCTGCGACGAGCTGCAGGGCAACCTCGAGGCCGAGCCGATGCCGGCGGCCGCGTTCGAGGACTGGCTGCGGGCGCGGCAGAGTCGGCAGAACTGAGCGCCAGCGCCTCAGGTTCGGGGAAGGCAGGCCGATAGCCTGCGGACAAGGGCTTTGCCGCCCGGAGACACCGACCCCGGTCCATGACCCACGTTTTCGATTCCCGGCTCGTTCGGCTGCTCGGCTCGCTGCGCTTTCGGCTCGCGGTGGCCGGGATCGCTGCGCTCGGGATGGGCATCGCGATCACGACCGCCGTGCTGCTGCACCGCGCCGAGATCGACATGCTGCGCTCGCGCGAACGGCTCGAACTCGCCAGCGCGGTGCGTACTGCACGGCTGCTGAGCCGGCACATGACCGATCTGCACCAGGCATTGCAGGCGAGCGCCCCGCAGACCGAGCCCGGACTGGCCGGGACCGGCGAGCGCGCGAAGGGCGTGCAGGCGGCCGGGCTGCGCCTTCATGCGGGCGGCCTGTTCGACGAGGTGGCCGAATCGAGCGACGGCGACGACAGCCTGCTCGTCGTCGTCACCGACGCTTCGGGTCACGTGCTCGCCCATCCGGACCCGGGTCTGATCGGCGGGCCCGTGGCCCGCGAGCCCCGGCTGACGAACGCGCTGCTGCGCTGGCGCGAGGCCGGCGTGCCGATCGGACCGGCCGGGCTGCTCCTCGGCGGTGCGCAGCAGACTGTCGCTGCAGCCGGGGTGGCCGGCTCGGACTGGACGGTCTGGCGACTGCGCAACCGGGCCGAGGTGCTGCAGCCGCTGATCGCCGGCCGCGCCGAAGCACTGCGCTGGGCGCTCGCTCTGCTGGTGATCTTCGGCACGCTGTTGCTGGCGCTCCTGAGCTGGCTGCTGGGTCCGCTGGCGCGGCTGCAGGCGCGCGCCGAGCGCCTGTTCGACGGCAGCCTGGCAGCCCAGGATGGCTGGCCCGCCGTGGGCGGCGAGATCGGCCGGCTCACGCGTGTGCTGCGCCACGTGAGCGCCGAGAGGGCCCAGCTCGAGACCTTCAACCACCAGGTGATCCAGCGCCTCGAGTCGGTCATGGCGGCGGCACCGGTGGGCATCGTGTTCACCCGCGCGCAGCGCTTCGAGCTGGTCAGCCGGCAGTTCTGCAAGCTCTTCTGCAGCGAGGAAGGCAGCCTGCTCGGGCAGCCGGCGCAGACCATCTTCGGCTCCGATTCGGACTACCGGCACTTCATCGAGCTGGCCGTGGCGGCCTTTGCCGAGGGCCGCGCCTACGACGGCGAATGGCAGATGCTGCGCAAGGACGGCGGGCGCTTCTGGGCCCGGCTGCGCGGCCAGCCGGTCGACTGGCAGGACCCGGACTCGGGAACGATCTGGACCGTGCACGACATCACCGACGAGGTCGGTGCGCGCCGGGCGCTCGAATGGGCCGCGACGCACGACGCGCTCACCGGCCTGGCCAACCGGCCGGCTTTCGAGGCGCGTCTGGCGCGCCTGTTCGACGCGCTGCCGCGCTCGCTGCCGGCGGCGCTGGTGGTGTTCGACCTCGACCGCTTCAAGCCCGTCAACGACCGCTACGGCCATGCCGCCGGCGACGCGATGCT
Organism: Rubrivivax sp. SCN 70-15; assembly: GCA_001725505.1. Classification (GTDB taxonomy): domain Bacteria; phylum Pseudomonadota; class Gammaproteobacteria; order Burkholderiales; family Burkholderiaceae_C; genus Rubrivivax. Next base: position 738 of record MEGM01000097.1, on the reverse strand, counting down.
GCGCGAGGTCGCGGCGGCGGCGGCAGGCTGCGTGCGCGCCGGCGACCTGATAGTCCGGCTCGGCGGTGACGAGTTCGCGCTGCTGCTGGAGCGTTGCCCGGTCGACGTCGCGACCCGTATTGCGGGACAGCTGCAGCGCGCGATCGCGACGATCCGGCTGCCCTGGGACGGTCAGATGCTGGACATCGGCGCGAGCGTCGGCGTGGCCGCGCTCGATGCGGCGAGCGCCGGGCCGGCGGCCTGGCTGGCGGCGGCCGACCGCGCCTGCTATCGGGCCAAGGAAGCCGGCCGTGGGCGCGTCTGCGTCGCCACGGCCGACGCGCCCGCCGAACCGGCGCATTGAGGACGGGTACCGGCCGCCCGCGTCATGGCAGCGCCGCCGCCAGCGACAGCAGCCTATCGTGGTCGACGACGGCACGGTATTCCTCGGGGCGCATCGACGCCCGGATCACGTAGGCGTCGTCGCGCGTATCGCGCAGCACCGGCTGCGCCAGCGGCTGGCGGTTCGACGCCGCGACGCTGACGACCCAGGGTCGGCTCGGCCTCTCGCCGCGACGCACGACGACGCCGACCTCGCCGTTGGCCAGCCGCACGAGCCCGCCCGGCGGGTGCATGCCCAGGATCTGCGTCAGCGCGACGCCGATCTCGTCCGGGCGACCATTCGGCGCGTTGAAGGCGTCGCGCATCGCCTGCATCGGGGGCATGCCGCGGCGCGCGCGGCGCGGGCTCATCTTCGCG
>MEGM01000096.1 GCA_001725505.1 Rubrivivax sp. SCN 70-15 | reverse complement strand
CCGGCGCGAGCGAGCGCCAGCGCCGTGCCGCCCCAGGCGTGCCGCGTCTGGCCGCCGCCGTGCAGCAGCAGTACCGCCGCCGCCTGGGCCGGGCCGCCGACATCGGCGACCCAGGCGCCGCCGGGAAAGCCTTCGTATGCGCGTCGCTGCAACGCGCCGACCGGGTGGCCGGTCACGAGGCGGGGCCCGTGTCGACCTCGCGTTCGAAGTCGCCCGATACGCCTTCCCGAACCCAGTCGCCGTAGTTCGGATAGACGTGCCGGAACACCTCGAGGATCTCCGCGCGCGGCACGTCGTCGTAGCTGCCGCGCTCGGCCACGTACTCCATGTGCCGGCGGCCCAGCGCGTCGAACTCGTGGAACACCGAGTCCGCCGTGCCGTCGAACTCCAGCGGCTTGACCTTTGCCTTCTCGCACAGCGAAAGGTTGAAGGCCGGCGTGGCCTTGACCCAGCGGCCGTCGATCAGCAGTTCGGCGTAGCCGTGGAAGGCGAAAAGGTCCGACTTCATCATCTCGCGCAGCCGCGGGCTGGTGAGGTGGTTGCGCACGTCGGCGAAGCCCAGCCGCGCCGGCACGCCGCTGGCGCGGGCCGCCGCAGCCAGCAGCGTGGCCTTGGGGATGCAGAAGCCGTAGCCGCGCTCGATGACGCTGCTGCCCTTGAGACCCTTCTCGGACATGTCGAACTTGTAAGGGTCGTAGCGGAAGCCGTCGCGCACCGCGTAGTACAGCCGCACCGCGATCTCGCGCACAGGCAGTGAGGGGTCGGCATGGCGGCGCGCGAACTCGCGCACGACCGGGTGGTCGCTGTCGACGAAGCGGCCGGGCCTGAGGTAGTGGGCGGGCGGTTCGGCTGGCGCTGAGTGCGGTTGGGGCATCGGGTTCTGTATCTCCGGCCAAGAGGGTGCAGGTCAAGACGGCTGCGGTTCCGGGAAATCCCTCGCCAGTGGCGCCGCAGCACACCGCGACACTATAGCATTGGACCGAACATACGTTAGTTAGCTACACTCACGCTTCCTGAAACGGACCCCGCGCATGGCTGCACCCACACCGTTCCCGGCCCTTCTCGCCCCCATCCGCCTCGGCGCGCACACGGTGCGCAACCGCACGCTGATGGGCTCGATGCATACCGCCATGGAGCATCTCGATCGCAGCATCGAGCGGCTGGCCGCGTTCTACGCCGAGCGTGCGCGCGGCGGCGCCGGGCTGATCGTGACCGGCGGCTTCGCGATGAATGTCGAGGCCAAGCTCGACGATCACGGCCCCATCCTCACGACGGCTGAAGACGCGGACGCGCTGCGCCCCATCTCGCAGGCGGTGCACGAGGCCGGCGGCAAGATCCTGGTGCAGGTGTTGCACACCGGCCGCTACGGCAAGACTGCGGCCCTGGTCGGGGCCTCGAACATCCCCTCGCCGATCAACCGCCGCGTGCCGCGCACGCTGAGCACGGCCGAAGTCTGGCGCACCATCGACGACTACGTGCGTTGCGCCGAGCTGTCGATGCGCGCCGGCTTCGACGGCGTGGAGGTGATGGGCTCGGAGGGCTACTTCCTCAACCAGTTCACCACCACCCGCTGCAACAACCGCACCGACGAATTCGGCGGCAGCGTGGAGAACCGCCATCGGATCGTGGTCGAAATCGTGCGGCGCACGCGCGAGCGGCTCGGCCCCGAGGCGCTCATCATGTACCGCCTGTCGGCGCTCGACCTCGTCGAGGGCGGCGCGCCGGCCGACGAGGTGATCGCACTGGCGCGCGCGGTCGAGGCCGCCGGCGCCGACGTCATCAACACCGGGTTCGGCTGGCACGAGGCCAAGGTTCCGACGATCGCCTACCTGGTGCCGCGCGCCGCGTTCCGCTTCGCCGCGGCGCGCATCAAGCGCGCGCTGAAGATCCCGCTCATCGTGTCCAACCGCATCAACACGCCGGATGTGGCCGACGAGATCATCGCGTCGGGCGACGCCGACATGGTGTCGATGGCACGCCCCTTCCTGGCCGACGCCGACTTCGTGCGCAAGGCCGCCGCCGGCCGGCCGGACACGATCAACACCTGCATCGCCTGCAACCAGGCCTGCCTAGACTACATCTTCACGCAGCGGCCGACGTCCTGCCTGGTCAATCCGAAAGCGGGTCGCGAACTGGAGTTCGCCGAGATGCCGGCCAGCCGCGGCCGGCGCCGGGTGGCCGTGGTCGGCGCCGGCGCAGCGGGGCTCGCCTGCGCCATCACCGCCGCCGAGCGCGGCCACGCGGTCGAGCTGTTCGAGGCCGGTGCGGCCATCGGCGGCCAGCTCAACCTGGCCAGCGCGGTGCCCGGCAAGGAGGAGTTCCACGAGCTGCTGCGCTACTTCCGCACCCGCGTGGCCGACGGCGGCATCGCGCTGCACCTGAACCGGCGGCTGCAGGCAGGCGAACTCGCCGCCCAGCGCTTCGACCACGTGGTCGTGGCCACCGGCGTGCGGCCCCGCGTCCCGGCGCTCCAGGGCATCGAACATTCGAAAGTGGTGGGCTATGCCGACCTGCTGGCCGGCCGCAAGACGGCGGGGGATCGGGTAGCCGTCATCGGCGCCGGCGGCATCGGCTTCGACGTGGCCGAGTACCTGCTGCACGAAGAAGCCGGCGCGACCAACGGACACGCGGCGGACGGCGTGGCGGGCTTCCTCGCCGAGTGGGGCGTGGCCACCGCGCCCGAGGTGCCGGGCGGGCTGGCGCAGCCGCAGCCGCCGCGCCCGCGCCGCACGGTCACCCTGCTGCAGCGCAAGCCCGAAAAGCCGGGGCGCACGCTCGGCCTGTCCACCGGCTGGGCGCTGCGCGCGCGGCTCGAGCAACGCGGGCTGCAGATGCTCTCGGGCTGCAGCTACGAACGCATCGACGACGCCGGCCTGCATCTCGTCGTCGAAGGCAAGCCGATGCTGCTCGAGGTCGACACCGTCGTCGTTTGCGCCGGTCAGGAATCCGAGAACGCCTTCGCCGACGAGTTGCGCACGCTCGGCGTGGCGCCGGCGGTGATCGGCGGCGCCGAAGTCGCCGCCGAACTCGACGCCCTGCGCGCCATCGACCAGGGCACGCGCCTGGCCATGACCTTCTGACCCACCATGGACTTCACCGACAACCGCGAACACGAGTCGATCCGCGAGGCCATCGGGCGCATCTGCGCCGGCTTCGGCGACGACTACTGGCTGGCGCGCGACCGCGACGGCGGCTTCCCGCACGATCTGTACGACGAACTCGCCAAGGGCGGCTGGCTCGGCATCTGCATGCCGCAGGAGTACGGCGGCAGCGGCATGGGCATCACCGAAGCCACGGTGATGATGACGGCCATCGCGCGCTCGGGCGCGGGGCTGTCGGGTGCCTCGGCCGTGCACATGAACATCTTCGGCCTGCAGCCGGTGGTGGTGTTCGGTACCGACGCGCAGAAGCGCCGCATGCTGCCGCCGCTGATCGCCGGCCAAGAGAAGGCCTGCTTCGCGGTGACCGAGCCGAACACCGGCCTCAACACCACGCGGCTGAAGACGCGCGCCGAGCGCAGCGGCGACCACTACGTGCTGTCGGGCCAGAAGGTGTGGATCTCGACCGCGCAGGTGGCCAAGAAGATGCTCATCCTGGCGCGCACCACGCCCATCGAGCAGTGCAAGAAGCCGACCTTCGGGCTGAGCCTGTTCTACACCGACCTCGACCGCCAGTTCGTCGAAGTGCGCGAGATCGACAAGATGGGCCGCAAAGCGGTCGACTCGAACCAGCTGTTCATCGACGGCCTGAAGGTCCCGGTGGAGGACCGCATCGGCGAGGAAGGCCGCGGCTTCGAGTACATCCTGCACGGCATGAACCCCGAGCGCATCCTGATCGCCGGCGAGGCGGTGGGCCTGGGCCAGGCGGCGCTTGAGCGCGCGGTCAAGTACGCGCGCGAGCGCGTCGTCTTCGACCGGCCGATCGGCCAGAACCAGGCGATCCAGCATCCGCTCGCGCAGTCGTGGATGGAGCTGGAAGCCGCCTGGCTGATGGCGATGCGCGGCGCCTGGAAGTACGACCGCAAGCTCGATTGCGGCGCCGACGCGAACGCGGCCAAGTACATGGCCGCCGAGGCCGGCTTCGCGGCCTGCCAGCGTGCCATGGCCACGCTGGGCGGCTTCGGCTACGCCAAGGAATACCAGGTCGAGCGCTACCTGCGCGAGATGCTGATTCCGCGCGTCGCGCCGATCAGCCCGCAGCTCATCCTGTGCTTCATCGCCGAGAAGGTGCTCGGCCTGCCGAAGTCGTATTGACCAAGATAGAAGAACCGCTGCTGAATGAATGCACCTTCAGACGCCGGCCTCGAACGCCGGCAACAACTCGAACTGCTGCGCGCCAGCGCGACCGCCTTCGCCGGCAAGGAGTCGCCTCTGTCGCGCGCCCGCGCGCTGCGCGGCAAGGCGCCGGGCTTCGACCTGCGGTTCTGGAACGCGCTGGTGGCCCAGGGCTGGACCGGCCTGCTGGCGCCGGAGTCGTCCGGCGGCTTCGGCCAGAGCCTGGCCGACATGGCCGAGGTCGTGGGCGCCCTCGCCGCGCAGCTCGCCCCGGAGCCGATCACCCCGGTGGTGGTATTTGCCGGCCGCCTGTTGCAAGCCTGCGGCTCCAGCGAATTGGCGCAGCAACTGCTGACCGACATGACCCAGGGCCGCTGCCTGCCGGCGGTGGCCTGGCAAGAGGATGCCACCGGCGCGGCGAGCTTCGATGCCCACGGCGGGCTGGCCGACCCGGCCACGATCTGTGCTGTCGGTACGGAGGCCTTGCGCCTGAGCGGCAGCAAGCGCCATGTGCGGCCGGGCGCAGCCGCCACCGGGTGGGTGGTGACCGCCTCGTCTTCCGAAGGCCTGGCGCTGGTCTGGCTGCCGGCGCAGGCCTCGGGGGTGCAGCGGCGCCTCGATCGGCTCGCGGACGGCTCGTTCGCCGCGCGGCTGGACCTGGAGCAGGTCACGGTGCCGACCGATCACTTGCTGTGCAGCGGCGACGCAGCGCGGTCGGCGCTGGCCAAGGCGCTGGACGAGACGCTGGTCGTCGTCAGCGCCGAGCTGCTGGCGATCACGCGGCGCATGCTCGACATGACCCTGGAGTACCTGCGCACCCGCAAGCAGTTCGGCAAAGCCATCGGCAGCTACCAGGGCCTGCAGCACCGCGCCGTGGACATGCACATCCAGCAGGAGCTGTGCGCGGCAGTGGTCGCCGAAGGCCTGGCCGCGCTGGACGCCGGCGTCGCCGGCGATGAACGTGCGCAGCTCGCCGCGCGGGTGAAGGCGCGCTGCTCCGATGCGGCGCTCGCGGTCGCGCGCGAATCGGTGCAGCTGCACGGCGCTGTCGGCTTCACCGACGAATACGACCTGGGCCTGTACCTGCAGCGCGCGCTCGTGCTGTCGGCCTGGCTGGGCAACGGCGCCGTACAGCGGCGCCGCCACGCGCTGCTCACCCGCCGTGCCGGCGCCGCTGCTGGAGCCGAAGCATGACCGCCACCACCGACTGGAACGCGCTGCCGACCGAGGTGTTCCGCGCCCGCGTGCGCGAGTTCTTCGAGCGCAACTACCCCCCCGAGCTGCGTTATCCCAAGCGCCGCCTGCGCTGGGCCGAGATCCGCGATTGGACGCTGAAGCTCTCGGCGCACGGCTGGATCGCGCCGAGCTGGCCCGTGGCCTACGGCGGCATGGGCCTGTCGCCCGAGAAGCTCATCGCCTACTTCGAGGAGCAGGAAAACCACGGCGTGGGGCGTGCGCCCGACCAGGGCATCCTGATGGTCGGCCCGCTGCTCATCCAGCACGGCACCGACGCGCAGCGCGAGCACTACCTGCCGCGCATCCGCACTTTCGAGCACATCTGGTGCCAGGGCTACTCGGAGCCCAATTCGGGCTCCGACCTGGCCAGCCTGCGCACCGAGGCCGTGGTCGACGGCGACCACTTCGTCGTCAACGGCCAGAAGATCTGGACCACGCTGGCGCAGGACGCGACGCACATCTTCCTGCTCGTGCGCACCGACAAGGCGGCGAAGAAGCAGGAAGGCATCAGCTTCCTGCTCGCCGACATGAAGAGCCCGGGCATCACCGTGCGGCCGATCCGCAACATCGCCGGCGAGGAGGAATTCTGCGAGGTCTTCTTCGACAACGTGCGCGTGCCGCGCGCCAACATCGTCGGCGGCCTGCACCAGGGCTGGACCATCGCCAAGGCGCTGCTCGGCTTCGAGCGCATCTTCATCGGCAGCCCCAAGCAGAGCCAGTACGTGCTCGGACGGCTGCGCGCCGCGGCCCGGCAGCTCGGCCTGTTCGACGACCCGGTGTTCGCTGACCGCTACACGCAGCTCGCGCTCGACGTGGCCGACCTCGGCACGCTCTACGGCCGCTTCGTCGAGCAGGTCAAGCGCGGCGAAGCGCTCGGCCCGGACGTCTCGATGCTCAAGATCTTCGCCACCGAGACCTGCTCGCGCCTGGCCAACCTGCTGGTCGAGGTCGCGGGCGCCAGCGGCGCGATGCCGGGCGACATCGAGGTCGAGGGCGGCTCGATCGACGTGCTGACGACCTTCTACAACGCGCGGCCGGCGACCATCTACGGCGGCAGCAACGAGATCCAGCGCAACATCCTGGCCACCGCCGTGCTGCGCCTGCCGAGCGCCTGAGCCGGCCCGCATCCGACCACACCCATCACGCAACAGGAGATCCGCAGATGAACAGAGGCACGATGCTGCAAGGCAAGGTCGCCGTCGTCACCGGCTCGGGCCGGGGCATCGGGCGCGACATCGCGCTGCAGATGGCCGCGCAGGGGGCCAAGATCGTCGTCAACGACATCGGCGCCTCGGTGTCCGGCGAAGGCAACGACGCCAGCCCCGGCCAGCAGGTCGTCGACGAGGTCAAGGCCGCCGGCGGCGCCGCTGCGCTGTCCACCGACAGCGTCTCGGAATGGAACTCGGCACACAAGATCGTTCAGTGCGCGCTCGACCATTTCGGCCGCATCGACGTCGTCGTCAACAACGCCGGCATCCTGCGCGACCGCATGTTCTTCTCGATGTCGCTCGACGAGTGGAAGGCGGTCATCGACGTGCACCTGAACGGCTGCTTCTACGTCTCGCGCGCCGCCGCGCCGCACTTCAAGTCGCAGCAGTCGGGCGCCTACGTGCACATGACCTCGACCTCGGGCCTGATTGGCAACCTCGGCCAGGCCAATTACGGCGCGGCCAAGCTCGGCATCGTCGCGCTGTCGCGCTCGATCGCCGGCGACATGAAGCGCTACAACGTGCGCTCGAACTGCATCTCGCCGTTCGCCTGGAGCCGCATGATCGGCTCGATCCCGACCGACACGCCCGAGCAGCAGGCGCGCGTGGCCAAGCTGCAGAAGCTGGACACCGCGCAGATCGCGCCGGTGGCCGCCTTCCTGGCCAGCGACGCAGCGGCCGAGGTCACCGCCCAGATCTTCGCGGTGCGCGGCAACGAGATCTTCCTGATGAGCCAGCCGCGCCCGCTGCGCGGCATGCACACCGCCGAGGGCTGGACGCCGGAAACCATCGCCGAGCGCGTGCTGCCGGCGATGAAGCCCAACTTCTTCCCGCTCGAAAGCTCGAACATCGTGTTCTCCTGGGACCCCGTCTGAAGGAGCGCGCCGTGGCGATCAACTACGACAAGCTGATGGCGTGGCCGTTCGAGGACGTGCGCCACCGCTACACGAAGCGCGACACCATGCTGTACGCGCTCGGCCTGGGCCTGGGCGCCGACCCGATGGACGAGGCCGAGCTGCGCTTCGTCTACGAGAAGGACCTGGTTGCCCTGCCCACGCTGCCGGTGGTGCTCGGCTACCCCGGCATGTGGATCCGCGACCCGGCCACCGGCGTCGACGCGGTGCGGCTGGTGCACGGGGAGCAGAGCCTCGTCATCCACCGCCACCCGGCGCCCGAAGGCGAGGTGATCGGGCGCACCAAGGTCACCGGCATCGCGGACAAGGGCGCCGGCAAGGGCGCGCTCATCTACACCGAGCGCCGCGTGCTCGACGCGGCCAGCGGCGAGCTGCTGGCCACGCTGGGCTCCACCACTTTCTGCCGCGCCGACGGCGGCTTCGGCGGCCCGAGCGGCCCGGTCAAGCCCGTGCACGAACTGCCTACGCGCGCACACGACCGCCACCTCGACCGCAAGACACCGCCCGGGCTGGCGCTGATCTATCGCCTGTCGGGCGACTACAACCCGCTGCACGCCGAGCCGGCGCTGGCGCGCTCGGCCGGCTTCGAGCGCCCCATCCTGCACGGCCTGGCGAGCTACGGCATCGCCGCCTTCGCGGTCGTGCAGGCGGCGGCGGGCGGCGACGCCACGCGCATCGCCTCGTTCGAGACGCGCTTCTCGTCGCCGGTCTACCCCGGCGAGACGATCCGCACCGAGCTCTGGATCGACGGCGCCACCGTGTCGTTCCGCGCCCGCGTCGTCGAGCGCGACGTGATCGTCCTCAACAACGGCCGCGCGTCCCTGCGCTGACCTGGCGCAACGAGCCCATCACTTTTCCACCACCCTTCCCTGCGAGAACCCGCCATGAACTACTCCGACTTCCAGTTCCTCAAGTGCGAGCCCCAGCCCAACGGCGTGCTGCTCATCACCATCAACCGCCCCGAGGTGATGAACGCCACCAACGCGCGGCTGCACTGGGAGCTGACCAAGATCTGGGGCGTGGTCAATGACGACCCGAAGACCAAGGTCGCGGTCATCACCGGCGCCGGCGACAAGGCCTTTTCGGCCGGCGGCGACCTGAGCTGGATCACCAACATGGTCGGCAACGCACAGACCATCAACAGCGTGATGACCGAGGCCTCGGACATCGTCTACAACGTGATGGCCTGCGAGAAGCCGGTGATCTCGGCGATCAACGGCGTGGCCGTGGGCGCCGGCCTGGCGGTGGCGATGATGGCCGACATCAGCATCATGGCCGAGGAGGCCAAGATCACCGACGGCCACGTCAAGCTGGGTGTGGCCGCCGGCGACCACGCCGCCATCTGCTGGCCGCTGCTGTGCGGCATGGCCAAGGCCAAGTACTACCTGATGACGGCCGAGTTCGTCTCCGGCAAGGAGGCCGAGCGCATCGGTCTGGTGAGCCTGTGCGTGCCGCGCGCGCAGCTGATGGACAAGGCGATGGAGGTGGCCAACAAGCTGGCCGCCGGCAGCCAGCAGGCGATCCGCTTCACCAAGCGGTCGCTGAACGGCTGGATGAACCTGGCGCGCCCGGTGTTCGAAAGTTCGCTGGCGATGGAAATGCTGTGCTTCCTGGGCGAGGACGCGCCCGAGGGCGTGGCCGCCGTGAAGGAAAAGCGCGCGCCGAAGTTCCCGTCGGCCAACCGCTGACCTCCCCGCAACCGACGACGAAGAAGGAGGCGCGATGGACTTCGCCCTGACCCAGGAACAGCGCATGGTCTACGAGTACGGCGACCGCATCTCGCAGCGCTACGACCACAAGTACTGGAAGCAATACGCCGAAAAGAGCGAGCCGCCGGCCGAGCTGTACCAGCAGATCACCGGCGACGGCTTCCTCGGCATCATGGTGCCCGAGGCCTACGGCGGCGCCGGCCAGGGCATGACCGAGATGCTGCTGTTCATGGAGGGCCTGGCCAACAACGGCATCCCGCTGCTCAACCTCGTCGTCGGCCCGACCATGACCATGGGCCTGATCGCCAAGCACGCCAGCGAGGACATGAAGCGCCGCCTGCTGCCGGGCGGCTGCGCCGGCGAGATCCGCTTCTGCTTCGCCATCACCGAGCCGAACGCGGGCTCCAACTCGATGGAGATCACGAGCATCGCCAAGCCCGACGGCAAGGGCGGCTTCCGGCTCAGCGGGCAGAAGGTGTTCATCACCGACGCCAACCGCGCCGACTACGCGATGGTGGTCACGCGCACCACGCCGCGCGCCGAGGTGAAGAAGAAGACCGACGGCTTCACCATCTTCATGGTCGACATGAAGAAGAAGGGCATCAGCAAGACGCTGATCCCGGTCGCCTTCCCGGTGCCCGAGACGCAATGGCAGGTGTTCTTCGACGACGTGGCGCTGACCGAAGACGACGTGCTGGGCGAAGTCGGCAAGGGCTTCGGCATCCTGTTCGACACGCTCAACCCCGAGCGCATCATCCTCTCGGGCCTGTGCACGGGTGTCGGCCGCTTCGCGCTGAAGAAGGCGGTGGCCTACGCCAACGACCGCAAGCTCTTCAACAACACGCCGATCGGTGCCTACCAGGGCGTGCAGCATCCGCTGGCCATCGCGCGCAGCGAGATCGAGATGGCTTCGCTGATGGCGCTGAAGGCAGCCTGGGCGTTCGACCAGGGGCAGCCGGCGGGCGAGTTCGCCAACATCGCCAAGTACGCCGGCGCCGAGGCCGGCATCCACGCGGTGGACGCGGCGATCCAGACCCACGGCGGCAACGGCTTCACCAAGGAGTACGGCATCTACGACCTGTACGGCCTGGTGCGGCTGCTGCGCACCGCGCCGCTGAACCGCGAGATGGTGCTGAATTACATCGCCGAGCATGTGATGGGGCTGCCGCGCTCGTACTGAGCATCCCAGGCCCATGACCGCGCCCGGCGTTCTCGAAGAAACGATGGCGTTGTTGCGCTACAAGGTGAGTGGCTGCGCCGTCATGAC
>MEGM01000095.1:8705-20194 GCA_001725505.1 Rubrivivax sp. SCN 70-15 | reverse complement strand
CAAGGCGCGGCGCGCGGCCCAGGCTGACCGCCTGGGCATGCGGCGCAACGCGGCCCAGCGCCCTTGGGTACCCCAGCCCACAGGGTGAGGCCCGGGAACAGGCCCACTCGTCGTTGCAAAGCCTCGCCGGGGCCCAACCCCGGCTGCGCTTTGCGCCTAGATTGGGCCTGTTCCGGGGCCTCACGCGGGTGCGAGTCATATCTTCACAGGCTCTCAGGGCTCCAGCGCGCCGACCACGGCCTCGAGCAGGCGCTGCGCGCGCTCGCCCCCGGCCTGCGCGCCGGCGAGCGTGTGCGCATGGCTGAGGGTTTCGTCGGACAGCCCGGCGGCCATGTTGGTGACGAGGCTCAGCGCGAGCACGCGCAGCCCGGCGTGGCGCGCGAGGATGGTCTCGGGCACCGTGCTCATGCCGACGACGGTCGCGCCGGCACCGCGCAGCCAGCGGATCTCGGCCGGGGTCTCGAACTGCGGCCCGAGCACCCAGGCGTAGACGCCTTCGCGCAGCGCGATGCCCAGGCGGTGCGCGACCGCGAGCGCCTGCGCGCGCAGCGCCGGGTCGTAGGCGCGCGACAGGTCGACGAAGCGCCGTTCGTCGGCGCCACCGGCCGCGCCGACGAGCGGCGAGCGCTGCGCGATGTTCAGGTGGTCGGCGACGAGCATCAGCGCGCCCGGGCGCAGCGCCTCGTCCAGGCTGCCGGCGGCGCTGGTCTGCACCAGCACCCGCAAGCCGGCGGCGGCCAGGCTGCGGATCGCGCCGGCCATCGCGCCGGCATCGCCGGTCTCGAGCCGCCGGCGAGCACGGCCACCTCGGGCCCGCCCGGCCCGAGCCGCCCCAGGTGCAGCCGCCCCGCGTGGCCGGCGACGCCGGGCCGCGGGAAGGCCGGCAGTTCGGCGTAGTCGATCGCGACGCCGCCGTGCACGCGGTCGGCCAGCGGCGCCCAGCCCGAGCCGAGCAGCAGTGCGACCTTCGGCGCGACGCCGCTGGCGCGGATGCGCGCCGCGCTGGCGGCGACGGCGTCAGCGTCGACGGTCGAGGGTCCGGTGCGCTCGTCCATGCGCGCGCATTGTGGCGCGCCCGGACGGTCGCGGCCGGCCCGCGCCGGCTACTTGCTGCCCTTGATGCTGGCCAGGTAGTCGGCGATCACCGCGACCTGGTCCTCGGGGATCGGGCCCTTGAAGACGTTCTTCATCTTGTTCACCTCGGCCAGCCAGGCCGCGCGCGGCATGTCGGGCTGGTTCATCACCATGCCGGCCGAATGGCAGGTCAGGCAATGGCTGTTCGCGGCCTCGGCGCCGGCGCCCGCGAAGCGGCGGCTGCTCGCGGGCAGCTGCACGCTCTCGGGCTTGAGCGTCACGGCGCGGGCCGGCAGCGAGAACAGCGCGGTCCACGCTGCGGCGGCGGTGGCGACGGCGCAGAGCGCGAAGCGGACTTTTTCGTGTGAGTTCATGCCGTTTGCTCCTCGCTCAGGCGGCCATCACGGCCGTCGACTCGACCACGTTGCGCATGAAGCCGCCTGGGTTCCAGTTCGGCGTCATCGGCTGGCGCAGCCCGTCGATGTTCGTGCAGCGGACCATCAGCGTGCGCGCGCCCTTGTCGAGCACGACGTAGGTGTGCCACTGGCGGAAGCTGTACTTGCCGTGGTCGACCTCGAGCCGGGTCGGCATCCAGCTGCGTCCGCCGTCGGTCGACAGCTCGACCTGCTTGACTCCGGTGTCGCCACCGAACGCGATGCCGCGCACCAGCTCGGGCCGCGCCGCGCCGACGGTGGCGCCGGCGGCGAGGTTGGTGATGAACGAGCGTGGCACCATCCGGTTGATCGGCACCGTCTTGATCTGTTCGCCTGGCTTCATGTCCGCGCGCGGCCAGTTGTCCGGGATCTCGTAGGCCGGGTGCATCCAGAAGTTGGTGTCCGGCTGGTCGAGCACGCGCACGTGCTGCAGCATCTTGGTCCAGTAGGTCGCGTACCAGCCGGGGACGACGAGCCGCATCGGGAAGCCGTTGAGCAGCGGCAGCGCCTGGTCGTTCATCTGCCAGGCGATCATCACCTCGCCGTCGCGCGCGTGGTCGACCGCGAGCGACTTCTTCAGGTTCGGCGCGCCCGCGACCACCGGCCGGTCGGCGCCTTCGCACTGCACCTGCAGCGCGCCGGCCTTGACGCCGGCGGCGTCGAGCACGTCCTTCAGCCGCACGCCGACCCAGCGCGCGTTGCCCATCGCGCCGTTGCCCCATTCGCCGCCGGCCACGCGCGGCTGGAAGAAGCCGCGGGAATTGCCCGAGCACTGGTTCACCGCCGCGAGCTCGACATGCCTGAACTTGCGCATCAGGTCGAAGACGGTGAACTTCAGCTCGCGCTCGACATGGCCGCTGACCGTCATCTCGAACTTGTGCGGGTCGATCGAGGTCGGCACCTCGGCCCAGTGCCAGCGCACGTAGAAGCGGTCGACCGGTGTGAACGCGCCCTCGTCGTAGACCGAAAACGGCGTCTCGAGCAGCGGCGGACGCGTGCGCTGCAGGATCATCGAGCCCTTCTGCGGGAACGCGCTGGTGAGCGCGCGTTCGTCGGCGCCGCCGGGCAGCGGCAGCCTGATCGTGCCGGCGGCCAGGCTGGGGCGCGCGAGCGCGGTGGCGCCCAGGCCGATGGCGCCGGCCTGCAGCAGCAGGCGGCGGGACAGGGCGTCGGTGGAACGGGAGCGCGTGTGGGGCATGGCCGGAGTTCCTTCGTCTCGATGGTCTGGAACGTGCCTCGGGCGACACGGCGGCGTCGACACGACGCGCGTTGCGGTGCGAACCCGTGCGAGCCGGAAAAGTTCGGGCGCCCCGGGAAAGTCCCGAGAGCCCGCCGGTCATTTATCGGTCAACGATGGATTCGAAATATATGGAACTGACGATGACGCTCAGTTGTCGCCGTCGATGCGTCGATCAGGGCGTGCCGAAGTCGACCGCCCAGGCCAGGTCGACGACCGGCGTCGCGAGGCCGCCGTGCAGCGACTTGACGTAGCCGAGCGCGAGCTTGAGCGAACCGAAGCGGCCCATCCGGTGCCCGGCCCAGGCCATCGGCTGGACGATCGCGCCGCCGCTGCTGTCGACGCCGCCGCCGCCGGCGGCGCCGACCATCGCCTCGGCGCCGGCGCTCCAGGCCCGGTCGGCGCCGAAGCGCGTGCCCGCGCCCAGGCCGATGAGCCCGACCGAATAGGCACCCGCGCCGCCGCGCATCGCGCTCAGCGCGCGGCCGCCGGCGTAGAACCCGCCGCCGATCGAGCGCCGCACCTCGAGCCCGATCGCGTCGAGGCTGGGCGCGCCGCCGGTCTTGCGCTGCGCGCGCACGTAGTGCTCGACGCTGAGCGCCCACTCGGTGTCGTGCACGGTCTTGAACGACGGACCCGGTGCCGTGTCGCTGGCCGATGCGCCCAGCGCGACGCCGAGTGCGAGCTGCACGTAGCGCGCGTTGAAGTCGCCCGTGAACGCGCGCACGCGCCCGGCCTCGAGTTCGAGCGTCGCGTCGCGGCCCAGGCTCACGCGGCCGACCGCGCCCAGCTTCCCGAACGTGCCGCCGCCGGTGGCCACGCCGCCGCCCCCGGCCAGGCCGAGCGCGCCGTGCAGGCCGACGCGCACGCGTGCGTCGGCCGGCCAGAGCGCGAGCAGGCCGGCGCCGAACTCGGCGTAGCCGCTGGCGCCGCCCTTGGCCGCGCCGGCGGCTTCGAGCGTGGTCTCGAGCCAGCGCCCGGCCGGGCGGTCGGCGCGCACGCCGACGGTGTCGAAGCCCGCCTCCGAGCCGCTGGCCCCATAACGGCCGAGCTGCACCGAGATGCGCTGCAGCCCCAGGCCGCCGGCACCGGCGAAGGCCAGCGACTGGCCGTCGTGACCGGGCCCGGCGAACGCGAAGGCGTCGTGCACCGAGACCTGCAGCCCGAGCTGCGAGCTGCGAATCGTGCCGCTCGGGAAGCGCACCTGGGCCGCGCTGACGCCGGCCGACCAGCGGCCGAAGTCGAACATCAGGTCCGCATGCGGGCGCAGCATCAGCCCGCCGCCGACCGGCGCCGACGCGCCGCCGCCGCCGCCGACGTAAAGCCCGGCGCCGAGCTGCCAGCGCGGCGCGAGCTGCCAGCGGCGCTGGCCCTCGACGCCCCAGGTGAACAGCCCGCCGCGGTGGCCGGTGGCCGCGCCGTAGAGCGCGGGCCCGACCCACCAGCCCGGCGCGAGCTCGAACACCAGGCTGGTGCCGACCAGGCCCATCGGTTCGCCGCCGGGCAGGCGCACGCGCTCGATGCTCGCCGACAGGTCGGCCGGCAGCGACGAGACCGCCGCGGCCGGTTCGGTGGCCCCGGCGGTGGCGGCGGCGCAGCCGGCGAGGACGAAGGTCAGAAGGGTTCGCATCGGGGCTCCTGTCGGCGCTGTCGGGTTCAGGTCCTGGCGTTGTCGGTCGCCCGCACGAAGCGCGCGACGTTGTCGTGCAGCGCCGCGAGCGAGGCCGGGTCGTCGTACATCATGTGGCCGGCAGGGTAGTGGTGGACCTCGATGTTGGCCGCGAGTGCGGCCGGGATCGGCAGGTGGTTCAGCTCGTACTCGGCGGCGAAGAACGGCGTCGCGAGGTCGAAGTAGCCGGCGTGCATCGAGACCTTCAGCCGCGGGTCGACGAGCATCGCGGTGGCCAGGTCGGGCATCACGTTGAGCGTGCCCGAGCGCGCCTGGCGCGCGCCCGGCGGCCGGTGCCTGGAGTCCCAGGTCTCCCCGACGTCGGCCGATGCGCGGTAGTCCAGATCGGCGCCGACTTCGAGCGTGTTGCGCGCGTAGTCGTTGTACAGCGAGACATAGGCCGACTCGATCGCCGACGATTGCGGGTCGTAGTCGGCCTCCTTGGCCAGCGGGTCGAGCGACGGGCCGGTGTAGCGCGTGTCGAGCCGGCCGACGGTGAGGCCGGCGTCGGCGAGCAGCTGGTTGCAGAACATGCCGCCGTAGACGCGCAGCGCGGCGCGCTCGAGGTAGGGCGCGGGCAGGCCGATGAAGCCGCTCAAGGTCTCGGCGACGGCGCGCCGCGTCTCGGGGGCGATCGCGTTGCCGGCGGTCAGCGCCTGCAGGTACTCGCCGAGCGCGAAGCGGCGCGCCGCGGCGACGAGCTGGTCCAGCGTCCGGGCCGAGCGATCCGCCCAGGCCGGCAGCCGGCGGTGGTACCAGGCGGTGGCGGCGTAGGTCGGCACGGCGAGCGCGTAGGCCAGGTCGTTGCCGGGCGAGTCCTGCGGGTCGTCCGCGCTGAAGCCGAAGTTGAGCACCTGCGAGAGCAGGATCACGCCGTTCATGTCGACGCTCTCCTGGCTCTGCAGGCGCTGAACGAGCACCGCCGAGCGCGTCGTGCCGTAGCTCTCGCCGAACAGGTAGCGCGGCGCGTTCCAGAGCTTGAAGCGGGTGAGGAACTTCTTGATGAAGCGGGCGAAGGCGGCGGCGTCCTGGTCGGTGCCCCAGAACTCCTTTTCCTTCTCCTTCAGCTTCTCGCGCTCCTTGGCCTTGTCCCTGTCGACCGCGACGATGCGGCCGAAGCCCGTGCCGGGGGCGTCGATGAAGACCAGGTCGGCGACGTCGAGCAGCGAGTACTCGTTGTCGACAAGCCTGTAGGGCGCGGCCGGGCCGCGCCGGCCGTTGCCGGTGAGCACGCGCTTCGGGCCGAAGGCGCCCAGGTGCAGCCAGACCGTCGACGAGCCCGGCCCGCCGTTGTAGAGAAAGATCACCGGCCGCTGCGCGGCGCCGGGCGCGGCCTTGCCGAAGTAGGCGACGTAGGACATCACCGCGCCGGGCTCGTCGTGGCTGCCCTCGACCGGCAGCAGCCCGGCGACCGCGCGGTACTCGATGCGCCGGCCCTGGACCTGTACGACGCCGTGGGTCGTGTGCGACTGCTCCCTGAGCCGCGGGTCGAGCGCGGGTTCGGTGGTGGCGTCGGAGGCGGCACTGGCCGCGGCGTCGGCGGCGAGTGCCTGGGCTGCCGGCAGCAGCGTGAGCAGGCCGGCGCCGCCGATGAGCAGGGCGCGGCGGCTCTCGAGCAAGTGTGGCGTTGCCACTTTGCTCGATCCCCGCGGGGGACGGCCGGCTTCTGCCGGCCTTGGGGCGCTCATTACGGGCTTGGGCGGGAGCGGCATCGTCGTCGAAGCGGGCTGTGAGAGTCGCGCATGGTAGTCGCCCGTCGAGGGCGGGTCGGTCGGTGACGGCTTATGCTGGCGCGATCCCCGCATCACCATCGCCATGCTGATCCGCAACGCCACCCTGCCCGACGGCCGCACCGGCATCGACCTGCTCGTCGCGGACGGACGCATCGCCGCCGTCGGGCCGGCGCTCGCGGCGCCCGAGGGCGTCGATTGCATCGACGCCGGCGGCTGGCTGCTCGCGCCGCCCTTCGTCGACGCGCACTTCCACCTCGACGCGACGCTCAGCCACGGGCTGCCGCGCGTCAACGCGAGCGGCACGCTGCTCGAAGGCATCGCGCTGTGGGGCGAGCTCAAGCCCCGGCTGACGCAGGAAGCGCTCGTCGAGCGCGCGCTCGCGTACTGCGACTGGGCCGTGGCGCGCGGGCTGCTCGCGATCCGCTCGCACGTCGACGTCTGCGACGACAGGCTGCTCGCAGTGGAGGCGCTGCTGCACGTCAGGCAGCGCGTCGCGCCGTATCTCGATCTGCAGCTCGTCGCCTTCCCGCAGGACGGCGTGCTGCGCTCGCCCGGCGCCTGGGCGAACCTGGTGCGCGCGCTCGACCGCGGTGTCGACGTCGTCGGCGGCATCCCGCATTTCGAGCGCACGGCCGAGCAGGGCGTCGAGAGCGTGAAGCGGCTGTGCGAGCTGGCCGCCGAGCGCGGGCTGCCGGTGGACATGCACTGCGACGAGAGCGACGACCCGATGAGCCGCCACGTCGAGACGCTGGCCTTCCATGCGCAGCGGCTGGGACTGCAGGGCCGCGTGACCGGCTCGCACCTGACGTCGATGCATTCGATGGACAGCTATTACGTGAGCAAGCTGATTCCGTTGATCAGGGAGGCCGGCGTGCACGCGGTCGCCAACCCGCTCATCAACATCACGCTGCAGGGCCGGCACGACGGCTATCCGAAGCGGCGCGGCATGACGCGCGTGCCCGAGCTGCTTGCCGCGGGCGTCAACGTCGCCTTCGGCCACGACTGCGTGATGGACCCCTGGTACTCGCTCGGCTCGGCCGACATGCTGGAGGTCGCCGCGATGGGGCTGCATGTCGCGCAGATGACCTCGCAGCAGGCGATGCGCCTGTGCTTCGACGCCGTCACCGTCAACGCCGCGCGCGTGCTCGGCCTCGAAGGCTATGGTCTCGAGCCCGGCTGCCGCGCCGACTTCGTGCTGCTGCAGGCGCGCGACCCGGTCGAGGCGATCCGCCTGCGTGCGCAGCGCCTTCTCGTGGTGCGCGGCGGACGCGTGATCTCGCGCATGCCGGCGGCGACGGCGGCGCTCGAACTGCCCGGCCGGCCCGCGGCCGTGGATTTCACGCGACAGCGCTGAACGCGGCATCGGCCGCGCGGACCGCTTGGCTAGAATGAATTCAACCCCGGAGATGTGGCAGTCAAGCAACCCATGAAACTGATCGGTTCCCTCACCAGCCCGTACGTGCGCAAGGTGCGCGTCGTGATGGCCGAGAAGAAGCTCGACTTCCAGCTGCTGCTCGAGGACGTCTGGAGCACCGACGCGGTGCTCAAGTACAACCCGCTCGGCAAGGTGCCCTGCCTGGTGATGGAAGGCGGCGAGGCGGTGTTCGATTCGCGCGTCATCGTCGAGTACCTCGACACCTTGTCGCCGGTGGGCAAGCTGATCCCGCCGTCCGGGCGCGAGCGCGTCGAGGTGCGCACCTGGGAGGCGCTCGCCGACGGCCTGCTCGACGCCGCGATCCTGGCCCGGCTCGAGGCGACCTGGTCCGGGCGCGGTGACGGCGAACGCTCGCAGGCCTGGATGGACCGCCAGATGAGCCGCGTCCACGCGACGCTGAAGGCCTTCAGCCAGGGTCTGGGCGAGAAGCCCTGGTGCTCGGGCATCCACTTCACGCTCTCCGACGTCGCCGTCGGCTGCGCGCTCGGCTACCTCGACTTCCGTTTCGCGGCGATCGACTGGCGCAGCGAATACCCGAACCTCGCGCGCCTGTCCGAGAAGCTGGCCGCGCGGCCGAGCTTCGTGGACACCGCGCCGGCGGCGGCCTGAACCGATGTCCGACCCCGACGCCACGCGCTTCCACAGTTACGAGCCGCGCCACGGCCACGGCCTACCGCACGATCCGTTCAACTCGATCGTCGGGCCGCGCCCGATCGGCTGGATCTCGTCTCGCAGTGCTGCCGGCGCGCTGAACCTGGCACCGTACAGCTTCTTCAACGCCTTCAACTACACGCCGCCGATCGTCGGCTTCGCGAGCCTGGGCTTCAAGGACACGGTGCGCAACATCGCCGAGACCGGCGAGTTCGTCTGGAACCTGGTCACGCGGCCGCTGGCCGAGGCGATGAACCGGACGAGCGCACCGGTGCCGCCGGAGGTGAGCGAGTTCACGCTCGCCGGGCTCACGCCCGCGCCGTCGCAGCTCGTCGGCGTGCCGCGCGTCGCCGAGAGCCCGGTTGCGTTCGAATGCCGGCTCACGCAGCAGTTCCAGCTCGAGTCGGCCGACGGCCAGAAGCTGCAGACCTGGATGAGCTTCGGCGAGGTGGTCGCGGTCCACATCGCACGCGAGTTGCTCGAGGGTGGCGTCTACGACACCGCGCGCGCTCAGCACGTGCTGCGTGCCGGCGGCCCGGCCGACTACTTCACGATCGGCCCCGAGCAGCTGTTCCGGATGGTGCGGCCGACGGCCTGAACGGCGTCTACGCGGCGTGAAGGTCGTCGCCGGGCTGGCCGCCGTCGCTGCGTGCGGGCTGCAAGCCGTCGCTGCGCGCAGGCTGAAAGCTGTCGCTGCGCGTGGGCTGGAAACTGTCGCTGCGCGCCAGGGGCCAGTACAGCCGGTAGGTGTTGTGCGGCCAGTCGACGCGGCCTGCGATCGCGTCGAGCAGCTCGCCCGGCTTCACGAACTGGAGCTGGTTGACGAGCAGGCGCACCTCGCCATCGGCGTTGCGGCGCACGATGTGCGCGGCGCTGATCTGGCTCGGGTGCGCGAGCCCGGCGGCCTGCACCAGCTCCTTCAGCGCCACGAGCGTGTTGCGGTGGAAGTGGTAGACGCGCTCGATCTTGTCCGGCACGACGAGCGCCTTCTGGCGCAGCGGGTCCTGCGTCGTGACGCCGGTCGGGCAGCTGCCCGTGTGGCAGCTCTGTGCCTGGATGCAGCCGAGCGCGAACATGAAGCCGCGCGCCGCGTTGCACCAGTCCGCGCCCAGGGCCAGCATGCGCGCGATGTCGAACGCGCCGGTCACCTTGCCCGCGCAGCCGAGCTTGACGCGGTGACGCAGGTTCAGGCCGACGAGCGTGTTGTGCACCAGCAGCAGCCCTTCCTGCAGCGGCGCGCCGACGTGGTCGGTGAACTCGAGCGGCGCCGCGCCGGTGCCGCCTTCGGCGCCGTCGACGACGATGAAGTCGGGGACGATGCCGCTCTCCTGCATCGCCTTCGCGATCGCGAACCACTCCCAGGGGTGACCGATGCAGAGCTTGAAGCCCGCCGGCTTGCCGCCCGACAGCGTGCGCATCTGCTCGATGAAGGCCATCATCTCGAGCGGGGTCGAGAACGCGCTGTGGCGCGCCGGGCTGACGCAGTCGACGCCGACGGGCACGCCGCGCGCGGCGGCGATCTCGGGCGTGACCTTCGGGCCCGGTAGCACGCCGCCGTGGCCGGGCTTGGCGCCCTGGCTGAGCTTCAACTCGACCATCTTCACCTGCGGGTCGCGTGCGGCGACCGCGAAGCGCTCGGCATTGAAGCTGCCGTCGTCGTTGCGGCAGCCGAAGTAGCCCGAGCCCAGCTCCCAGATCAGGTCGCCGCCGTGGACGCGGTGGTGCTGGCTGATCGAGCCCTCGCCGGTGTCGTGCGCGAAGCCGCCCTTCTTCGCGCCACCGTTGAGCGCGAGGATCGCGTTCGCGCTCAGTGCGCCGAAGCTCATCGCCGAGATGTTGAAGACGCTCGCATGGTAGGGCTGGGTGCAGCCCGTGCCGCCGTCGCCGATGGTGATGCGGAAGTCGTGGCCGTCGAGCTCGGTCGGCGCGATCGAATGGTTGATCCACTCGTAGCCGTCGGCGTGCACGTCGAGCTGGGTGCCGAACGGACGCTTGTCGGGGTCGCCCTTGGCGCGCTGGTAGACCAGGCTGCGCTGCTGGCGCGAGAACGGCGCGGCCTCGTTGTCGCTCTCGATGAAGTACTGTCGCATCTCGGGCCGGATGTACTCGAGCAGGAAGCGCAGGTGCCCGATCACCGGGTAGTTGCGCAGCACCGAATGCCGGGTCTGCCGCGTGTCGCGCCAGCCCACCCCGACGAGCACCACGCAGACCAGCGCGACGAAGCCGCCGACGTGGAACGCGACCGAGGTGAACGCCGCGAGCAGCAACCCGACGCCGCAGGCCAGCCAGGCCGCATAGCGCAGCGGAAAGTGGCGGTCGATTCGTAGCAGCCAGTCTTGCATAGGCCCGCGCCTCCTTGGAGCGGGGCCATGGTAGCCGCGGCCGCTGCGATGCCTGGCCGCGAATTACCCGGGGTCGGCCGGCCTGTTCAGGCGCCGAAGAAGGCCTGCAGCGCGGCCGCCGTCTCGGCCGGCAGCTCCTCGGGGATGAAGTGCCCGGCCGGCAGCGCGCGAGCGCTCACCGTCGCCGCGCATTGCGCGCGCCACAGCGCCAGAGGGTCGAACAGGCGATGCACGACGCCACGCTCGCCCCAGAGCACGAGCAGCTCGCAGCCGATCTTGTCGCCGGCGGCGCGCGACGCGCGGTCGTGCTCGAGGTCGATGCCGGCACTGGCGCGGTAGTCCTCGCAGGCGCCGTGGATCGCGGCCGGGGTGCAGAAGTTGCGCTCGTATTCGGCCAGCGCCAGCGGTTCGAGATGGTCCAGGCCGGCGCTGCCCCAGCCGCCGAGCTTGGCGTGCAGGTAGTCGCGCGCGCAGCCGCCGATCATCTTCTCGGGCAGCGGTGCCGGCTGGATCAGGTGGAACCAGTGGTAGTACGCGCTCGCGAACGCGAAGTCGGTCGCGGCGTACATGTCCAGCGTCGGCGCGATGTCGATCAAGCACAGCCGCGCCACCGCGCCCGCGTGGTCGAGCGCGAGGCGGTGCGCGACGCGGCCGCCGCGGTCGTGGCCGGCGACGAAGAAGCGCTCGAAGCCGAGCGAACGCATCAGCGCCACCAGGTCCGCGGCCATCGTGCGCTTGCTGTAGTTGACATGGTCGGCGTCGCCGCGCGGCTTGTCGCTGCGGCCGTAGCCACGCAGGTCGGGCAGCACGATGCGGTAATGCGGCGCCAGCGCGCGCGCGATCCGGTGCCACATCACGTGGCTTTGCGGGAAGCCGTGCACCAGCAGCAGCGGCGGCGCGCCGGCGCGCCCGCC
>MEGM01000095.1:0-8658 GCA_001725505.1 Rubrivivax sp. SCN 70-15 | reverse complement strand
CGCCCGCCGACACGGGCATGCAGGCGCAGGCCGCCGACGACGTGATCGGAGGCCTCGAAGCCGTCGAACCAGGGTGTCGGGTTGCTCATCGGGCCAGCATAGCGCGCTGGCTATACTTCGCGCCCTCGGCGCCGATTTGTTCCGATTGCGGGCGCTTCAACAAATGCCGCTAAATGCGTGAGGGACACCGCCAGCCCGGTGCCCGCTTGCCGGCGGCGCCGTCTTCCCGATGCCTCCGACCGGCCCCGTCATCACCCAGCAGATGCATTTCAGCGCGCCGCTGCCGCTGAAGTGCGGCGCCGCGCTCGCCGACTACACGCTGGTCTACGAGACCCACGGCACGCTCAACGCCGACAGGAGCAACGCGGTGCTCGTCTGCCACGCGCTCAACGCGAGCCACCACGTGGCCGGCGTCGACGCGCAGGGCGCGGTCGGCTGGTGGGACAACCTGATCGGCCCGGGCAAGCCGCTCGACACCGAGCGCTTCTTCGTCATCGGCGTCAACAACCCGGGTTCGTGCTTCGGCTCGACCGGGCCGATGCACGTCAACCCGGCCACCGGCCGGGTCTGGGGCGCCGACTTCCCGGTGCAGACGGTGGAGGACTGGGTCGATGCGCAGCTGCGCCTGATCGACCGGCTCGGCATCGCTCAGCTCGCCGCGGTCGTCGGCGGCAGCCTGGGCGGGATGCAGGCGCTGGCCTGGACGCTGCGCCACCCCGAGCGCGTGCGCCACTGCGTCGCGGTCGCGACCGCGCCGAACCTGTCGGCGCAGAACATCGCGTTCAACGAGGTCGCGCGGCGCGCGATCGTCACCGACCCCGACTTCCACGGCGGCCATTTCTACGCCCATGGCGTCGTCCCGAAGCGCGGCCTGCGCGTGGCGCGGATGATCGGCCACATCACCTACCTGAGCGACGACGCGATGGACCTCAAGTTCGGCCGCGCGCTGCGCAATGCCGAGCTCGCGTTCAGCACCCAGGCGATCGAGTTCCAGATCGAGAGCTACCTGCGCTACCAGGGCGACAAGTTCAGCGAGTACTTCGACGCCAACACCTACTTGCTGATCACGCGCGCGCTCGACTACTTCGACCCGGCCGCCGAGCACGGCGGCAACCTCGCGCGCGCCTTCGAGCCGGCGCGCGCGAACCGCTTCCTGCTCGTCAGCTTCACGACCGACTGGCGCTTCTCGCCGGCGCGCTCGCGCGAGATCGTCAAGGCGCTGGTCGACAACCGGATCGCGGTGAGCTACGCCGAGATCGCCGCGCCCCACGGGCACGACGCCTTCCTGCTCGACGACGCGCGCTACCACGGCGTGATGCGGGCCTACTTCGAGCGGCTGCAGGCATGAGGCGCGCCGTGAGTTCCTTGTTGCGCTCGGCGTCGCTGGCAGAGCCGCCGCGGCTTTCGGTTTGCGCCTTCGGGTGCCGGGCCGCCGGCGGCGGAGCGGGATCGGACCGGCACGACACGCTGCTCCGCTCATGTCCCCCGGGACGGGCGTTGCCCGTCCCTCCTCCTTTACTTCGCTCCACAGCGCGCCCTGCCGGTCCGATCTACCACCTGCATGGGTGTTCGGACATCGCATGCCACCCACGTGGATGGCCGAGGACGGCGGGTGGCCGGCGCAGCGAAGTCAAGGAGGAGGGGTGGGCGCAGCCCGCCCCGGGGGACATGAGCGGAGTCGGCCATCCGGCGTCCTCGGCGCGCGCGGGCCTGGGCCGCAGGAGCCGCTGAGATGGCCGAGCGCCGCGACCTCGAGATCATCGCCGGCCTGGTGCCCGCGGGCAGCCGCGTGCTCGACCTCGGCTGTGGCAGCGGCGAGCTGCTCGCGCACCTGCAGCAGCACAAGGGCTGCAGCGGCTACGGCATCGAGATCGACGACGCCAAGGTCCAGGCCTGCGTGCAGCGCGGCGTCGACGTGATCCAGCTCAACCTCGAGGAAGGGCTGGCGCTGTTCGAGGACCGCAGCTTCGACGTCGTGCTCCAGCTCGAGACGCTCCAGCACCTGCGCAACACCGAGCAGATGCTGCGCGAGACCGCGCGCGTCGGCCGCATCGGCATCGTCAGCTTCCCGAACTTCGCGCATTGGCCGAACCGGCTGCGCGTCGCCGCCGGGCGCATGCCGGTGACGAAGGCGCTGCCCTACCAGTGGTACGACACGCCGAACATCCGTGTCGGCACCTTCGCCGACTTCGAGGTGCTGGCGCGCAGGAACGGCCTGGCGGTGACTGACAGCTTTGGCCTGCAGGCCGGTCGCGTGCTGCGACGCTGGCCCAACCTGCGCGCCAGCGTCGCGGTGTTCAAGTTCGAGCGGCGCTAGCCGTCGCGGCGTCGGGCAGCGGCGTCGCGGGCGCGGCCTCGAGCCGGACCGTGAAGCGCGACCCCCGGCCGGGCGCGCTGTCGACCTCGATCGTGCCGCCCATCGCCTCGACGAGCTGGCGCGCGAGCGCGAGCCCGAGACCGGTGCCGGCGATCGGCGTGTGCTGCGCGCCGAGGCGCTCGAAGGGCTGGAACAGGCGCTCGAGCTGCGCCGCGTCCAGCCCCGGGCCGTCGTCCTCGACCGAGAGCGCGACCGCGTCGCCGTCGCTCGCGGCGGTCACGACCACGCGGCCGCCGGGGCGGTTGTACTTGATCGCATTCGACACCAGGTTGCTCAGCACCTGGCGCAGCCGGCGCGGGTCGGCCATCACCCGCAGCCCTGCGGTCGCGTGCGCAGGGTCGGCGAAGGCGAGCGCGGCATGGGCGGCATCGGTCGCATGGAGCACCCAGACCTCGCGCAGCAGGGGGCCGATCTCGACCGTTGCACGGGTGAACTGGAGCAGCCCGGTGCGCGCGCTCGACAGGTCGAGCAGGTCGTTGACCAGCGCCAGCAGCTGGCGCCCGCTGTCGAGGAGGGTGCGCACCCAGCCCGACCGGCGCGGGCTGTCGGCGGGCTCGAGCTCGAGCAGCTGGGCGAAGCCGATGATCGCGTTCAGCGGCGTGCGCAGCTCGTGGCTCACGCGCGAGAGGAAGGCGTTCTGCGCCTTCTGTGCCTCGGCCGCATGTTCGCGCTCGCGGCGCAGCACCTCGGCCTCCTTGCGCAGGCTGATGTCGGTGTGGGTGCCGATCATGCGCAGCGGCCGGCCGGCGGCGTCGCGCTCGATCACCATGCCGCGCGAGAGCACCCATTTCCAGCGCCCGTCGCTGCACAGGATGCGATGCTCGTTGCGGTAGGTCGGCGTCTGGCCGCGCAGGTGGGCTTCGCGGTCGCGCCGCATGGTCTCGCGGTCGTCGGGGTGCGTCAGCTCGTCAAGCGCGTCGGGCCGGCCGCCGTGCGCCTCGGGGCCGAGGCCGTACGTCTGGAGCAGGCGCGCCGAGACGATCTCGCGGTTCGCCGCCAGGTCCCAGTCCCAGATGCCGTCGCCGACGCTCTCGAGCGCCAGCTTCCAGCGCTGTTCGCTGGCGCGCAGCGCCTGCTCGGCCTCGACGCGCGCGGTGATGTCCTCGACCGTGCCCTCGTAGTGGCGCAGGCTGCCGTCGGCGTTGCGCACGAGGTGCGCGTTCTCGCTCACCCAGAGCCGCTCGCCGGTGCGGTGGCGGCGCACCTCGGAGACGAAGCCCCGCACCTGGCCGTCGCGCTCGAGCAGCTCGCGGAACTGCCGGCGCCGGTCGGGCTCGACATACCAGCCCTGCGCGATGTCGGGCACCGCGGCGAGCAGCTCGGCCTCGCTCGTGTAGCCTTCCAGCCGCGCGAGCGCGAGGTTCGCGCGCAGCACGGTGCCGTCGGGCAGCGAGCGGTAGGCCCCGATCGGCAGGAAGTCGAACAGCGACGCATCGGCGCGCCGGTCGTCGGCGGGCTCGGTTCCGGGCTCGGAGGCGCTGGGCGGCATGGGCAGGATTGTGGCGCGGTGCCGCACCCTACACTGGCGGCCGCGCCTGGAGACGAGGATGAACACCGACAACGCCGCCGCGCCCGACGAACCGCCCGCGCCTGCACCCTCGGGGCCGCCGTCCGGGCTCAGCCCGTCCTCGCGGGACGAGGCCGTGCCTTCGCCAGGCAGCGGACCGTCCGAAGTGGACGGTCCGCTGTCCGGGCTCAGAGTGCTCGAGCTCGGCCAGCTCATCGCCGGGCCGTTCGCGGCGAAGACGCTGGCCGACTTCGGCGCCGACGTCGTCAAGGTCGAGCCGCCCGACGGTGGCGACCCGCTGCGCCGCTGGCGGCTGCTGAAGGACGGCACCTCGGTCTGGTGGCAGGTGCAGAGCCGCAACAAGCGCTCGCTCGCGCTCGATCTGAAGGACGCTGCGGCGCAGGACATCGTGCGCCGGCTTGCGCTCGAGGCCGACGTGCTGATCGAGAACTTCCGCCCCGGGGCGATGGAAGGCTTCAACCTCGATCCGGCCGCGCTGTGCGCGGCCAACCCGCGCCTGATCGTGCTGCGCATCAGCGGCTACGGCCAGACCGGCCCCTACCGCGACAAGCCCGGCTTCGGCGTCGTCGCCGAGGCGATGGGCGGGCTGCGTCACCTCAGCGGCGAGCCCGGCCGCACGCCGGTGCGCGTGGGCGTGAGCATCGGCGACACGCTGGCCGCGCTGCACGGCGTGATCGGCGTGCTGATGGCCTTGCACGAGCGCCAGAAGAGCGGCCGCGGCCAGGTCGTCGACGTCGCGCTCTACGAGGCGGTCTTCAACTGCATGGAAAGCCTGCTGCCCGAGTACAGCGCCTTCGGCGCCGTGCGCGGCCCGGCGGGCAGCGCGCTGCCGGGCATCGCGCCGAGCAACGCCTACGCCTGCCGCGACGGCTATGCGCTCGTCGCCGGCAACGGCGACAGCATCTTCAAGCGCCTGATGAAGGCGATCGGGCGCGACGACCTCGGCGCCGACCCGGCGCTGGCCGACAACACCGGCCGCGTCGCGCGGGTGGCCGAGATCGACGCGGCGATCGGCGCCTGGACCGCGGCGCGCACGGTCGACGAGGTGCTGGCCGCGCTCGACGTCGCCGCGGTGCCGGCCGGGCGCATCTACACCGTGGCCGACATCGCGCGCGACCCGCATTACGCGGCGCGCGGCATGCTGATGCCGGTGCGGCTTGCCGACGGCAGCACGCTGCTGACGCCCGGCATCGTGCCCAAGCTGAGCCGCACGCCGGGCAGCCACCGGCGCAATGCGCCCGCGCTGGGGCAGGACAACGAAGCCGTGCTGGCGGCGCTGGCCGCCCGCGCCGGGCGGCGCCAACCCGAGGGACCCGAGCGCTGACGCCGTCGACGCCGGCGCGGCTAGACGCGCTCGACCGGCGCCAGCGGCGCGAACTCGGCCGGCGCCTTGGCCTTCCAGGCTTCGATCGCGCGCGTCATCTCGTCGATGTCGAAGATCGCGCTCTGCAGCAGCGTCATCTGCTGCAGCGCGTCGGCGGTCGGGTGGTCGACGGCGTAGTTCAGCGCCGCCTTGCTGCCCGCCACCGCGAGCGGCGACTTCGCGCCGATCTCGGCCGCGAGCGCGAGCGCGTGCTCCAGCGCTGCGGCGCCGTCGGGCAGCACCGCGTTGACGAGGCCGGCCGCGAGCGCGCGCGCCGCCGGCAGCCGGCAGCCGGTGTAGGCCATCTCGCGCGCGATCGCCGGCGCCACGATCTTGGGCAGCCGCTGCAGCACGCCGAGGTCGGCCGCCATGCCGATGTGGATCTCCTGCACCGTGAAGAAGGCTTCGGCGCTGCACACGCGCAGGTCGCAGGCGGCGGCGAGGTCGAGCGCGCCGCCGATGCAGCCGCCCTGGACCGCGGCGATGACGGGGAAGCGCGCCTGCTCGATGACGTCGAAGCAGGCCATCAGCTGGCGCAGCGAGTCCTGGAACGCGAGGCGCCGGCGCGCATTGCCGGTGTCGAGCATCGGCATTCCGCCGGCGAACACGTCGAGCGCCATGCCGGCGCTGAAGTGCTTGCCCGTCGACGAGATCACGAGCACGCGCGTGCGGCCTTCGGTGTCGAGCCCGCGCACCGCGTCGCGCAGCGCCGGGAAGAACGGCGGCGCGAAGGTGTTCAGCCGCTCGGGGCGGTTCAGCTGCAGATGGGCGATGCCGGTCGCGCCGAGTTCGAGGCTGAAGAATTCGGTGTTCATGCGCCCAGCATAGCCCGGCGGCGTGATGCAATGCGGCGATGGACGAGCTGACCACCGGCGACGGGCTGCAACTGCATCTTCGGCATTGGCCGGCGCCGGCCGGCGCACGCGGCACGGTGCAGATCGTGCACGGGCTGGGCGAGCACATCGGCCGCTACGCCGCCGTCGCCGCGGCCCTGAACGCGGCGGGCTGGAACGTCGTCGGCCACGACCAGCGCGGGAATGGCAGCAGCGAAGGCGCGCGCGGCGCACTGCCGCGCGTCGACGCGCTGCTCGCCGATCTGGCGCTGGTGATGGATGCGCTGCGCGCGGCGGGTCCCTGGGTGCTGCTCGGCCACAGCCTGGGCGGGCTGGTCGCGGCGCGTTTCGTCGCCGAGGCGCTGGCGCGGGTGCCGAGCACGTGGTCGCGCACGGTCGACGGCCTGGTGCTGTCGTCGCCCGCGCTCGACCCCGGGCTGGGCACGGCGCAGAAACTGCTCCTCGGACTGCTGAGCCCGCTCGCGCCGGATCTGGCGCTGGGCAACGGGCTGAAGCCCGAATGGGTGAGCCGCGATCCGGCCGTGGTGCGCGCCTACATCGACGATCCGCTGGTGCACGACCGCGTCACGCCGCGCATGGTGCGCTTCATCGTCGACGGCGGCGAGCTCGTGCGTGCAAGGGCGGCGCAATGGCGAGTGCCCACGCTGCTGCTGTGGGCCGGCGCCGACCGCTGCGTCGCGCCGCGCGGCAGCGCCGCGTTCGCCGCCGCTGCGCCGGCCCCGGTGCTGACGGCGCACGAGTTCCCGCGCCTGGCGCACGAGATCTTCAACGAGCCCGAGCGCGACGAGGTGCTGGCGCACCTGACGCGCTGGCTGCAGCGGTTCTAAACTCGGCGCCGATTCACGAAAGGCCTGGCCATGAACGCTCCCGAACGCCATCTGCAGTTGTCCGAACTGGCCG
Organism: Rubrivivax sp. SCN 70-15; assembly: GCA_001725505.1. Taxonomy (GTDB): domain Bacteria; phylum Pseudomonadota; class Gammaproteobacteria; order Burkholderiales; family Burkholderiaceae_C; genus Rubrivivax. Next base: position 1,636 of record MEGM01000095.1, on the reverse strand, counting down.
GCTTCGCCGACCGCGCCTGGGACGAGCGCATCGTGCCTGCACTCACCGACTACATCGCGGTGCCGGCGAAGAGCCCGATGTTCGACGCCGACTGGGCGCAGAGCGGCCACATCGAGCGCGTGATCCGCGACGCCGCGACCTGGGTCGAGAGCCGCAAGGTCGCCGGGCTCAGGCTCGAGGTCGTCCGGCTCGAGGGCCGCACGCCGGTGATCTTCTTCGAGGTCCCGGCCACGAAGGCCGGCAGCACCGACACCGTGCTGATGTACGGCCACCTCGACAAGCAGCCCGAGTTCAACGGCTGGCGCAAGGACCTCGGGCCCTGGACGCCGAAGTACGAGAACGGCCTGCTCTACGGCCGCGGCGGCGCCGACGACGGCTACGCGGTCTACGCCGCGATCACCGCGGTCGAGGCGCTCGACGCGCAGGGCATTGCGCGCCCGCGCTGCGTCGGCGTGATCGAGACCTGCGAGGAAAGCGGCTCCTACGACCTGCCGGCCTACATCGACGCGCTGAAGCCGCGCCTGGGCAGCGTCGGCCTCGTCGTCTGCCTGGACAGCGGCGCCGGCAACTACGACCAGCTCTGGCTCACGACCAGCCTGCGCGGCATGGTCAGCGGCGTGCTGAAGGTCGAGATCCTGACCGAGGGCATCCACAGCGGTGACGCGAGCGGGCTGGTGCCGTCGAGCTTTCGCATCCTGCGCCAGGTGCTCGACCGGCTCGAGGACAGCAAGACCGGCCGGCTGCTGCCCGAGAGCTTCCACTGCGAGGTCCCGGCCTCGCGCGTCGAGCAGACCCGCGCCGCCGCGGCGATCCTGGGCGACGAGGTCTGGAAGCGCATGCCCTGGGCCTGCGGCGCCGACGGCGGCCCGGTGCTGCCGACGACCACCGACCCGGTCGAGGGCCTGCTCGCGCGCACCTGGCGGCCCACGCTCAGCGTCACCGGCGTCGACGGCTTCCCCGCGCTCGCGAGCGCGGGCAACGTGCTGCGCCCCTACACCGCGTTCAAGCTCAGCCTGCGCCTGCCGCCGCTCGTCGACGGCCACGAGGCGAGCCTGAAGCTCAAGGCGCTGCTCGAGGACAACGCGCCCTACAACGCGAAGGTCACGTTCCACCCCGACGGCCGCGCCGGCGCACTCGGCGCGACGGGCTGGAACGCGCCCGAACTCGCGCCCTGGCTGGAGACGGCGCTGAACGCGGCGTCGAACGCGCATTACGGCGCGCCGCTGGGCTACATCGGCCAGGGCGGCACGATCCCGCTGATGAGCATGCTGCAGCAGGGCTTCCCCAAGGCGCAGATGATGGTCTGCGGCGTGCTCGGCCCGAAGAGCAATGCCCACGGACCGAACGAATTCCTGCACGTGCCCTACGGCAAGAAGCTCACCGCCGCGGTCGCGCAGGTGATCGCGGCCTGCCCGTAGACGCTCTCGCCCAATCGCGATCGATCGCCGAACCTAGGCCCACGACGGCTGCGTGCGGTCAAGGGCGCGTGCCGCGGTCGCGGGGTGGCCGCTTGCGCTCATGTCCCCCGACGACGGTCTACCGACCGTCGTCTCCTCCTTTACTTCACTCCACAGCGCTCCCCACCGGCCCGATCTTCGGGCGGCGGCTGTTCTCGCCCTTCGAACGCCGCCGATGC
>MEGM01000094.1 GCA_001725505.1 Rubrivivax sp. SCN 70-15 | reverse complement strand
CCCCCGTGGCGCCGATCCAGGCTGCACCTGCACCTGCACCTGCACCTGCACCTGCACCTGCACCTGCGCCTGCGCCTGCGCCTGCGCCTGCGCCTGCGCCTGCGCCTGCGCCGAGCCCGCCGCAGCGTCCCGTCCCGAAGCCCGCGGCCCAGGTGCCTGCGCCGGTCTCGACCGCGCCGGTGGAGCGTCCTGCGGCGGTGAATCCCCAGGTTCGTGCCCGGTGCAGTGATATTCTGCAAAAGGGCTCACTCGAGCCCCTGACCGCCAGCGAGACGGCGTTTTTGAAGAGGGAATGCCAATGAGCGCGATCTCTTTGTGGAACCCGCGTGGACTGCTCGCCGGGCTCGGCTGCCTGTTCGCCATCGTCGTCGCCGGCTGCGCCGCGCCGCAGGCCACGGTGCTGACGGGCAGTGCGCTGCCGTTCGACGACGCCGTCGCACAGGCGACCGACGGGCTCGTCGCGCAGACCCAGAAGCTGCCGGCCTTCCTGGCCGCGGTCGAGTCCAAGCTCGTCAAGCGCGGCGTCGTGCTCGACCCGATGATCGATGCCGGCAGCGGCGAGCAAACGCGGGCGACGCAGCTGCTCGAGCAGCGCGTCACCGAACGCATGCGCACCAAGTTCCAGGCGCTCGAGATCCTGCCCTTCGAGAGCGCCAACCTCGCCAAGGCGCAGTACCTGCTGACCGGGACGATGACCCGCGTCAAGGACGGGCCGTCGCGCGGCGCGCAGCAGATCGACCTCGCGCTGACCGACCTGCGCAGCGGCAAGGTGCTCGCGCAGGCCGTTGCGCTCGCCCGCGACGAGGGGCTGGACCACACGCCACTGCCTTACTACCAGGACAGTCCGGTGCTGGTGAAGGACAAGGTCATCGAGGGCTACGTCCGCACTTCGGCGAGCGCGCCGGGGCAGCCGGCCGATCCGTACTACTTCGAGCGCATTGCGGTGGCCACCGTGATCAACGACGCGACTGCGCTGTACAACGCGCAGAAGTACCAGGAAGCGCTGGCGAAGTACCGCGCCGCCGGCGGCACGGCGGGTGGCGACCAGCTGCGCACGCTGAACGGCATCTATCTGGCGACCACCAAGCTCGGCCGCCAGGCGGACGCCGAGCTGGCCTTCGGCAAGGTCGTCGCCTACGGCATCGCGCACGACCAGCTGGGCGTCAAGTTCCTGTTCAACCCGGGAAGCACCGAATTCTGGTCCGACCCCAGGATCAGCGGCGCCTACGCGATGTGGCTGCGCCAGATCGCGAAGCAGGCCGATGCGGCCAAGGTCTGCATGAACGTCGTCGGCCACACCAGCCACACCGGGACCGAGCAGGGCAACGACGTGCTGTCGCTGCAGCGTGCGACCACGATCCTGAAGCGCCTCGAGAGCGAGGCCCCGGCACTGGCCGCGCGCGCCAAGCCGATCGGCATGGGCTGGCGCGAGAACATCGTCGGCAGCGGCACCGACAACGCGGTCGACGCGCTCGACCGCCGCGTCGAGTTCAAGATCGTGCCCTGCGCGTGATCGAATCGTCGGGATGCGCCTGCTGCTCGTCTTCTGCCATCCCGACCCGCAAAGCTACGCCGCCGCGCTGCGCCGCACCGCGGCCGATGCGCTGCGTCGCGCCGGCCACGAGCTGCGCGAGATCGACCTCTACGCCGAAGGCTTCGACCCGGTCTTCAGCGCCGCCGAGAAGAAGACCTACCTGACCGACACCGCGCGCAACATCGCCGGCGTCGCCGCCCACGTCGAGGCGCTGCGCTGGGCCGAGGGCTGGGTTGTCGTCTACCCGACCTGGTTCTACGGCGCGCCGGCGATGCTCAAGGGCTGGCTCGAGCGCGTCTGGCTGCCGGGCGTGAGCTTCACGGTGGCGAAGGCGCGCCAGCGCCGCATCGGCGGCGAGCTGCGCAACATACGGCTCTTCGTCGGCATCACCACCTCGGGCTCGCCCTGGTGGTGGCTGAAGCTGATCGGCGACCCCGGCCGCAGCCTGTTCATGAAGGGGCTGCGGCCGCTCTACGCGCGCGGCTGCCGCATGAAATGGCTGCAGCTGTACAACATGAACCACGCGACCGCGGCCGAGCGCGATGCCTTCATCGCGAGAGTCGGGCGCACCTTGAACGAGGAGCTTCGATGACCATCGCCCAACCGCTGGCGCGCTACTCGGCCTGGCGCCGCGCCGGGGACTTCGTGTTCCTCTCCGGCGTGATCGCCGTCGATCCGGCCAGCGCCACCATCGTCAAGGGCTATGCCGACATCCCGGCTGCGGCGCGCGCGCTGCTCGGCGAGACGGGCGAGTTCTCGACCGACGTCAGGGAGGGCCCGATCCTGGCGCAGAGCTGGTTCGTGCTCGACCGGATCCGCAGCACCGTCGAGGCCGCGGGCGGGCAGATGGGCGACGTCTTCAAGCTGGTGCAGTACTTCCGCAACCTCGACCACTTCCCGCAGTACAGCCGGGTGAGGAAGCTGTTCTTCCCCGGCGAGCCGCCGGCGTCGACCGTCGTCGAGGTCAGCGCGATGCTGCCCACCGCCGACATCCTGGTCGAGGTCGAGGCCACCGCCTACCTGCCGCTGCAACGCTGACCCGGCGCGCGTCACGCGGCCCTCACCAGGCTGGGGCGCCGGCGCACCGCAACGGGGGATGCACCCCGGCGTGCCGCGCGCGGCGTCCCGCGTGCCGTGGCACATGGCTTGCTCACGCCTTGCCCGAGATGGGTTCCCTCGGAAGGACGGCATGACGACGAGACTGCATCGCGCCTGGGTGCTGGGCGCACTGGCCTTGACGATGGCGGGCGCACAGGCGCAAGAGAAGTTCGTGTTCCTGACCAGCTGGTACGCGCAGGCCGAGCACGGGGGCTTCTACCAGGCGCTGGCCACCGGGCTGTACAAGAAGGCCGGTCTCGACGTCACGATCAAGATGGGCGGGCCGCAGATCAACGGGATGCAGATCCTCGCCGCCGGCCAGGCCGACGCGGTGATCGGCTACGACATCGCGGTGATGAAGGGCCGCGAGCAGGGCATAACCGCGGTGACGATCGCGGCCAGCTTCCAGAAGGACCTGCAGGGGATGATGACGCACGCGGAAGTGCACTCGCTCGCCGGCCTGAAGGACAAGACCATCCTCATCGCGACCTCCGGCCGCACGAGCTGGTGGCCGTGGCTGAAGTCGCGCTATGGGCTGAGCGACGCGCAGACCCGGCCCTACACCTTCAACATCCAGCCCTTCCTGGCCGACCCGAACGTCGCGCAGCAGGGCTACCCGTCGTCCGAACCGTTCGCGGCGGCGAAGGCGGGGGCGAAGGTCAACTTCTTCCTCTTCGCCGACGACGGCTACCCGCCCTACGGCACGACGATCGTGACGATGGCCAAGACCGTGGCCGAGCGCCCCGAGGTGCTGAGGAAGTTCGTCGCCGCGAGCATGGAAGGCTGGAAGAGCTTCATGCAGAACCCCGCGCCGGCGATCGCGCTGATCAAGCACGACAACCCGGCGATGACCGACGACACGATCGCCTTCGCGATCCGGCGCATGAAGGAGCTGCACGTGCTCGACAGCGGCGACGCTGCCACGTCGGGCATCGGCACGATGCGCGAGGCACGGTTCAAGGCGACCTACGATATGCTGGTGGAGCACGGCCTGCTCGACCCCAAGGTCGACTGGCGCAAGACCTTCACGATGCAGTTCGTCCAGGACCTTCACGTGATGCCCTGATCCGGCGTCCTGGCGCAGCCCCGAACCCGTTGGAGACTCCATGAAGATCCCGTCCATCCGCTCGACCCTGCTTGCAGGCATGACGCTGCTCGCCGCCTGCAGCGCGCTGGCCGAGGAGAAGTTCGTCTACCTGACCAACTGGTACGCCGAGGCCGAACACGGCGGCTTCTACGAGGCGCTCGCCGAAGGCCTGTACAAGAAGGCCGGGCTCGACGTGACGATCCGCATGGGCGGCCCCCAGGTCAACGGCATGCAGCTGCTCGCCGCCGGCCAGGTGGACTGCTTCATGGGCTACGACGTGCAGACGATGAAGGCGCGCGAGCAGGGCATAGCCGCCGTCACCGTCGCCGCGGCATTCCAGAAGGACCCGCAGGTGATGATCGGCCACCCCGAGACGGTCAAGACCATGGCCGACCTGAAGGGCAAGACGATCCTGATCTCGGGCGACTCGTACACCAACTACTGGCCCTGGCTGAAGACGACCTACGGCCTGTCCGACTCGCAGACCCGCCCGTACACCTTCAACATCCAGCCCTTCATCGCCGACAAGAACGTCGTCCAGCAGGGCTACCTGTCGAGCGAGCCCTACGCGATCGAAACGCAGGCCCACTTCAAGCCCACGGTGCTGCTGCTCGCCGACCACGGCTGGCCGCCGTACGCGACGACCATCGTCTGCATGCAGGACACGATCAGGAAGAAGCCCAAGGAGGTCGCGGCCTTCGTCAAGGCGAGCATGCAGGGCTGGAAGGACTATCTCGAGGGCGACCCGTCCAGGGCGAACGCGCTGATCCGCAAGGACAACCCGAACATGACCGACGACGAGCTCGCGAACGGGATCAAGCAGCTCAAGGCCACCGGGATGGTGCTCGGCGGCGACGCGGCCAGGGACGGCATCGGCATCATCACCGACGCGCGCATGAAGAAGACCTACGACATGATGGTCGCGATGAAGCTGCTCGACCCGGCCAAGGTGGACCTGAAGAAGGTCTACACGACCGAGTTCGTCAAGGACCTCAAGATCCTGCCGTGATCCCCGTCATCGACTTGGCGGCCGAGCCCGTCGCGGCGCTGGCGCGGCGCATCGACGCTGCGCTCGCCGGCGACGGCTTCTTCGCGATCACCGGCCACGGCGTGCCGGCGGCGGTCACGAGCGCGGCGTTCGATGCCTCGCGGCGCTTCTTCGCGCTTGCAGAGGCCGACAAGCGCCGCTGGCACATCGACGCGGCGAACCGCGGCTTCGACCCGATCGGCTGGCAGTCGCTCGACGTCGGCCAGCCGCCCGACCTGAAGGAGAGCTTCTACCTCGGTGTCGAGGCGCACGGCCCGAACCAGTGGCCCGACGAGGCACGGGTGCCGGGCTTCCGCGCCGCCTGCAATGCTTATTCGCAGGCGATGGACGCGCTCGCGCGGCGGCTGATGCGCCTGTTCGAGATCGCGCTCGGGCTGCCGGCCGGGCATTTCGACGCCACGATGCGCGCGCCGATCTGCACGACGCGGCTGCTCCACTACCCGCCGCAACCGGCGGAAGGTGAAGGAGGGGCCGTCCCCGGGCAGATCGGCTGCGGCGCGCACACCGACTGGGGCGCGCTGACGCTGCTCGCGCAGGACGACGCCGGCGGCCTGCAGGTGCAGCGCGCCGACGGCCGCTGGTTCGACGTGACACCGCTGCCCGGCGCCTTCGTCGTCAACGCCGGCGACATGATGCCGCGCTGGACGAACGACCGCTGGCGCTCGGCGATGCACCGCGTGATCAACCGCGCGTCGGGGCGGGACCGCTGGTCGATCGCGTACTTCTTCGACCTCGACGCCGACGCCGTGATCACGCCGCTGGACAGCTGCGTCGGCGCCGACCGCCCGGCGCGCTACGGCCCGATCACGGCCGGCGCGCACCTGGCCGAGATGTACCTCCGCACGACCGTTGCGGCATGAGCGCTCCGGGCCGCTCCCAAGCGCCCGTCCCGGAGCGCGCAGCGCAGAGGGTCGTCCGGTGAGCGAGGCGCCCGCGGTCGAGGTCCTCTCGGCCGAGAAGACCTACCCGAACGGCACGCGCGCGCTGCTGCCGGTGGACCTGAGCGTGCGCGAGGGCGAGTTCGTCACGCTGCTCGGGCCGTCGGGTTGCGGCAAGAGCACGCTGCTGAAGATGGTGGCCGGGCTGCTCGCGCCCAGCGACGGCCGGCTGCTGCTCTGGCGCAAGCCCGTCGATCAGGTCGAGGCCGCCGGCCACCGGCTGAGCTTCGTCTTCCAGGAGGCCACGCTGATGCCCTGGGCCCGCGTCGCGGCCAACGTGCGCCTGCCGCTGGACCTGGCCGACGTGCCCCGCGCCGAGGCCGACGCACGCGTGGCCGAGGCGCTCGCGCTTGTCGGCCTGGCCAGGTTCGCCGACCACCGGCCGCGCGAGCTGTCGGGCGGCATGCAGATGCGCGTCTCGATCGCGCGCGGCCTGGTCACGCGGCCGACGCTGCTGCTGATGGACGAGCCCTTCGGCGCGCTCGACGAGATCACGCGCAACCGGCTCGACAGCGACCTGCTCGCGCTGTGGGGCGCGAAGAAGCTGACCGTGATGTTCGTGACGCACTCGATCCACGAGGCGGTCTACCTGAGCAACCGGGTCGTCGTGATGGCGGCGCGGCCGGGGCGCATCGTCGACGAGGTGGTGATCGACGAGCCTTACCCGCGCGGGCCGGAGTTCCGCGTCTCGACCCGCTTCAGCGAAGCCGCCAGGCGCCTGCAGGACAGCCTGCTGCGCGCCAGCGGCGACCAGGCCGACGAGGCGCTGGCATGAGGCCTTGCCGCTTTGCGCCCGCCGGCGACGCGGAACGCGACATGGAGGCAGCATGAAGCCCGGCGTCCAGCGCGTCTTCTATCCGCTGCTCGTCGCGGTGCTGCTGCTCGCGCTCTGGCAGGGCCTGGTGGTGGGCTTGCACGTGCCACCCTTCCTCGTGCCGTCGCCGCTGCGCGTAGCCGAGACGCTGGTGTCCGACTCGGGGCTGCTCTTCGGTGCGCTCGTCAACACGCTGAAGATCACGTTGTTCTCGTTCGGCGCCGCGACCGTCGTCGGTGTGCTGATCGCGTTCGCCTTCGTGCAGAGCCGCGCGATCGAGACGGCGCTCTTCCCCTACGCGGTGCTGCTGCAGGTGACGCCCATCGTCGCGATCGCGCCGCTGATCATCATCTGGGTCAAGGACCCGACCGCGTCGCTGGTGATCTGCGCGACGCTGGTCGCGCTGTTCCCGATCATCGCCAACACGACGCTCGGGCTGCGCAGCGTGAACCCGGGGCTGATGAGCTACTTCAGGCTCAACCGCGCGACGCGCTGGCAGGTGCTGGTGCGGCTGCGCATCCCGTCGGCGCTGCCGTACTTCTTCGGCGGGCTGCGCATCAGCAGCGGGCTGGCGCTGATCGGCGCGGTGGTGGCCGAGTTCGTCGCCGGCACCGGCGGCACCGGCACCGGCCTGGCCTACCAGATCCTGCAGGCCGGCTACCAGCTCAACATCCCGCGCATGTTCGCGGCGCTGCTGCTCATCACCGTCACCGGCGTGCTGCTGTTCGCGGCGATGTCGGTGCTGTCGAAATGGGCGCTGGGCGGCTGGCACGAAAGCGAGCAATCCCATGAATGACCTGCTGATCCGAGGCGCGGCGCACCTGTGGACCGGGCTGCGCGGCGAAGCGATGCGCGTGCGCGGCGGCACCGACCTGCGCGTGCGCAACGGCCGCATCGAAGCGATCGGCACGCTCGCGCCCGAGGCCGGCGAGCGCGTGCTCGACGCGTCGGGCTGCGTCGTCTACCCGGGATGGGTGAACACCCATCACCACCTGTTCCAGAGCCTGCTCAAGGGCATCCCGGCCGGCATCGGCCTGGCGCTCGTGCCCTGGCTGTCGGCGGTGCCGGTGCCCTACCGGCGCTGGTTCGACCACGAGGAGGCGCTGCGCGTCGCGGCGCGCGTCGGCCTCGTCGAGCTGGCGCTGTCGGGCTGCACCACGGTCGCCGACCACCAGTACCACTACTACCCGGGGATGCCCTTCGACGCGTCGGCGGCGGTGTTCGACGAAGCGGCCAGGCTCGGCCTGCGCTTCGTGCTCTGCCGCGGCGGCCAGACCCAGACGCGCGCGCTGACGGACCAGGTCGCGCCGGCGCAGAGCGCGCCCGAGACGCTGGACGCCTTCATGGCCGGCGTCGAGCGCGACGTGCAGCGCTTCCACGACCCGTCGCCGTTCGCGATGCGCCGTGTGGTCAGCGCGATCACGACGCCGAACTGGAGCTGCCGCGAAGACGAGCTGAAGATCCTGGCGCGCCAGGCGCGGGCCCTGGGCATCCGGCTGCACAGCCATCTGTCCGAGTCGCACGACTACGTGCGCTGGGCGCGCGAGGTGCACGGCTGCACGCCGCTGCAGTTCGTGGCCGAGCACGAATGGGTGGGCGACGACGTCTGGTACGCACACATGGTGCACCTGGACGACGCCGAGCTGAAGCTCTGCGCCGAGACCGGCACCGGCATCGCGCATTGCCCGCAGAGCAACGCGCGGCTGGGCTCGGGCATCGCGCGCATCCCCGAGGCGCTCGCGCTCGGCGTGCCGGTCTCGCTCGCCGTCGACGGCGCGGCGTCGAACGAGGCCGCCGACATGATCAGCGAGGCGCATGCCTGCTGGCTCACGCACCGCGCCGACCCGCGCGCCGGCGCGCGCGGCGTGCAGCCGGGCGGGCTGGCGTCGGCGATCACGGTCGAGGACGTGGTCCACATCGGTAGCGCCGGCGGCGCGCGCGTGCTCGGGCTGGGCGGCGTGGGCACGCTGGAAGTCGGCCAGGCCGCCGACCTCGCCGTCTACGAGCTCGACCAGCCGCGCCATTTCGGGCTGCACGACCCGGCCATCGCGCCGGTCGCCAGCGGCGGCCGGCCGGGCCTGCGCGCGCTGCTCGTGCAGGGCCGTTTCGTCGTCGAGAACGACGCGATCCCGGGCCTGGACCTGGCCGCGCTGCGCCGCGATGCGCAGCGGCTCGTTGCCGGGATGCTGGCGTGAGCGCGGCGCCATTCGACCCCGCCGTCGTGCGCGAGCGCAGCCTCGCGCTGACGCAGGCGCTGCCTGCCATCGAGTGGATCACCGACGGCCGCGTCGAGCGGCTGAGCCAGGACTTCTACTGGTTCAGCCCGGTCCTCAAGCGCCAGCTCGAAGGCCTGCGCGCCGACGCGGTGGCGCGGCCGAAGACCGAGGACGAGATCCGCGCCGTCGTCGCCGGCTGCGCGCGCAGCGGCGTGCCGATCACGCCGCGCGGCAGCGGCACCGGCAACTACGGCCAGTGCATGCCGCTGCACGGCGGCGTGATCCTGGACCTGTCGGCCTACAACCGCCTGCTCTGGGTGAAGCCGGGCGTCGCGCGTGTGCAGGCCGGGATCCGGATGATGGAGATGGACCGGCAGACGCAGCAGGTGCAGGTGGGCACGGACGGTCGTCCGTGCGGGGGCTGGGAGCTGCGCTGCGTGCCCAGCACCTACCGCAGCGCCACGCTCGGCGGCCTGTTCGGCGGCGGCTTCGGCGGCGTCGGTTCGATCAACCACGGCCCGCTCGCCGCCACCGGCAACGTGCTCGGCGTGCGCGCGATGACGGTCGAGCTCGAGCCGCAGGCGCTGGAGCTGCGCGCGCCCGAGGCGCTGCTGCTGCACCATGTCTACGGCACCAACGGCCTGGTGCTCGAGCTCGAGGTCGGCCTCGCGCCGGCGCACCCGTGGCTCGAGGCGATCGTCGCCTTCGACGACTTCGACGCCGCGATCGACTTTGCCGACGCGCTCGCCGCGGCACCCGGCATCGTCAAGAAGGGCGTCACGCTGCTCGCCGAGCCGATCCCGGCGCTGCTGCGCCAGGCGGGCGTGCCGGCGCTGGCCGGCGGCCTGGACGGCGTCGCGCACGCGGTGTTCGTCCTCGTGGCCGAGTTCGCCGAGCCCGGGCTGCTGCAGATGGTGGGCGAGTTCGGCGGCCGGGTGACGCTGCGCAGGAGCGCGGACGAGGTGCGGCGCAGCAACCGCACCATCGTCGAGGCGACCTGGAACCACACCACGCTGCACGCGCTGAAAGTCGACAAGGGGCTGACCTACGTCCAGGCCGGCTTCCAGCCCGAGCGCCACGTGCAGCAGGCCCGGGCGCTGCGCGCGCGGCTCGGCGACGAAGTGCTGGTGCATCTGGAGTTCATCCGCACCAAGGAAGGCGCGCCGAACTGCTCGGGGCTGCCGCTCGTGCGCTACACGAGCGACGAGCGGCTCGCCGAGATCATGCAGATCCACCGCGACCACGGCGTCGCGATCGCGAACCCGCATGTCTACATCGTCGAGGACGGCAAGCAGGGCCGGATCAACCCGGCGGTCGTCGCGATGAAGCAGCACCTGGACCCGGCCGGGTTGCTCAACCCCGGCAAGCTGCGCGGCTGGGACGAGCGCGAGCGGCTCGCGGCCGACGCCGCGGGGCTGGCGACGCTGCCGCGGTTCTGAGGGTTCAGCGCGGCGGCGCTTCGGTCTGCTGGCGCAGCAGCTCGCGCCGCTTCATCTCGAGGTAGGCGTCGCGGTCGACCTCGTGGAGCTGGCTCGCGTAGCGCTCGGTCGCATCGAACCAGAGCTGCAGGCTCTTCTCGGCCCGTTCGGCGCGCGGCTGCGACTGGGCTTCGAGATAGGACTCGATCGCGAGGTAGTAGCGCAAGGTGTTGCGCTCGAGCACGCCGCGGATGCCGCCGACGAGGACGGGCTGGCCGTCGGCGCGGCGGCCGACGACGCTGAAGCCGCGCTTGTCGCTGCCTATCGTCGCCAGGTAGGCCTGCATCGCCCAGCGCGCGGCCAGGCCATAGGAATACGAATAGGTCATCTGCAGCAGCGTCTGGCCGGCCGTGAACGGAACCGCGCGCACGACGAGGCGGTAGTCCTGGGTGCCCAGCGGCCCGGTGGGGGCCTGCAGCACGACGTCGAGATAGGCGTCGCTGGCGCTCGGGACCCGGAACGGGCACTCAGCCCGGTCTTGCCGGTGACCAGCTCGTCCTGACCGGCGGCCTTCTCGGGTCGGCAGTACTTGACGTTGAGGTGCAGGATCAGCACGTCGCACCAGGCGCCGGGCTGGACCATCGCGTCGCGCAGCTCGGCATAGGGACGGTCGACGAGCGCATCGACCTCGCCCTGCATCCGGTCCGCAGCCTCGGTCGACTGCAGGAAGACGTTGCGCTGCACGAGCCGGCCTTCGCCCTGCGCACGGATCGCCGCGAACCTTTCGCGCAGCGCATCGGCCGGTGCGGGCTGGGCCCAGGCGCTGCGCAGAGCAAGCGCGCAGCCCAGCAGCAGCCAGACCCAGGCGCGACGGGTCATCGACGGCGGCCCGGTCGCCCCTGGACCGGGCGCCGCGCGGCACCCGGCCTGTCCCTGCCGCGCGGCCGGCGCGTCAAGCGAAGGACCCCATCGGCCCCGGATAGCTCACATCCTCGAGCTTGCCGGTGTCGACGTCGTAGATGAACCCGCGCACCGAGATCGCGTCCGGCCCGCTCGTCGGCAGCCAGGGGTGGTTCAGGATCGCCGACATCCCGCGGCGCACGTCCCAGGACAGCCGCTCGGTCTGCTTCGCGTCGCGCGGCGCGTCGAGCGGTTCGAGCGCGCCGCGGAAGGCGTGGAAGGCCGACGGCGTCGCCGCGCATCTGCCACAGCTCTTGAAGGCGCGGCCGGTCGCCTGGCCGAGCAGTTTCTCGGCCGCGGGGTCGCCTTCGAGCCCGGCCTTGAGCAGGTCGTCGCTGAACGCCAGCATGCCGCAGCGCGTGTGGTGGATCAGGATGATCTCGTTCGTGTTCAGCAGGTGGTGCGAGATCACCAGGCAGCGGATCGCATCGTCCGTCACGACCCCGCCTGCGTTGCGGATGACGTGCGCGTCCCCGGTCTGCAGGCCGAGCAGGTCCTCGACGTCGATGCGCGCGTCCATGCAGGCCACCACGGCCACCCGCTGCGCGGGCTGGATGGGCTGCTTGCCGGGGTGGCCGGCCTTGTGCAGCGCCTGCCCGGCGGCGTACTGCCGGTTGTTTTCGAGGTAACGGTCGGTCGTCGAAGTCGCCATGATGTCTCCTTCGTGGGGTGGGGGCACGCAGGCGGCGTCGTCGGGCCCTGCGCCTGGCCAGCGTCACCTGCGCTGAAAATCCTACGCCGGTGGCAGCGCTTCGGTGCCGGTATCTGGCGGTCGACCGTGCCGGCTGCGTCACCGCTCGGCGCCGACCACGAGCGCCACCGCGACCAGCGCCAGCAGCGCGACCGCGAGCACGACGAGCAGCCAGATCCACCAGCGCAGTCCGCCACGCCGTTCGGCGAGCACGAGCTCGGCGCGTGCCGCCGCGGCGGTGCCCTCGTCGCCGCCCGCCGTCGCTTCGGCGAGCAAGGTCTGCAGCAGCGCAGCCGCGTCGGCGCAGCGGCCGTTGCGGCGCAGCAGCCGCGCCACCGCGAGCCGTGCGCGCGTGCGGCCCGGCCCGTCGCCGAGTGCATCGAAGGCGGCCGCGGCCTGTTCGGCGGACTGGAGCGCGGGCCCGAGTGCTTCCTGCGCCGCCTGGACGCGGCTGATGCTCAGCCAGGCGGCGGCCTGGCCGGGCAGGTCACCGGCCTGGCGCTTGCGCTCCAGGCTGGCCGTGAAGCTGGCCTCGGCTGCCGCCCAGTCGCAGCGCTCGAGCTGGGCCAGGCCCAGGTTGTTGAGCACGGCACCGCTGCGCAGCGCGTCGCCGCTGCGCTCGAGCTCGGCCAGGCTGGCGCGGAACGACGCGATCGCGGCGTCGGTCTCGCGCAGCTTGAGCTGGGCCGTGCCCAGGCTGTTCAGGAGCCCGGCGGCATCGGCTTCCTCGTCGTTCTCGTCCACGCTGGCCAGTGCCTCGCCGAGCGTGGCACTGGCGGCATCGGCGCGACCCTGGTCGCGATAGGCCTCGCCCAGCTCGTAGAGCAGGCGCCAGACCGAGCCGGCGAGCGCCGGGTCGGCTTCGAACTGCGCGCGCGCGCCCTCCAGCAGCGCCAGCGCGTCGTCGATGCGCCCGCTCTGGCGCAGCGCGTGGCCGACGCGCACGAGCGCGTGTGCGCGCAGCCGCGGGTCGGCCGCGGTCTCGGCGGCCACCGCCTGCAGCAGCGGCAGCGCACGCTCCCAGTCGCGCAGGTCGGACGCGAGCTTGCCTTCCTGGTAATCGAGCCTGGCGCGCTCGGCCGGCGCGAGCAGCGGGTCGTACTCGTGCGCCAGGCGCAGCAGCAGGCTGCATTCCGAGACCCGACGCCGGTGGCGCGCGGCGCGAAACAGCGCCTCGAAGGCCTGCCGGCCCTCGTCGCGCCGGCAGCCGATCAGGTGGAACATGCGGCGGCGCGCGGCCGGGTCCTCGCCGGTGGCGTTGGCCGGCAGCGTGAACCAGGCGACGAGCCGTTCGCTCAGCGCCGTGAACTCGTCGCGCTGCGCCTCCTGCAACCACCAGCGCCACAGCGGCGTGCGCCAGCGCTCGTGCACCGCGAGCGTCGTCTCGCCGAGCTCCATCAGCGAGAGCTCGGCGAACTCGGCGTAGCGCGCGTCGGCCTCGGCCTCGTCCAGGTTGCCCAGGTGCTGCAGCAGCGCGCGGTCGAACTCGTGCGGCACCGCGCAGCGGCGCAGCAGCGCCGCGGCCTTCGGACCGACCAGGCGGTCGGTGTACTGCACCGGGCGTTCGGAGCCCGGCAGCGAGCGGGTGTGCTCGAGCAGTTCCCGGAACGCGGCCAGCGGGTCGGGCGCTGCGGCGGCGGTGGCGTCGGTGGTCATGCGCGCGCCTTCACGCGGGCCGGCTGGCGAGGTAGAGGTCGACCGCCGACGCCACGTCGGCGGGACGCCCGCGCGTCATCAGCGCGAGCATCTTGGCCAGCTCGCGCCGGGTCTCGTCGCTGAGCCCGGCACCGCCGTCGGGGCTGGCCGCGGCACGCTTGCCGATGTAGGCTGCGATGTCGTCGACGCCCAGCGGCTGCAGCTGCACCAGCGCGACGAACTCGGCCAGGTCCTTGTCCGCCGGCGGCGGGCGCTGACCGAGCAGCACTGCGCGCACCTGCGGCAGCGCGCCGTCGACCACGGGCCGAAGCAGCTGCTCCCACAGCCACTGGTGCGTGAGCTCGGACATCTTCTCGGTGGACTGGAAGAACAGCACCACCGGCTGGCGCGCCGACAGCGACTCGAGGCCCTTCAGGAAGCGCTGCGTCAGCTGCTCGCGGCGCACCTCCATCGGCACCGCGAGGTCGGGGCGCTGGATCACGATCATGTTGTCGCGCAGCACGATGCCTGCGATGTCGCCCGCGCTGCTGTTCGTCAGCGTCGCGCCGGAGGCGACCTGGACGCTGCCGCCCTGAAGGTTGACGTTGATGTCCAGCCGCGGCTGGTAGCTGCCGTCGGTGTAGTAGTTGATCAGGTCGGTGAAGGCGGCGAAATGCTCGATCCCGAGCGCGTCGCGCAAGCGGCGCATCACCGACATGTCGTCGAGCACGTCGAGATCGGTCCACGCGAGCTCGGCCTTCAGCAGCCCGCGCAGCGCGCATTCGTGGACCATGCGCATCATCAGCGAGGTCTTGCCCATGCCGGTCTCGGCCGACACGACCATGACCGGCTGGCGGTCGGTGTCGAGCACCTGCTGGAACAGCGCCATCTCGGCCGAGCGGTCGACGAACGAGGCGAGCAGCCGCTCGCGCCGGGCGCGCGCGACGCGGCCCTCGACGACCTCGGTCACGGCGTCTTCCCGTCCGGCGGCGCCGGCGCGCCGAGGTCGACGCCGGTGATGTCGCCGACGCGGGCGTTGCGCAGCCGCGCGCCCTGCAGCACGTCGACCGAGGTTCCCGCCGGCAGCGCGCCGCGCACGCCGGTCACGCGGCCGGCCTCGCTATCGCGCAGCTGCAGACCGGCGCCGACGCT
>MEGM01000093.1:33848-36131 GCA_001725505.1 Rubrivivax sp. SCN 70-15 | reverse complement strand
GTGGGTGGATGAAGGGATAACCGTGCATCGTCAGGGCCGGGGCTGTACGTGGATGCGAGCGATGTTAGCAAATCCGCCGGGCGTCGTGCCGGCGTTTTTGCAACAATTTTTCAGCATTTCCGCGGTCGACCGCAGCAAACGTTAAAATTCCCCGATGCAACCCGATTACTGGCTTCAGGCTTCTGCCGAACTGGCGGCCCGCGACCGGACGATGGCGATGCTGGTCGAGCAGTTCGCCGGATTGTCGCTGGCGTCGCGCGGCGATCCTTTCTCGACGCTGGCGCGTTCGATCGTCGGCCAGCAGATTTCGGTCAAGGCGGCCGACAGCGTCTGGGCGCGCTTCGTCGACCGCGTCGGCGAGGTTCGCCCGTCTGTCGTGCTGGCCTGTGCCGCCGAAGGTCTGGCCGGTTGCGGCCTGTCCGGGCGCAAGATCGAATACCTGCTGGATCTGGCGGCGCATTTCGTCGACGGTCGCCTGGTGGTCGACGGCTGGCATGGCATTGACGATGAAGCGCTGATCGTCGAGTTATGCCGCGTGCGCGGCATCGGCCGGTGGACGGCCGAAATGTTCCTGATCTTCAACCTGATGCGCCCGGATGTCTTTCCGGTCGACGACATCGGACTGCAAAAAGCCGTCGGGTTGCATTATTTTTCCGGGGCCAGGCCGACCCTGCGGCAATTGCGCGATCTCGGCGAACGCTGGCGGCCGTGGCGTTCCGTGGCGACCTGGTACCTGTGGCGCAGCCTGGACCCGATCGCTGTCGAATACTAGGCGGTCTGACCCTCAGACCTTTGGGGTAAAATGCGCGCCAGTTTCAAGAACGGGCTGTCCATGAAAACAACTTTCCTCGACTTCGAGCAATCCGTTGCCGACCTCGAAGCCAAGATCGAAGAGCTGCGCTTCGTCCAGGACGATTCCGCCGTCGATATCTCGGAAGAGATCGAGCGGCTGGAGAAGAAGAGCGCGCAATTGACCAAGGAAATCTACGCCAAGCTCACGCCGTGGCAGATTTCCCAGCTGGCGCGCCACCCGCAGCGTCCCTACACGCTCGATTACGTGCAGCACCTGTTCACCGATTTCGAAGAACTGCACGGTGATCGCGCCTTTGCCGACGATCACGCCATCGTCGGCGGTCTGGCCCGCTTCACGACGCCATTATCTTCGGAGACCTGCCATGAAAGCCGACAACGTCCTCGCCACCATCGGCCGCACGCCCCATATCCGCGTCCAGCGCCTGTTCGGCGCCGGCCACGAGGTCTGGATCAAGTCCGAGCGCGCCAACCCGGGCGGCTCGATCAAGGACCGCATCGCGCTCGCGATGGTCGAGGCGGCCGAGCGCAGCGGCGCGCTCAAGGCCGGCGGCACTATCGTCGAGCCGACCTCGGGCAACACCGGCATCGGCCTGGCGATGGTGGCCGCGGTCAAGGGCTACGCGCTGGTCCTGGTGATGCCCGACAGCATGAGCGTCGAGCGCCGGCGCCTGATGCTGGCGTACGGCGCACGCTTCGAGCTCACGCCGCGCGAGCAGGGCATGAAGGGCTCGATCGCGCGCGCGCAGGAGATCGTCGCCGCGACGCCGGGCGCCTGGATGCCGCAGCAGTTCGAGAACCCGGCCAACATCGAGGTCCACGTGCGCACGACGGCCGAGGAGATCGCCGCCGACTTCCCCGACGGCCTGGACGCGATCGTCACCGGCGTCGGCACCGGTGGCCACATCACCGGCGTGGCGCGCGCGCTCAAGCCGCGCTGGCCGCGGCTGAAGGTCTTTGCGGTCGAGCCGGCGGCCAGCCCGGTGATCAGCGGCGGCGCGCCCGCGCCGCACCCGATCCAGGGCATCGGCGCGGGCTTCATCCCGGCGAACCTGCAGGTCGAGCTGCTCGACGGCGTGATCCAGGTCGACGCCGAGGCCGCGCGCGAGATGGCACGCCGCAGCGCGCGCGAGGAAGGCCTGCTCGTGGGCATCTCCAGCGGCGCGACACTGGCCGCGATCGCGCAGAAACTGCCCGAGCTTCCCGTCGGCAGCCGCGTGCTCGGCTTCAACTACGACACCGGCGAGCGTTATCTCTCGATCGAAGGCTTCCTGCCCGGCTGAGGTGCAGGCAGGGGGCCTCATACCAATTTTCGATCAATCGTCGAGAAAGGCCCTTTGTCGGCTCGCGGCCCGGAGCGGCCGTTGGCCGCTCCGGGCCAGGGCCGTAGCGCACTGCTCCCCCCAGCCCCCTCCGAGAGGGGGCGCCAGCATGACTGTCGGGCCGGCCTTCCGGCCGGAGCGTCCTTCAAGG
>MEGM01000093.1:0-33749 GCA_001725505.1 Rubrivivax sp. SCN 70-15 | reverse complement strand
CGGCCGCTCCGGGCCGCGAGCGGCCCCTCGTTCCTGCTCGATCGATCGCAAGTCGGTATCAGGCGCCGGCCACCAGGCGTCGCCCCGGAACGCGCCGTGCGGCCTCGGCCGGCGGCGCGACGAAGGGCCGCGGTGCCGACGCCGCCGGCTGTGCCGCGGCCGGGATGCTGACGGTGCGCGGCGCCCAGTGCAGCGCGAGCGCCATGCCGGCGGCGAACGCGAGCACGACCCCCAGCCACCAGATCCAGCGCGAGACCGACATCGCCTCGAGTATGCCGTCCATGCGGACGGCACCGCCCGCGCTCAGGCCTGCTGCAGCGCGCGGATCCGGTCCTCGATCGGCGGATGGCTCGCGAACAGCGCCATCAGCCCGCTCGGCCGGCTGTTGATGCCCATCGTCGCCACCGACTGCGGCAGCTGGCCGGGGTCGAGACCGCCCAGCCGCGCGAGCGCGTTGATCATCGGCTGCTTGCTGCCCATCAGCGCCGCGGCACCGGCATCGGCGCGGTATTCGCGGTGGCGGGAGAAGGCGGCGACGATGATCGCGGCGAGCACGCCCAGCGCGATGTCGAGCACGACGGTCGTGATGTAGTAGCCGACGCCCGGGCCTTCGCGCTCGTTGCGCAGCACGACCTTGTCGACGAAGTAGCCGATCACGCGCGACAGGAAGACGACGAAGGTGTTCATCACGCCCTGTATCAGCGTCATCGTCACCATGTCGCCGTTCGAAACATGGCTGACCTCGTGCCCGATCACGGCCTCGACCTCGTCGCGGCTCATGTTGCGCAGCAGCCCGGTCGAGACGGCGACGAGCGCCGAGTTGCGGAACGCGCCGGTCGCGAACGCGTTCGGCTCGCCCTCGAAGATCGCGACCTCGGGCATGCCGATGCCGGCCTTGCCCGCGAAGCGCTGCACGACGCCAACGATCCAGCGGTGCGTCGGGTCGGTCGAGTCGTTGATGACGACCGCGCCGGTGCTCCACTTGGCGATCGGCTTGCTCATCAGCAGCGAGACGAAGGCGCCGCCGAAGCCGAACACGAGCGCAAAGCCGAGCAGCTGGCCCAGGTTCAACCCGTTGGCGCTCAGGAAGCGGTTCACGCCGAGCAGGTTGGCGACGATGCCCAGCACCAGCATCACGGCCAGGTTGGTCACGAGGAACAGGATCACGCGCTTCATGGTCACGGCGTCGGCGACGACGCCCCTCAGGAACACAGCGCGGATGTTAGGGCGCCGAGGCTCGATTCAAGCCCCGGCCGCCGTCGGGCCCGGGCCGTGAAGGGGCTTGGATCAGCGCCGCAGCCGGACCTGCGACGGCTTGTCCGGCGGCAGCAGCTCGAAGCGATCCTCCAGCTGCGAGAACAGCTTCAGCGACGAGCTGTTCTTGCCCAGCAGCTGGGCCTCGCGCAGCCGCTGCACGGCCACGTTGAGCGCCAGCGCCTGGCCCGCGGCGAGCTCGGGCAGGCAGGCCAGCACTGCAGTGACCGATGCGCTGCCGCGCCGGCCCGACGGCCCCGGATCGGTCTCGAGCGGCTCGGGACGGGTGGTCGGGTTGCGCAGCGCCGCGGCGGGTGGTGCGTCCTCGACAACCGCCGGCGGCTTGATGTCGACCGCCGGCGCTGCGGTCTTGCGGCCTGCGGTCTTGCGTGCCGGCGACTTCTTCGCCGCGGCCTTCGTCGCCGCCGTCTTCTTGGCCGGGACCTTCTTCGCGGCGGCCTTCTTCGCCGCCGGCGCCTTCGCCGCCGCCCGCTTGGCCGGGGCGCGCACGGTGCCGGTGCTGGCCGGGTGGTGCTCGAGCACCGTGAAATCGTCGTAGGCGTCCTGCGTCTCGTCGCCGGTCTTGCCGCGCTGGCCGATGCCGCGCACGACGCAGCCCTTCTCGCGCAGCCGCGCCACCAGCGGCGCGAAGTCGGAATCCGACGACGCGATGACGACCACGTCGGGGCGCTCGGCGAGCACGAGGTCGATCGCGTCGACCGCCAGCGCGATGTCGGTCGAGTTCTTGCCCGCGGCCAGGTTGACCATCGGCTTGATCGACAGCCGCTTGAAGATCGCCTGGTGCTTGACCGCGCTCTCGGCGGTGCAGTAGGCGCGGCGCACGTGCAAGGCGCCGTGCTGGTTGAGCAGCAGCTTGACCGCCTGCTCCATCACGTCGACCGAGACGTTGTCGGCATCGATGAGGAGCATCACGCGTTCGGTCGTCATGTCGATGCCCGTCCGGCCACCCGAAGGGCATCGACCTCCCCCTCGGGGGGGCGCGAACGAAGTGGGCTTGGGGGTTTCATGATGGCAGTTTCCAGTTCAGGGTTTCGCCGGCGCGCAGCGGCTTGATGAGCGCGTCGCCGAAGGGCAGCGCCTCGGGCAGGACCCAGGGCTCGCGGCGCAGCGTCACGCTGCCCCGGTTGCGCGCCAGGCCGTAGAAGTCGGGGCCGTGGAAGCTGGCGAAGCCCTCGAGCCTGTCGAGCGCGCCGGCAGCTTCGAAGGCCTCGGCGTACAGCTCCAGCGCCGCCGGTGCCGTGAAGCAGCCGGCGCCGCAGACCGACTGCTCCTTCATCGCCGCGGCATGCGCTGTCGTTGCCTCGGAAGAACCTGTTCGACCCCGAGGTCGCGGCGGCGACGAGCGCGCGCCGGTGCCGCTCGCGCTTGAGCACCGGCAGGCAGTAGTAATGCGGCCGCAGTCCGCCGGCGAAAAGCGCGTTGCGGCTGTACAGCAGGTGGTGCGCGGTGATCGTCGCCGCGGTGTGTGCGTCGCTGCCGGCCACGTAGTCGGCGGCGTCCTGCGTCGTGATGTGCTCGAACACGACCTTCAGTTCGGGGAAGTCGCGCCGCAGCGGCTGCATCACGCGCTCGATGAACACCGCCTCGCGGTCGAAGACGTCGACCTCGGGGTCGGTGACCTCGCCGTGCACGAGCAGCAGCAGGCCTTCGCGCTGCATCGCCTCGAGCGTCGTGCGGCAGCGGCTCAGGTCGGTCACGCCGGCGTCGCTGTTCGTCGTCGCGCCGGCCGGGTAGAGCTTGACGGCGACGATGCCGGCCGCCTTCGCGCGCCGGATCTCGTCGGGCGGCGTGTTGTCGGTGAGGTACAGCGTCATCAGCGGCTCGAACGCCGCGCCGGCCGGCAGCGCGGCGACGATGCGCTCGCGGTAGGCCTGCGCCTGCGCCGTCGTCGTCACCGGCGGGCGCAGATTGGGCATCACGATCGCACGTGCGAACTGCTGCGCGGTGAACGGCAGCACGGCGGCCAGCGCCGCGCCGTCGCGCAGGTGCAGGTGCCAGTCGTCGGGGCGGGTGATCGTTAGCGTCTGGGCCATGGGCGCGATTGTCCCATTGCCGCAATCGTTCGCCGCGGCGCGCAGGCGGCCGCTCGGACCCGCCCGTGCGCGCGGGACGCGCCCGGGCCTTCAGTGCTGCAGGATCTTGGACAGGAAGTCGCGTGCGCGCGGCGTGCGCGCGTCGGGGTCGCCGAAGAAGTCTTCCTTGCGGCAGTCCTCGACGATGCGGCCGGCGTCCATGAAGACCACGCGGTGGCTGACCTTCTTCGCGAAGCCCATCTCGTGCGTGACGACCATCATCGTCATGCCCTCCTGGGCGAGGCCGACCATCACGTCGAGCACCTCGCCGACCATCTCGGGGTCGAGCGCCGAGGTCGGCTCGTCGAAGAGCATCACGATCGGGTCCATGCTCAGCGCGCGCGCGATCGCCACGCGCTGCTGCTGGCCGCCGGAGAGCTGACCCGGGAACTTGTCCTTGTGCGCCGTCAGCCCGACGCGCTCGAGCATCCTCAGCCCGCGTTCGAGCGCGTCGGCCGGGCTGCGGCCGAGCACCTTGACCTGCGCCAGCGTCAGGTTCTCGGTCACGCTCAGGTGCGGAAAGAGCTCGAAATGCTGGAACACCATGCCGACGCGTGCACGCAAGCGGGGCAGGTTCGTCTTCGGGTCCTTGAGGCTGATGCCGTCGACGACGATGTCGCCCTTCTGGAACGGCTCGAGCGCGTTGACGGTCTTGATCAGCGTGCTCTTGCCCGAGCCCGATGGCCCGCAGACGACGACGACCTCGCCCTTGCGGATGCTCGTCGTGCAGTCGGTCAGCACCTGGAAGCTGCCGTACCACTTGCTGACGTTGCGGATGTCGATCATCGGAGGAACCCTAGCGGATGATGGCGATTCTGGCCTGAAGCCGGCGCACCAGCAGGCTGAGCGAAAAGCAGATCACGAAATAGACGACGGCCGCGACGAGGTAGGTCTCGACCGGGCGGTTGAAGTTCTTGCCCGCGATCTCGAAGCCCTTGAGCAGATCGTAGGCGCCGATCGCATAGACCAGCGAGGTGTCCTGGAACAGGATGATGGTCTGCGTCAGCAGCACCGGCAGCATGTTGCGAAAGGCCTGCGGCAGGACGATCAGCCGCATCGTCTGCGCGTAGCTCATGCCCACCGCGTAGCCGGCGTGGACCTGGCCCCGCGGCACGCTCTGGATGCCGGCGCGCATGATCTCCGAGTAGTACGCCGCCTCGAACAGCGTGAAGGTCACCACCGCCGACAGTTCGGCCCCCAGCGGCCGGCCGAGCAGCAGCGGGATGAGGAGGAAGAACCACAGGATCACCATCACGAGCGGGATCGAGCGCATCGTGTTGACGTAGGCCGCGGCCCCCGTCACGAGGGCGCGCCGGCCCGACAGCCGCATCAGCGCGAGCAGCGTGCCCAGCGCGATGCCGCCGACCATCGCGACGATCGTGAGCTGGACCGAGAACACCAGGCCCTTGAGCACGAAGCTCTGGATCACGCCCCAGGTCAGGAAGCCGAAGTCCAGGTCCATCACTTGGCGCCGATCATTCCGGGCACGCGCACGCGGCTCTCGACGACCAGCATGCCGCGGTTGATCGCGAACGCGGAGACGAAGTACAGCAGCGTCACCGCCAGGTACATCTCGATGTTCTGTCCGGTCTCCTCGCCGGCCTGGAGCGCGAACATGGTCAGCTCGGCGATGCTCACCGCGAACGCGACGGACGAGTTCTTGACGATGTTCATCGCCTCGCTCGTGAGGGGCGGCACGATGATCCGGAACGCCCGCGGCAGCAGCACGTAGCGGTAGGTCTGCGCCAGCGTCAGCCCCATCGCCAGCCCGGCCTCGCGCTGGCCGCGCGGCAGGCTCTGGATCCCCGCCTTCACCTGCTCGGAGATGCGCGCCGACGTGAAGAAGCCCAGCGCGAAGACCACGAGCACGAAGCCGGGCAGCGCACGCAAGGGCAGGAACAGCGACGGCAGCACGTGGTACCAGAGGAAGATCTGGACCAGCAGCGGGATGTTGCGGAACAGCTCGGTCCAGGCGTTGCCGACGAAGACCAGACGCCGGTCGGGCGTGGTGCGTGCGATGCCGACCAGCGTGCCGAACACGATCGCGACGAGCATCCCCAGCACCGCGACCGACATCGTCCAGCCCCAGGACGACAGCAGCCAGTCCAGGTAGGTGACGTCGCCGCCATGGCCGAAGCAGCCCGCGACCTGGCGGCCGCTGGTCGTCTCCTTGCAGAAGCTCCTTCGCGAGTGCGGCCGGGGCCGGCCCGCGGTGCGGGCCGCGCCGCCGACGCTGGCGCGCCCTTACTTCTGCGCGTAGTCCTCGACCGGCTTGTCGTTCGGGTGCGCCCAGGCGTCCTTCGTCGCGTCGCTCAGCGGCAGGCCGACGCGCGTGTTCGTCGGCGGGATCGGCTGCATGAACCACTTGTCGTAGAGCCTGGCGATCTCGCCCGACTTCATCATCGCGACGATGCTGTCGTCGACCGCCTTCTTGAACGCCGGGTCGTCCTTGCGGATCATGATCGCGATCGGCTCCACCGACAGCGGCTCGCCGACGATCTTGAACGCCGCCGGGTTCTTCGCCTTGGCGATGTTGCCGGCCAGGATCTGGCCGTCCATCACGAAGGCATCGGCGCGGCCGGACTCGAGCAGCAGGAAGCTGTCGGCGTGGTCCTTGCCGAACAGTTCCTTGAACTCGATGCCGCGGGCACGTTCGTTCTTGCGCAGCAGCTGCACCGAGGTCGTGCCGGTCGTCGTGGCCACCGTCTTGCCGTTGAGCTGGGCGATCGAGCCGATGCCGGAATCGGCCTTCACCGCGATGCGCACCTCCTCGACGAAGGTGGTGACGGCAAACGCGACGTCCTTCTGGCGCGCCGCGTTGTTCGTCGTCGAGCCGCACTCGATGTCGACGGTGCCGTTCGCGACCAGCGGAATCCGGTTCTGCGAGGTCACCGGCTGGTATTTGACGTCGAGCCTGGCCAGGCCGAGCTGCTTTTGCACGTCGGCCAGCACGCGCTGGCAGATCTCGACGTGGAAACCGGCGAACTTGCCGTCGCCCAGCGTGTACGAGAGCGCACCCGACGACTCGCGCACGCCCATCGTGGCGGCACCGCTCGCCTTGATCTTGGCCAGGGTGTCGGCCTGGGCCTGGACACCGAACGCGAGCAGCGCGGCAACGAACAGCAGGGACTTCTTCATCGTGATTTCTCCGTCGAATCCTGGCGTGACAGCCATTTCTGATTCTACGGAGCCATATATGAGCCAGAACCCGGTAGAAGCCCGCGGGCCCGGGGCCACCTGACGGCGTCGCCTACCGCGATTCCGGCGCCGGACGGCCGGCTCCGGCCGGCGTCGGGGCGCACACTCACGACCGGCTGAGGAAGTCCCAGAGCGCGACCGCGCCGGGCTTGGCGTGCCGCACCACCTCGGGCCGCTCGCGGTAGGCGCGCACCTCCATCGTCAGCTCGAAGCTGCCCGAGGGCGCGGCCGGCACGAGCCGGCGCGACCGCAGTTCCTTGCGCACCGAGCTGACGGGCAGGAAGGCCAGGCCATGGCCTTCGAGCGCCATCGCCTTCAGGCCCTCGGCCATGTCGGTCTCGTAGATCGAATCCAGCGCCGCCGGCTCGCTCGCCTGCTTGAGGATCAGCTCGACCAGGCGCGCCATGTAGGCACCCGACGCGTAGCTCAGGAAGGGCACGCGCTCGCTGGCGCGGCCGGGCAGGCGGAACAGCGGTGCGCCGTCGGCGTCGGCCTTCGCGTACGGGGCCAGCGTCTCGCTGCCCAGGCTGAGCATCTCGTAGCGTTCGGGTGCGAGCTGCAGCGGCTGCGATGGGTGGTGGTAGGCGATCAGCAGGTCACAGCCGCCTTCGGTCAGGCGCAGCACGGCGTCGTGCACGTTGAGCGCGGTGAGCCGGCACTTGAGCGCGCCGAAGCGCTGGCGCAGATCCATCAGCCAGTGCGGGAAGAAGGTGAACGCCAGCGTGTGCGGCACCGCGAACTCGATCATGTCGTGCCCTGCCGCCTGGTGCGAGCGCATCATGTTGCGCGCCGCCTGCAGCGCGCCCAGCACCTCCAGCGCCTGGGCGTGGAAGGTCTCGCCGGCCGGCGTCAGCCGCGTCGGGTACGAACTGCGGTCGACGAGGTCGATGCCGGTCCAGGCCTCGAGCGCCTGGATGCGGCGCGAGAACGCGGGCTGCGTGACATGGCGCAACTGCGCCGAGCGCGAGAAGCTGCGCGTCTCGGCCAGGCTCACGAAGTCTTCGAGCCACTTGGTTTCCACGATCGTGCAGTTTAGGGCGGTGGCGGCGCTGTTGCCGCGTGCGCGCCGACGAGTTCGGCGCGCAATTGCGGCAGGCAGGCCGGGTGCTCCCGCGCGATGAAGCCGATCAGGCCTTCGCGCACACGGCAGCGCAGGTCCCAGTTGCGCCCCGAGTCTGCCGACGAGACGAGGATGCGAAGCTGCATCGCCGTCGCGCTGGTCTCGGTCACCTGGACGTTCGCGACGCGGCCGTCCCAGTCCGGGTCCGCGCTGCACAGCCGCTTCAGCTCGGCGCGCACCGGCTCGACCGGCATCCGGTAGTCCACCCACAGCATCACGCTGCCGAGCAGCTCCGAGGTCTGCCGGGTCCAGTTCTGGAACGGCTTCTCGATGAAGTACTGCAGCGGCACGACGAGCCGGCGCTGGTCCCAGATCGCGACGACGACATAGGTGCCCGTGATCTCCTCGACACGCCCCCATTCGCCCTCGATGACGAGAACGTCGTCGATGCGGATGGGCTGGGACAGTGCGATCTGCAGCCCGGCCAGCAGGTTGCCGATCACCGGCCGCGCCGCGAGGCCCACTGCGAGCCCGGCAATGCCGGCCGACGCGAGCAGGCTGGCACCGATCTGGCGCACGCTGGGGAAGGTCATCAGCGCGAGCGCGAGCCCGACGCACAGGATCACGACATTCAACGTGCGCGTGAGCACCCGCACCTGCGTGATGCGCGAGCGCGCGAGCAGGTTGTCGGCCGTGTCGACGGGGTTCAGCTCGGCCACGGACTCGCGCGTCACGCGCACGACACGCAGCAGCAGCCAGGTGATCGCGCCGATCAGCAGCACCAACGTCACGTGGCGCAGCGAGCCGATCAGCCACAGCCGCTGCGGCGCCGCCTGGCAGACCATGTGCATCACGGCCAGCGAGACGACGGCCTGCACCGGCGCCTCGGTGCGGCGAATGACCAGGCCGAGGATCGTCCGGTGGCTGACCTTGCGCACCGCCGCCGCGCGCAGCACGCGCATCGTGATCAACGTCAGCAACAGCAGCGCCGCGGCGGCGAGCGCAGTCCATAGCGCGTCGGCCGGTTCGCGGCTCAGCAGCTCGATCAGCGTGGCCAAGGGTTCGATCCTTGCAGGGCTCGCGCCCGCGCCTTGGGCATCGGTTCGCAGCCTGCAGCGTCAGTCATCGCGCCCGCTCTGCTGCAGCCGCCACATCTCGGCGTAGCGCCCGCCGCGCTCGAGCAGTTCGACGTGCGGCCCGCGCTCGACGACGCGGCCGGCCTCGAGGACGATGATCTCGTGCGCGTCGACGACGGTGCTCAGGCGGTGCGCGATGACGAGTGCGGTCTTGCCCTGCGACAGCCGGCGCAGCTCGGCCTGGATCGCGCGCTCGTTGGCCGAATCGAGCGCCGAGGTCGCCTCGTCGAAGATCAGGATCGGCGGGTTCTTCAGCAGCGTGCGCGCGATCGCGACGCGCTGCTTCTCGCCGCCGCTGAGCTTGAGCCCGCGCTCGCCGACCACCGTCTCGTAGCCTCTGGGCGTCGCGGCGATGAAGTCGTGGATGTGGGCGGCACGCGCGACCGCCTCGACCTGGGCGTGCGTCGCGCCCGGGCGGCCGTAGGCGATGTTGTATTCGACCGTGTCGTTGAACAGCACCGTGTCCTGCGGCACGATGCCGATCGCCGCGCGCAGGCTGGTCTGCGTGACGCCGCGGATGTCCTGGCCGTCGATCGTGATCGCGCCGGCGTCGATGTCGTAGAAGCGGTAGAGCAGCCGCGCCAGCGTGCTCTTGCCCGCGCCCGACGGGCCCACCACCGCCACCGTCCTGCCGGGCGGGATCTCGAAGCTCACGTCGTGCAGGATCGGCCGCGCCGGCTCGTAAGCAAAGCTGACCCGCTCGAAGCGCACATGGCCTTCGGTGACGCGCAGCGGCGGCGCGCCGGGCCGGTCGTCGACCTCGCGGTTCTTCGCGAGCAGCTGGAACATCTTGTCCAGGTCGGTCAGCGACTGCTTGAGCTCGCGGTAGATCACGCCCAGGAAGTTGAGCGGGATGTAGAGCTGGATCATGAAGGCGTTGATCATCACCAGGTCGCCCAGCGTCAGCCGCCCGGCCGCAACACCGACGGTGGCGCGCCAGAGCATCGTCACCAGCGCGATCGCGATGATCATCTGCTGGCCGGCGTTGAGCAGGCTCAGCGTGCTCTGGCTCTTGAGCGCGGCGCGGCGCAGCTTCTCGAGGTTCTCGTCGTAGCGCTTCGCCTCGAAGTCCTCGTTGTTGAAGTACTTGACGGTCTCGTAGTTGAGCAAGGCGTCGATCGCGCGCGAATTGGCAGTCGAGTCGATCTCGTTCATCTGGCGCCGGAACTGCGTGCGCCACTCGGTGATGCTGATCGTGAAGCCGATGTAGAACACCAGCGCGACGACCGTGATGCCGGCGAACCAGACGTCGAACTTCACCGCCAGCAGCGTCAGCACCAGCGTGACCTCGATCAGCGTCGGGAAGATGCTGTAGATCGAGTACGAGATCAGCGAATGGACGGCACGCGTGCCGCGCTCGATGTCGCGCGTCATGCCGCCGGTCTGGCGCTCGAGGTGGAAGCGCAGGCTCAAGGCGTGCAGATGGCGGAAGACCTGGAGCGAGATCGTCCGCGCCGTGCCCTCGGTGGCCTTCGCGAAGGTCAGTTCGCGCAGCTCGGTGAAGAGCGAGGTCGACAGCCGCAGCGCGCCGTAGGCCACCACCAGCCCGACCGGAACGACCAGCAGCGCCTGCGGGTCTCCGGGCTTGATCGACAGCGCGTCGACCAGCTTCTTCAGCAGCAGCGGCACACCGACGTTGGCGACCTTCGCGCCGATCAGGAACAGCAGCGCGATCCCGACCCGCCAGCGGTAGTTCCACAGGTAGGGCAGCAGCTTGGCCAGCGTGTGCCAGTCGGAGCGCGCGGCGCCAGGCTCGTCGCCGGCGGGCAGCGCCGGCAGGGTGCGCGCCTGCGAGCGCATCAGCGCGCTGCGCCGCTCGGCACAGCGGCTACAGTGGTGTCTTCGAACATGCGGCAATTGTCGCCGCGCCACCGGGATGCCGCCGATGACCGAACCCGACCCGCGCTTCCAGCCCCTGGGCGGCCCGAACGCGCTGTCCGGCGGGCGCGAACTGGTGCTGCGCGTGATGCCGATGCCGGCGGACGCGAACGCCAATGGCGACATCTTCGGCGGCTGGATCATGGCCCAGGTCGACCTCGCCGGCGCGGTGCTGCCGGCGCGCATCGCGCGCGGACGCATCGCCACCGTCGCGGTGAACCAGTTCCTGTTCAAGCAGCCGGTCTCGGTCGGCGACCTGCTCAGCTTCTACGCCCGCGTCACGCGCGTGGGCAACACCTCGGTGACCGTCGAGGTCGAGGTCTATGCCGAGCGCAACCCCGAGCAGCCGCAGGTGGTGAAGGTCACCGAGGCGACGCTGACCTATGTCGCGATCGACGCCCAGGGCGTGCCGCGGCCGCTGCAGCGCTGAGGCGGGGCGGGGCGACGGACGGCGCCGCATCGCCGCGCAGGACCGGGCTGCCGCGAGCGACACCTTCGGCAGGAAAGTCAGTACCGGATGGACATCCCGTCAAGCAGGGAAGAAGTGCCGATGAGACAAAGACTTGCAGCCGCTTCTGGCCCCCGGGTTGGACGACAAGCGTCGCGCAAAGCGGCGTAAGGTTGTCGTCTATATCAAGTCATGCGTCGTGAGCGAACGACCTACGCGTACTCCACAGCCTGAGTGGCTCGAACTTGGCGATAGTTTGCTTTGACCGTTGGCTGGCATGTGTGGCTCAGCATGTCGCGACAACAAGCTGTCTAAACCCTTCGTATTCGCTCGATCCGACGCACTATGGCAAGCGACGCTCGAACTCTGGCTTCACCGCCCCCGCACGCGTATGGCCTCGGCGTCGCAGACCCATTGGCCCGCGCTGGTTATCGTAGCTACAATAACCCGTGCGCATCGCCTACGATCCGGCCAAACGCGACAAGACACTTGCCGAGCGTGGGCTGGACTTCGAAGACGCCGTTGAGGTCTTTCAGGGGCTGACGGTCGAGGTCGAGGACACGCGCAAGAACTATGGTGAACGCCGAATCCTGTGCTTCGGCCTGCTCGCCGGCAGGCTCGTCGTGGTCGGCTACACCCCGCGTGGCTCGGTGCGCCACATCTTCAGCATGCGAAAGGCCAACGATCGTGAGCAAACCCGCCTCGCGCCGTACCTTGGGCTCTGACTTGGCCCGCGTGGATGCGCACGTCGTCAAGCCAGCCGAGTACAAGGAACTCCCCGAACTCACTGACGAAATGCTCGCCCGAGCTGTCGTCAAGCGCGGGGGTCGACCGCGCTCCGCGAATCCGCGTCAACTCATCAGTCTGCGGCTGCCGGCCGAAGTGGTCGCCCGTTGGCGCGCCACCGGGCCGGGCTGGCAAACCCGCATGGCGGAGCGCCTCGCCAAGACCCCGGTTCGACGCGCCAAGAGCGAAACTTGACCTCTCGCCCGAGCTGACCCGCGACGCTGACCTGCCCCACAACGAACGCCCGCCCGCACGGCCCCAAAACCCATGCCTGACGATGACTCGTCGCCGCTGAATCGCGTCGTCGCGGTCCGCCCCGAGCGGGAGGTCCTGTCGCTCCAGCGCCTGCCCTACTTCGTCGGCATCTCGGGCGCGACCGTCGGTTCCCGGGGCCTGTCCATGCATCTGGTGCTCATCCCGCCGGGCGCCAAGGCCGAGCCCCACGTTCACGTCGGCCACGAAACCGGGATCTATGTGCTTGAAGGCAGGGTCCTCACGCGCTGGGGTCCGAACCTCGAACACGAGACGGTCTCGGAGGCCGGCGAGTTTCTCTTCGTTCCGCCCGGTGTGCCTCACGAAGCGCAGAACCTGAGTCCGACCCTTGCTGCGCGCGCCGTCATTGCCCGCAACGACCCCGCAGAGCAGGACAAGGTCGTTCCGTTTCAGCCGGACGCCGGCCCGGCGCCGACCGACGCCTGACCCTTCACCGGACCCTCATGCCCCTGCTCGGCTCCGCGGCCATGCTGTTGTCGTTCGATGTCGCCCCCGAGGCGATCGACGAACACGATCGGTGGCACACGCACGAACATCTCCCCGAACGGCTGTCGATCCCCGGGTTCCTCCGCGGCACGAGGTGGGTTGCCACGGCAGGTACGCCGCGATACATGGTCGTCTACGAGGTCCAGGATCTCGAGACGCTCTCGTCCGAGGCCTATCTCGCGAGGCTGAACGATCCGACGCCCTGGACCCAGCGCGTCATGCCGTTCTACCGCGGCATGAGCCGGGGCTTGTGCTCGGTCCTCGGCAGCTTCGGCTGCGGCCAGGGCGGCACCGCCGCCTTGATCCGCTTCAGCCCCGACGACGCCAGCGCTGCGAGCCTGCTGCGCGCGCTGCTGGAAGAGACCCTTCCGGCCGTTCCGGGATCGCCCGGCCTGGGCAGCGCGCATCTGTTGCGCGGCGCACGCCCCGCTGCGATGACCCACGAGCAGCGCATCCGCGGCGCCGACCGCGGCCTCGACTCGGCAATCATCGTCACCGGCTACGACGACGGTGCCGTTGCAGACTGGACGCAACGGCTGTGCGCCCAGGGCCTGCCGTCGATGCGCGGCGCGCGCGACGTGACGAGCGCGATCTACCGCACGAGCTACGCACTGGCCAGCGCCGAAGTCGGCGCCGTGGCGCCCGCCCGCTCGGAGCCAGGCCGCCGGTGAACCGCTCCGTACCAACGTCGATATCGCGCCAGGCGGCCGGCCTCGTCGGCTGGTTCGGATTGACGTTCGCCGTCTGGCGGCTCAACCCCGGGCTCCTGTCCTGACGCACGCCTGCCTCAAAATGGCACCGGGCCGGCCTTCGGCAGGCCGGCCTTGCGCCACCTCGAGCCTCACGCAACCCACCCAGAGCGATGTCCACGCGATGAAACCACTGCCATGGATCCTGCTGCTGGCGGCCACCACGGCCACGGCCCAGACGCCGCGCGCGCCGACCGACGCCCAGGCCCAGCTCGTTCGCCCGGCCGCGGCACCGTCGACCGAGGTCGTTCTCTTCAGCGCGTCGTGGTGCGCCTACTGCCGGCAGGCCCGCGCCTATCTGGCGCGCGTGAGGGTGAAGTACAAGGACGTGGACATCGACTCGCCGGAAGGCAAGGCCGCCTATGCCGCGGCCGGCGGCGGTGGCGTGCCACTGCTCGTGTTCAAGGGCGAGCAGCTGCGCGGCTACAGCGAGCTGGCCTACGACTCGTTCTTCGCACGGCTCGAGTAGCGTGAACAGGTCCTAATCGACGAAGAAGTCGGGGATGAACTTCGTCGTCCCCGGCGTCACCGCGTACTGGTCCAGGTCGTGGATGCCGTGGTGGGCGAGCAGTTCGTCGTCGATGAAGAACCTGCCGGTCGTGGCCTTCGCGTCGCTGGTCAGGATCCACCACGCGGCGTCGGCCAGGATCTCGGGCTTGCGGCACAGCTTCAGGTCGACGCCGGGGATCATCTGCAGCGCGGCGGTGGCGATCGCGGTGCGCGGCCACAGGCTGTTCACCGCGATGCCGTGCGGGCGGAACTCGCCGGCGTGGCCGAGCGTGCACTCGCTCATGCCGTACTTGGCCATCGTGTAGGCGACGTGGCCCTTGAACCAGTGCTCGCGCATCGACAGCGGCGGGCTCATGTTCAGCACGTGCGGGTTGCGGCCCGCCTGCGCGCTCTTGATCAGCTCGGGCAGGCAGGCCTGGGTGCAGCAGTAGGTGCCGCGCACGTTGACGCCGAACATCAGGTCGAAGCGCTTCATCGGCGTTGCCGGCGTCGGCGTCAGGCTGATCGCGCTCGCGTTGTTCACCAGGATGTCGATGCCGCCGAAGCGAGCCACCGCGGCCTGCACCGCGGCGGCGACCGCGGCCTCGTCGCGTATGTCGGTGGGCACCGGCAGTGCCTGGCCGCCGGCGGCCTCGACCTCGGCCGCCGCGCTGTACAGCGTGCCCGGCAGCTTCGGATTCGGCTCGGTGGTCTTGGCCAGCAGCACCAGGTTGGCACCGTCGGCGGCGGCGCGTTTCGCGATCGCCAGGCCGATGCCGCGGCTGGCGCCGGTGACGACGAGGGTCTTGCCTTGCAGGCTGCGGGTCATGACGCGGTCTCCTTGGGAACGTGAGGCCACACGCGGGTGGCGATGTGGTGCGCGATGGCCCCGGCGCACTGCCGGTAGACCGGCTCGCCGGGGTGGAATCCGTCGCTGGCCATCACGCCCCGGTTGAGCTGCACTTCCATCTCGACGCGCGAGACGTCGCCACGCGTGGCCGCCCAGCGCGCCATCGCGGCGTCGTGGCGGCGCGCGTCGCTGCCCGCCACCCAGCGCAGCGGCTGCGGCAGCCCGGGGAATTCGTGCACCGGCGGCAGCGGCGCGAAAACGACGTGGTGCACGCCGTGGGCATTGCGCAGCCAGTTCGCGAGCGCCTCGCGCGCACCGACGGCGCGGTGCGAGGGCACCTGATCGACGACGTCGTTGACGCCGGTGACGACGACGGCGATGTCGAAGTGCCGGGGCCCGTCGCGCTGCGTGTCGTGCCCCGACACCTCGCGCTGCAGCAGGTGCAGCGTCTGCGCCGTGGTCAGCCCGCTCTGCGCGACCAGGCGCCAATGCACGCGCGCCACGCAGGCCTCGGCGAGCCGCGCCGACAGCTGCCCGGCCAGGGCGTCGCGCTGGCTGACGACGCCGACGCCGGCGGCCGAAGAGTCGCCCGCGATCAGCAGGCGCAGCGGCACGCCTTCGCCGACCATGCCACGACGCTCGCCCTCGGCCTCGGGCAGCCGCGGCAGCTTCCGGCGCGTGTGCAAGGCCTGCGCGACGAGCAGCGGGCTCAGCAGGAGCTTGGCCGTCAGCGACATTTCAATGGCTCCTGCATCCCGCTCCGGGCCCCGATATGGAGCGACGCCCGGCCCCTGCAAGCGACAGCAGGCGCCCCGTTGCGGACATGCGTGGCTCGCGCGTGCGGGCGCCGCTGCGGCAGGTCGCCGGCGGCACCCGCGTTCTCCGGGCCTCGCTCGCGGGGCACTGCCACGGCATTCGACTGGCGGTGGCTTCAACACCGCCTTCTTCGTGCTCGCGTCGTGGCGACCGCGAATGGTCCCTGCGCCCGCGGGTACCACCACCGCCCTGCGACTCCGGATGCACGCCGCGGCGGTGGCAGGAGACGGTGGCCCGGGGGTGCGGGCGCAGGGGCCATTCGCGGTCGCGTCTCCCGCTGGCAAGTGAAGAAGGCGTTGACGAGGTCACGGCAGGGGACAGCAGCCGGTCGCCCGCGAGCGTGGACCGGAGAACGCACCGCCGGGCTGCCGGCTCACGCTGAACGTCGCCCAGGCCCGCACGCGGCGCGAACGGCCGCCAGGGGCCGACAGCAGCCACGGGACGCAGGTCGCGGCGAGCCATGAGGTGCGCGCCGGGGCGGCCCATCAGAACTTCGAGAAGTCCGGCTTGCGCTTCTGGAAGAAGGCCTGGAAGGCCTCCATCGCCTCGGGGCTGCGCAGGCGCGCCGCGAAGCGCTCGCCTTCGGTGCGGATCGTGTTCAGCACCGCGTCGCGCTGCGGCGCACGCAGCAGCTGCTTGGCTTCGCGCACCGCGCCCGGCGGCAGCGCGTTGAAACGCTCGGCGACGCGACGCGCGTGGTTCACCACCTCGCCCGCCGGCAGCACCGCGTTGGCGAGGCCGAACTCGACCGCCTGCTCGGGCGTGAACGGGTCGCCGAGCAGCAGCTTCTCGGCCGCGCGCGCGTGCCCCATCAGCTGCGGCACGAGCAGGCTGGACGCGAATTCGGGCACGAGGCCCAGGCTGACAAAGGGCATCGCCAGGCGCGCCTCGTCGGAAACGTAGACGAAGTCGCAGTGCAGCAGCATCGTCGTGCCG
The DNA here is from genome assembly GCA_001725505.1 of Rubrivivax sp. SCN 70-15. Taxonomy (GTDB): domain Bacteria; phylum Pseudomonadota; class Gammaproteobacteria; order Burkholderiales; family Burkholderiaceae_C; genus Rubrivivax. The sequence goes on along the minus strand of MEGM01000093.1, from coordinate 17,297 downwards.
ATGCCGATGGCCGCGCCGGTGACGGCCGCGACGACCGGCTTGTCGCAGTCGAGCAGCGCGCGCATGAAGCGGAACACCGGCGAGTCCGCCGCGTCGCTGCCCTGGCCGGGCGGGCGGGACATGAAGTCCTCGATGTCGTTGCCCGAGGTGAAGATGCCGGGCTGGCCGGTGATCAGCACCGCGCGCACCGCGGCATCGGCGGTCGCGGCGACCAGCGCGTCGGCCATCGCCTGGTACATCGCGACGGTGAGCGCGTTCTTCTTCTCCGGGCGCGCGATCTCGATCGTCGCGACGCCGTTCAGGACTGCGGTCTTGATGCTCATCGCGACTCCTTCATACGCGTTCGATGATGCCGGCGGCGCCCTGCCCCATGCCCACGCACATCGTGACCATGCCGTACTTCAGCCGGTGGCGGCGCAGCGCGTGGACCACGGTCGCGGCGCGGATCGCGCCGGTGGCGCCGAGCGGGTGGCCGAGCGCGATCGCGCCGCCGATCGGATTGACCTTCGCCGGATCGAGGCCGAGGGTGTCGATGACCGCCAGCGACTGCGCGGCGAAGGCCTCGTTGAGCTCGATCCAGCCCAGGTCGTCGAGCTTCAGCCCGGCGTAACGCAGCGCGGCCGGGATGGCCTCGATCGGGCCGATGCCCATGATCTCGGGCGCCACGCCACGCACCGCAAAGCTGACGAAGCGCGCCAGCGGCGTCAGGCCGAAGGTCTTGACGGCCTTCTCGCTGGCCAGGATCAGCGCGCCGGCGCCGTCGCTGGTCTGGCTGCTGTTGCCGGCGGTGACGCTGCCTTTGGCCGCAAAGACAGGCTTGAGCCGCGCCAGGCCTTCGAGGCTGGTGTCCGGGCGCGCGCCTTCGTCCAGCGTCACGGTGCGCGTCTTCGTCGCCGCCTCGCCGGTGGCAAGGTCGGGGAAACGGTCGACCACGGTGACGGGCGTCGTCTCGTCGCTGAACTCGCCCGCGGCCTGCGCCTTCAGCGCACGCTGGTGCGACTGCAGCGCGAACGCGTCCTGCGCCTCGCGGCTGACCTTCCACTGCGCCGCGACCTTCTCGGCAGTGAGGCCCATGCCGTAGGCGATGCCGACGTTCTCGTCCTTGGCGAAGACCTCGGGGTTGAAGCTCGGCTTGTTGCCGCCCATCGGCACCAGGCTCATGCTCTCGGCGCCGCCGGCGATCATCACGTCGGCCTCGCCGACGCGGATGCGGTCGGCCGCCATCGCCAGCGCGGTCAGGCCGCTCGCGCAAAAGCGGTTCACGGTGACGCCGGCCACCGAGTGCGGCAGGCCGGCGAGGACCATCGCGACTCGCGCCATGTTCATGCCCTGCTCGCCCTCGGGGAAGCTGCAGCCGACGATCGCGTCCTCGATCGCCTTCGGGTCCAGCGTCGGCACCTGGGCCAGCGCGTGGCGCACCGCGGCGACGAGCAGGTCGTCGGGGCGGGTGTTGCGGAAGAATCCGCGGCCGCTCCTGCCGATCGGCGTGCGGGTGGCGGCGACGATGTACGCGTCCTGGACTTGTTTCGTGCTCATTTCAGTGCTCCAAATTGACCAGCGGACGCCGCGGATCCGGCTCCGCCGGTCCGCGGGCGTCGCCCCCTCGAGGGGGAGCGCCGCAGGCGCTGCGGGGGTGGCTCAATTCCTCACGGGTTTGCCCGTGGACAGCATGCCCATGATGCGTTCCTGGCTCTTCGGGTGCTCGAGCAGCGCGCAGAAGCGCTGCCGCTCCATCGCCATCAGGTACTCCTCGGTCACCAGCGAGCCGGCGTCGACATCGCCGCCGCAGACGACCTCGGCGATCAGCGTCGAGATGTGGAAGTCGTGCGCGCTGATGAAGCCGCCGTCGCGCATGTTCGCGAGCTGGCCCTTGATGGTTGCGATCGCGCTGCGCCCGGCCACCGGGAACGGCGCGCGCGCCGGCGCACGCCAGCCGCTCGCGGCCATCGCCCTGGCCTGCGTGATCGCGACGAACAGCAGCTCGTCCTTGTGCGGCACGATGACGTCGCCGTCGAGCAGGTAGCCGAGCTTCTTCGATTCGATCGCGCTCGTGCCGACCTTGGCCATCGCCGCGTTCGTGAAGCCGTCGGTGACGAACTTCAGGATGTCGGCGTTCGCATTCCCCGCGGCCGCCATCTCGGCGGCGCGGCGCGCAATGCATGCCAGGCCGCCGCCGCCCGGGATCAGCCCGACGCCGACCTCGACCAGGCCGATGTAGCTCTCCATGTGCGCGACGCGGCGCGCGCTGTAGAGCGCCAGCTCGCAGCCGCCGCCGAGCGCGAGGCCGCGGATCGCGCTGACCACCGGCACCTGGGCGTAGCGGATGCGCAGCATCGCGTCCTGAAGCTTCTTCTCCTCCGGCGCGATGCCCTTCGCGCCGGACTTCATGAACACCGGCATCAGCGCCTCGAGGTTGGCGCCGGCCGAGAACACGTCGTCGGGCGACCAGATCACCAGGCCCTGGTAGCCGGTCTCGGCGAGCTCGACCGCCTTCAGCAGGCCCTCGGTGACGAGCGGGCCGATCAGGTGCAGCTTGGCCGTGATGCTCGCGACGAGCACCTCGCCGTCGGGCGTCCAGACGCGGATCTCGTCGTTCCTGAAGACCTCGGTGCCGCTCTTCAGCGGCGCGCCGGCCGCGCTGCCCGAGACGTTCTCGGGGAAGAGCTGGCGGGAGTAGACCGGCAGAGTGCTGCGCGGCACGTAGGTCTTGCGGCTCGGGCTCCACGAGCCTTCGGGCGTGTGCACCCCGGTGCGCCCGTCGAAGACCCAGTCAGGCAGCGGCGCCGAACTCTGCGCCTTGCCGGCATCGATGTCGGCCTTGACCCACTGCGCCACCTGCTGCCAGCCGGCGTCCTGCCAGAGCTCGAACGGCCCCTGCTGCATGCCGAAGCCCCAGCGCATCGCGAAGTCGACGTCGCGCGCGCTGTCGGCGATCTCGGCCAGGTGCACCGCGGCGTAGTGGAAGGCGTCGCGCAGGATCGCCCAAAGGAACTGGGCTTGCGGGTTGCTGCTCTCGCGCAGCAGCTTGAGACGCTCGGCGGCGGGCTTCTTGAGCATGCGCGCGACGATCTCGTCGGCCTTCTTGCCCGCAGGCACGTAAGTGCCTGCTTGCTGCCCCTGCACGTGGTCGCCCGCGGCCGGGTCCAGGCGCAGGATGTCCTTGCCCACCTTCTTGTAGAAACCGGCGCCGCTCTTCTGACCCAGCGCGCCCTTCTCGATCAGCGTGGCCAGCACCGGCGGCGTGGCATAGGTCGCGTAGAACGGGTCGTCCTTCAGGTTGTCCTGCATCGTCCTGACGACGTGCGCCATCGTGTCCAGGCCCACGACGTCGGCGGTGCGGAAGGTGCCCGAGCTGGCGCGACCCAGCTTCTTGCCGGTGAGGTCGTCGACGACGTCGACGCTCAGGCCGAAGGTCTCGGCCTCCTTCATCGTCGCCAGCATGCCGGCGATGCCGACCCGGTTCGCGATGAAGTTCGGCGTGTCCTTCGCGCGCACGACGCTCTTGCCGAGCGTGCTGGTGACGAAGGTCTCGAGCTGGTCGAGGATCTCGGGCCGCGTCGAAGGCGTGGCGATCAGCTCGACCAGCGCCATGTAGCGCGGCGGGTTGAAGAAGTGGATGCCGCAGAAGCGCGGCCGCATCGCCTCGGGCAGCGCCTGGGCGAGCTTGCCGATCGACAGCCCCGAGGTGTTGGACGCGACGATCGCGTGCGGTGCGAGCGCCGGCGCGATGCGCTGGTACAGGTCGAGCTTCCAGTCCATGCGCTCGGCGATCGCCTCGATCACGAGGTCGCAATCGGCGAGCAGCGCGAGGTGCTCCTCGTAGTTGGCCTGCTGGATGCGTGACGCCAGCTCGGGCACGCCCAGCGGTGCGGGCTTGAGCTTCTTCAGCCCCTCGACGGCCTTCGCGACGATGCCGTTCTTGGGACCTTGGCTCGATCCGGCTTTGCCGGGCGAGCCGCCCCCCTCGGGGGGCGGCGACGACGAAGGCGTCGCCTGGGGGCCCGGGTTCACCGGCAGGTCGAACAACACCACCGGGACGTTGCAGTTGGCCAGATGGGCGGCGATCTGCGCCCCCATCACGCCGGCGCCGAGGACGGCGACCTTGCGGACCAGAAATCGACTCATGGACATTCCTTCGGGTTCAATGCTTCGTCGTTCACCGGCGCGGTAAGCCCGCCCGTCGATCAAGGCCTTGCGCGGACCCGGCTTCGCCGGTCCGAAGCAAGACGCCCCCTCGGGGGGCAGCGACCGGGAGGGAGCGTGGGGGCGTCATTCCACCCGCTGCCAGACCTGGTTGCGGTAGAACGGGCCGAAGTAGCCGCGCACCTGCAGCTCCTTGCCGCCGTCCATCGGCGTCAGGCGCACGCGGTAGGTCTTGCCGTTGTTCGGGTCGAGGATCTTGCCGCCGTCCCAGTAGGGCTCGTCGGCATGCTTCTTCACGCCGTCGAGGATGGTCATCCCGAGCACCGGCTGGTCCTTGCGCGCGTCGCTGCACTTCTCGCACTTCGCGTCCTGCTTGGCCGGGTCGAGCAGCTTGTCGATCCTGCCGCTGAGCACGCCGCCGTCGTCGACGATGCGCACCAGCGACTTGGCCTGATGCGTCTCGTCGTCGATCGTCTTCCACAGCCCCACGGGCGTGGCCTGGGCCCAGGCCAGCGGGGCGGCCGCGGCGAGCAGCAGCGCGGCAAGGGGGGTCTTCATCGTCGGTCTCCTGGGCTTACGTCGTGACGGAATCAGAACAGCGCTTCGTCCATCGCGAGCAGCGGCGCGACGCCGGCGCGCGCGCTGCGGATCAGCCCCGCGGTCTCGGGCAGCAGCTTGGCGAAGTAGAAGCGCGCGGTGTGCAGCTTGGCGGTGTAGAACGGGTCGCCCGAGGCCTGCTTGTCGAGCGCGACCTTGGCCATGCGTGCCCAGAAGTAGGCGAAGACCAGGTGGCCCGCGACGCGCAGGTAGTCGACCGCGGCGCCGCCCACCTCGTCGGGGTTCGCGAAGGCCTTCATGCCGAGTTCGGTGGTCAGCTTGGTCAGCTTGTCGCCGAGGTCGGCGAGCGGGTTGACGAACTCCTGCATCGCCTCGTTCACGCCTTCGGCCTCGACGAAGTCGGCGACGAGCTTGCCGAACTTCTTCAGCTTGGCGCCGTTGTCGGCCAGCACCTTGCGCCCCAGCAGGTCCAGCGACTGGATCGTGTTCGTGCCCTCGTAGATCATGTTGATGCGGGCGTCGCGCACGTACTGCTCCATGCCCCATTCACGGATGTAGCCGTGGCCGCCGAAGACCTGCATGCAGTGCGAGGTCGCGATCCAGCCGTTGTCGGTGAGGAAGGCCTTGATGATCGGCGTGATCAGCGCCACCAGGTCGGCAGCGTCCTTGCGTTCGTCCTCGTCGTCGCTCGAGAGTTCCCGGTCGATCTGCAGCGCGGTCCAGATCGCGAGCGCACGGCCGCCCTCGGCGTAGGCGCGCGCGGTGAGCAGCATCTTGCGCACGTCGGGGTGGACGATGATCGGATCGGCCGGCTTGTCCTTCGCCTTCGGGCCCGACAGGCTGCGCATCTGGATGCGGTCCTTCGCGTAGGCGACCGCATTCTGGTAGGCGACCTCGGTCAGCCCGAGCGACTGGTTGCCCACGCCCAGCCGCGCCGCGTTCATCATCACGAACATCGCGGCCAGGCCGCGGTGCGGCTCGCCGACCAGCGTGCCGAGCGCGCCGTCGAGCATCATCTGGCAGGTCGCGTTGCCGTGGATGCCCATCTTGTGCTCGATCGCGCTGCAGAAGATCGCGTTGCGCTCGCCCAGCGAGCCGTCGGCGTTGACGCTGAACTTGGGCACGACGAAGAGCGAGATGCCCTTGCTGCCAGCGGGCGCGTCGGGCAACCGGGCCAGCACGAGGTGGACGATGTTCTCGGTCAGGTCGTGCTCGCCGGCCGAGATGAAGATCTTCTGGCCGCTGAGCTTGTAGCGGCCGTCGGGCTGCGGCTCCGCCTTGGTGCGCAGCAGGCCGAGGTCGGTGCCGCAGTGCGGTTCGGTCAGGCACATCGTGCCGGTCCAGACCCCGCTCACCAGCTTGGGCAGGTAGGTGCGGCGCTGCTCGTCGGTGCCGTGCGCCTTCAGGCATTCGTAGGCGCCGTGCGACAGGCCGGGGTACATCGTCCAGGCCTGGTTGGCCGAGTTCAGCATCTCGAACAGGCACTGGTTCAGCACGATCGGCAGGCCCTGGCCGCCGTATTCGGGGTCGCAGCTCAGCGCCGGCCAGCCGCCCTCGACGTAGCTCGCGTAGGCCTTCCTGAAGCCCTTGGGCGCGCGCACCTCGTGCGTCGCCTTGTCGAGGGTGCAGCCCTCCTCGTCGCCGCTGATGTTGAGCGGGAAGACGACCCCGGCGGCGAACTTGCCGGCTTCTTCGAGCACCGCGTTGATCGTCTCGGCGTCGACCTCGGCGTGGCGCGGCAAGGCCTTCAGCGTGTCGGCGGCGCCGAGCAGCTCGTGCAGCACGAACTGCATGTCGCGCAGCGGCGGGTGGTACTGGGCCATGGGAACGGCGGCCGCCGGCGCCTGGTAATGCTCGACGACACGCTCGAAGCCGGCGCGCGCGCGGTCGACGACGCCGGGGTTGCGCAGGAAGCGCGCGTCGTGGTGCAGCGCGAGGATCAGGCCGTGGATCTCGAACAGCATCTGTGCCGGGTCGGTGTCGGTGCGCAAATGGCCCTCGGCCACCGCCTGCTCGATCGCGCGCTCGAGCGCCTGCTGCCAGGCGCGCACCATCGAAGCCAGCGCGTCGCGCACCGGGCCGGGACGGTCATCGAACTCGACCGCGCCGCTGATGTAGATGCAGCCCGAGTCCAGTTCCTGCGAGACGCGGCGAACCCAGCGCTCGAACAGCGCGCGCAGCCGCGGCAGGCCGCGCGGCTCGCGCATCGCCGGGAAGAACACCTCGTCCTCGAAGCGGCGGTGGTACTCGCGCACGACCGAGATCTGCAGTTCCTCGCGCGAGCCGAAATGGGCGAAGACGCCGGACTTGCTCATGCGCGTGACTTCGGCAAGCGCGCCGATCGACAGGCCCTCGAGCCCCATGTGCGAGGCCAGGCCGAGCGCGGCGTCCAGGATCGCGGCACGCGTCTGCTGCCCTTTTTGCAGGGTGCGCGGCGCGGCGGGCGCGGGCGAGACGGCAGCAGTCATGGATGGCAAACCCGAGCGAATCGAACGATCGTTCTATTTTGCCGAGAACGGACGCTCGCGCGCTCCCCGAGGGCGAATATTTTTTAGGGGCGATGTCCTAAACGGCCGCCCCGTGGCGCGACGCTCAGTCGCCGGCGTCGGCCTCGCTGCCCTTCTGCTCGGCCTGCGCGTCGCGCACGCTGCGGTCCAGGCGCTCGCGCAGCGCGGCGGCATCGCGCACGAAGACCTCGGGTGCGACCGGCTTCGCCCAGAGCAGCCCGGGCGGCGGCAGCGTCGCCGAATACAGCTCGGTGAAGACGCGGTCGTTGCGCTGCAGGTTCTGCGTCACGACGATGCCGGCGCCGACGACGTAGGCCGCGGTCGCGAACAGCGCGAGTGCGCGGGCGCGGCCCGGCAGCACCAGGCGCGCATGGGCCCAGATCATCGCGACGCCGATCGCCGCCTCGACGCCGCCGCTGATGCGCGACAGCGCGTCCCAGGAGGTGACCGCAGCGACGCCGTCGAGCACGAACCCGGCGACCTCGATGCCGAGCAGGAAGCGCACCGCCACCGCGACATGCGCCCAGAAGTCGAAGCGCTGCTGGAACAGCTTGGACGCGAGCGCCCAGGCCAGGCACCAGCCGGCGACGCTGGCCGGCACGCCGAACAGCGGCGCGAGCCATTCGGTGAGCTTGGCGCCGGGGTCGAGCCGGATCGCCTGCGCCGCCAGCTGCCAGGCCCACAGCGCCAGCGCGAACCCGATCGTCGCGCCCTGCCCGGTCTCGACGTGCAGCGCGCGCTCGGGTGCGAGCGGTTCGCCGGCCAGCCGCGCGCGCAGCCTCGCGGTACCGACGGTCCAGCCCAGGTCGGCGCCGGTGAGCCGGGTGCGCTCGCCGGCAGCGAGCCGGCGCCGGCCGACCTGGACCCCGTTCACGCTCGGCAGGGCCACGAGCCATGGCAGCCCGTCGTCGCCGGCCTCGATGCGCGCGTGATAAGGCGCGACGTGCGGGTCGTCGAGCACGAGGTCGTTGTCGATCGCGCGCCCGATGCGCAACGGCCAGTTCGTGACCGGCAGCGCGCGGCGCACGCGCCCGTCGCGGTCGAGCAGCTCGACGAGGGCCAGCGGCGCCGTCATGGCGCCCCCTTGCGGCCGGCACCGACGACGCCGAAGCCGGCCAGGTAATGCGCGGCCAGCCGCTGCGCGTTGTCGAACGAGACGCCGAAGACGTCGAAGCGGCCTTGCGCGCCGGTCTCGGTGCCGTCCAGCGTCGCGACGAGCAGGCTCATGTCGTACAGGCCGACGAGCTTCTTGTACGCCCGCAGGCACAGCACCGCGCGCAGCGGCAGGCCGTCGCCGGCGACGGTGCGCTCCTCGCATTGCGGCGGCGTCTGCTGGCGGTTGCCGGTGCCGAAGAACTCGTTGCGAAAGCTCTGCGAATAGCGCTCGAGGAAGCGCAGCTCGCCGATGCGCCGGCCGTCGTAGGCTTCGTGGCGCACGGCGAGGTAACCGGTGAGCAGCGCGCCGTTGATGTAGATGCGGCTGTCCATCGCGCAGTCCGAGCGCTCGAACTGCAGCCCGCGCGACTCGGGCGGCGTGCTGCGCCCCCAGCAGCGCATGAACTGTTCCTGCGGCACCGGGATCCGGTAATGCGCGTTGCCCGCCGGCCGCCAGGGCTGGGCGAGGAAGGCCTTCGTCAGCGCGTCCTGGTGCACGAGGAGCTGCGCGACCAGGCGCGGGTACATCGGCTCGGTGACCGGCTTGGCGTCGCGGCTGCGCTGCAGCAGCGCCTGCGCGAACGATGCCGGCACCAGGAAGCTGACCTGCTCGCCGTCGCGCCGGGTCGCGACGTTGATGCCGACCACGCGGCCCTGGTCGTCGAGCGCCGGGCCGCCGCTCATGCCCGCCGAGAGCGAACCACCGAAGAAGATCGTCGGCAGGAAACTGCGCTCGACGACGCCGTTGTAGGCGCCCTCGACGACGGCGAAGCCGACGTCGAGCGGGTTGCCCAGCGAGCGGATCCGCTCGCCGCGAAGCAGCGGCTCCGAGGCCGGCCGGAACTCGAGCTTGCCGCGACCGGCGAGCAGCGCCGGATCGGCCGGCCTGAGCAACGCGAGGTCGTGCACGACGTCGACGTCGAGCAGCTGCAGCGCGCCCTGGCGGCCGTCGGCGGTGGCGAACACCAGCCGGTACTGCGCCGGCTGCAGCGCGTACTGGCTGACGACGTGGTAGTTGGTGACGAGCAGGCCGTCGTCGCTGACGAGGAAAGCCGAGCCGACCGAGGCCTGGCTGTCCTGTCCGCGCAGCAGCGTGCGCACCTGGAGCAGCTTCTCGCGCGCGCCGGCGAAGGCGCGCTGGCTGCCGTCGGTCGCGCTGGCGGCGGGCGCCTGCGGCAGCAACGCGGGGGCCGCCGCTGCGGCCGCGAGAGCGGCCCAGAAAACGAGACCGGCCCCGATCAGGGCCGGCCGACAGCGCTCGATCGACAGCATGAGCCATTGTCATCGAAGCGCCGGGGCGGCGATGGCAGCGGTCATCGTCGTCTTGGTATCCTTTGTGCAGGAGAACGTTCGATGGACGTGCTGCAACTCGATGTTTCCGGGCGCCCGCAGGCCTGGATCACGGCCAAGGAGGCTGCGCTGCTGTATGCCAGCGACAGCGTCGCGTGGACGCTGGGCCATGCGTTCCAGGTGCTGCGCGGCGGCATCCAGCGCACGACCGGGCTGCAGTCGCGCATCGAGGTGCACCCGATCGTCGCGGTGCGCGGCGCGGTGCCCACGCGCGCCTGGCGCCAGACGCCGGCGCTGAGCAACCCCAAGCTGTTCGTGCGCGACCGCCATGTCTGCGCCTATTGCGGCGGGCATTTCCATTTCGACGAGCTGACGCGCGAGCACATCCGACCGGTCTCGCGCGGTGGCGCCGACAGCTGGATGAACTGCATCACCGCCTGCCGCGGCTGCAACGGGCGCAAGGGCAGCCGGATGCCCGAGGAGGCACGCATGAGCCTGCTCTACCTGCCGTACGTGCCCAGCCTGCACGAGGACATGATCCTGCGCGGCCGGCGCATCCTGGCCGACCAGATGGACTTCCTGCTCGCGTCGGTGCCGCGCAGCAGCCGGCTGCACGGCTGAAGCGCCGAAAGGCAACACAACTTTACGGGCCGGGGCGCGCGGCACGCGACGACGCCGGCGCCGATCTGCGAACATCCTGCGCATCAGGATCGGGCGCGCCCCGATCGCCCCCATGGACCGTCAAGGAGATCTTTCGATGAAGCGCGTGATCGCCGTCGCTGCCCTGCTCGCCGTGTTCGGCGGCTGCAGCACCACGAGCCCGGACGTCATCAGCCCGCGCGATGCGCAGCGCATGAGCACGGTGCTCGACGCGACCGTGCTGTCGGTGCGGCCGGTGGTCGTCGAGGGCTCGCAGAGCGGCATCGGTGCCGCCGCCGGCGGCGTCGTCGGCGGCGTCGCCGGCAGCAGCGTCGGCGGCAGCCGCGAGTCGCTCGCGGTCGGCGTCATCGGCGCGGTCGTCGGCGGCGTGATCGGCAACGCGGCCGAGCGCATGGGCACGCGCGAGCAGGCCGAGGAGATCCTGGTTCAGCTGCGCAATGGCGAGCGGCGCGCGATCGTCCAGGCCAAGGGCAGCGAGACCTTCAACCCGGGCGACGCGGTGATCCTCGTCACCACCGGCGGCAAGGTGCGCGTCACGAAGGCCCCGGTGGTGATGCCGGCCGGGCCGGCGGCACCGAAGTCCTGAACGCCCGCCCCGCGGGCACGCGGCCGGTCAGGCGCGCGCCGGCGGGTGCACCCACGCCAGCAGCAGTGCGGCCGCCGCGAGCGCCAGGCATCCCGACACGCTGAAGGCGAGCATGGCCGAGAACGTCTGGTACAGCCAGCCGAACAGGATGGAAGCCGGCAGCAGCATGATGCCGGCGACGAGGTTGAACCAGCCGAAGGCTGCACCGGTGCCGTCGGCCGGCGCGAGGTCGGCGACCATCGCCTTCTCGACGCCCTCGGTGGCGCCGAGGAACACGCCGTAGAGCGCGTACAGCGCGAGCATCTCCGCGCCGTCGGTGCGCAGCCGTGCCAGCGCGAGATAGACGGCGGCGTAGGCGAGGTAGCCGCCGACCAGGAAGCGCTTGCGCCCGAAGCGGTCGGACAGCCCGGACAGCGGCGTCGACAGCAGCATCGCCACCGCGGAGACTCCGGCCCACAGCAGCGGCACCTGCGCCTCGGTCAGCCCGAGTTCGCGCGCGCGCAGCAGCAGGAACATGTTCGACGAGTTGCCGAGCGTGAACAACGCGACCACCGTCAGGTAGCGGCGCAGCACCGGGGGCAGCTCACCGAACTTCCAGCGCGTGCGGCGCGCCTGGCGCGGCAGCGGCTGCGCCGGCTCGCGGATCGCGAGCGAGAGCGCCAAGCAGATCACGCCCGGCACGAAGGACCACAGGAACACGTCGCGCAGCGCCATCCCGGTGCCCAGGAGCGTGGCCGCCAGCACCGGCCCGACCACCGCGCCGGCGTTGTCCATCGCGCGATGGACGCCGAAGGCCAGCCCGCGCCGCTCGGGCCCGGCGCTCGCGGCGAGCAAGGCGTCGCGCGGCGAGGTGCGCAGGCCCTTGCCGACGCGGTCGGAGAAGCGGATCACGAACAGCCAGGGCCAGCTGCCGACGAAGGCGATCAGCGGGCGCCCGAGCCCGGCCAGCGCGTAGCCGACCACGATCCAGGGCTTGCCGCGCCGGGTGCGGTCGACGACGACGCCGGAGAACAGCTTGAGCAGGCTGGCCGTGGCCTCGGCGACGCCCTCGATGAAGCCGAGCACGCGCGGGCCGGACATCAGCACCGACGCGAGGTACAGCGGGATCAGCGGGTACAGCATCTCCGACGCCGAATCGTTGACCAGGCTGATCAGTCCGATCAGCCAGACCGTGCGCGGCAGAGCGCGCAGCGCCTGCCACATCAGGCGCCGCCGGTCATGCCGAATTCGATCGGTGTCTTGACGTAGAAGACGTCGACGCCTTCGTCCTTCAGGCGCGCGAAGAAGCGGTCGGCGTCGGCCGATTCGACCGCCATCATCACCTGCACCGGCTGTTCGGCGAGCTCGAAGAAATGCGCCGAGTGCAGCTTGCCGCCATGGCCATAGCCCTCGGCCGCGTTCGACAGCGTCGCGCCGGAGATGCCCAGGCGCCGGGCCTCCTCGAGCAGCCATTCGCCGAGCGGCTGGTGGCCATGGCGGCGGTCCTGTTGCGTGTAGAAGGTGAGCTGGAAGCCTTGCATGGGCGAATCTCCGCGGGAATCACAGGCGCTGGACGGCGACGACGCTGGCCATGCCGAGCAGGGTCAGCATGACCGAACCCACGACGTGGACCGCGATCTCGGCGCCGGCCCAGGCGATGCGGCCCTGCTGCAACAACGTCGAGACCTCGGCCGAGAAGGTCGAGAACGTCGTCAGGCCGCCCATCATCCCGGTGATGATGAACAGCCGCCATTCGGGCGCCCAGGCCGGGTGGCGCGCGAACAGGGCGATCGCCACGCCGATGATGTAGGCGCCGAGCAGGTTGGCCGCCAGCGTGCCGGGCGGGATGGCTGGAAACAGCGCATTGAGCCAGACGCTGAGCTGCCAGCGCAGCACGGCGCCGATCGCGGCGCCCAGGCCGATGGCAAGGATGGAGGTGAACATGAAGGCGTCCGTTGCTTTGCGATCGACACACCCGACCCGGACGCACCACCCGCGCACCGGTCCGGCCCAGCGCAGGCATCATCAGCCGCTGACGCGGCGGTTCATGGAGGCATGCCATCTCCAGGGCCGCGACTATAACGTCGGCCCGAGGACGGTCCGTGCAGGCCTGCGGCCCGAACTGCCGCCTCACCGACGCGGACGAAGCAGGGGCTGCCGCGCCGACGGCCTCGCCCCTTCGCTGCACGCCCACGGGCCGTGCCAGACCACACTACCCACATGGGCTACGCAACATCACCCATCGCGGTAATAGACGCCAAGGTGGCCCAACCGCGCTAATAGATGCCATGGGCGGCCCGGAGCCGCGTCCGCGCCGTGCCCGGCGCAACGGCCGCCGACGAACAATAATGGCCCTGCCGCCCAGCGCGGTTCTACGGCAACCTGGAGACACGCAATGAAGTTCGACAAGGAATTCGACGCCTCGGGCCTGTCCTGCCCGCTGCCGATCGTGAAGACGAAGAAGTCGCTCGCCGACATGGCCTCGGGCCAGGTCCTGCGCGTCGTCGCCACCGATCCCGGCTCGGTTTGCGACATGCAGGCCTTTGCCGAGCAGACCGGCAACACGCTGCTCGAGCAGAGCACCGAGAACAGCAAGTACGTCTTCTTCCTCAAGAAGGCCTGACGGCGCCGCGCGCCTCGACACGAGCACGGAGTCTTCATGGCTGCGAAGAAGATGGCGATCATCGCCACCAAGGGTGCGCTGGACATGGCGTACCCTCCCCTCATCCTGGCTTCGACCGCGGCCGCCCTGGGCTGGGAAGTGCAGATCTTCTTCACCTTCTACGGCCTGCAGCTGCTGCGCAAGGACCTGAGCGGGATCGCGATCAGCCCGATCGGCAACCCGGCGATGCCGATGCCGGTGCCGATGCCGGTGGTGGTCTCGATGCTGCCCGGCATGGAGGCGATGGCGACGTCGATGATGAAGGCCAAGATGAAGAAGAAGGGCGTCGCATCGCTGACCGAGCTGCGCGACCTCTGCCAGGAGGCCGACGTCAAGTTCATCGCCTGCCAGATGACGGTGGACCTGTTCGAGTTCGACAAGTCCGACTTCATCGACGGCATCGAGTACGGCGGCGCAGCGACCTTCATGAAGTTCGCCGGCGAGACCGACGTCTGCCTGTTCATCTGAGCGCCGCGTCCGGCGCTGCCGTGACCAGGGCCCGGACCGTCTGCCGCCAGGTCGCGGGGCCGGGCAGCGCCTCCCACAGACTGCCTTCGACGAGGTGACCGCATGAGACAGGTCTTCCTGGCGCTGTTCGTTCTGCTCTTCGCGCCCGCTGCCTTCGCGGTCCAGCCCTACGTCACCGGCACGCCGCTGCCCGCGGCCGACCTGCCGGCGCTGGTGAGCCGGGTCGAGCAGGCGCTGCGCGCCGACGGCTTCACCGTCGTCGGCAGCCACCGTCCGCGCGGCCTCGACGCCTACGCCAGCGTCGTCGTCACCGACCCGGCGATGCTCGACGCCGTGCGCGCCGCCGGCGGCGTCGCGATCGTCGCCGCCGTGCTGCGCGTGGGCATCAAGAGCGACGGCACGGTCTCGTACATGAACCCGGACTACTGGTACCGCGCGACGCTGCGCAGCGCGTTCGACGCCGCGCAGCCGGCGATCCGCTCGGTGCAGGCACGGCTGGCGCACGCGCTGGGCGCGGGCACGCCGTTCGGCGGCGACGTGCCGGCGGCCGACCTGCCGAGCTACCACTACATGTTCGGCATGGAGCGCATCGAGTCGTCGCGCAACGAGCTGGCCAGCTTCGCGAGCTTCGACGACGCCGTGCGCACCGTGCACGACAACCTCGCCAAGGGCGTCGCGAGGACGGCGCCAGTCTACGAGGTCACGATGCCGGGCGCGAAGCTCGCGCTCTTCGGCGTCGCGATGAACGACCCCGAGCATGGCGAGGCCTGGTGGGTGGGCACGATCGGCCCCGACAACGTGGCCGCGCTGCCGTACGAGATCTACATCGTCGGCAACAAGGCCTATGCCTTGTATGCTCGCTACCGCATCGCGCTGTCCTGGCCGGCGCTGGGCCTGGGCCAGTTCATGCGCATCGCACGCGCGCCCGACCTGATCCAGCAGATGCTCGGCCGGGTCGCCGGCAACCCTTGAATCCGTGGCGGGCCTGGCCGGCCCGCACAGCCCGAGGAACCTGACGATGCCTTCTGCCGCCAACCCCGCTGCCCTGGTCGTCTGGGGGGGATTCGTGCTCGCCTTCGTGTTCGGCGCGGTCGCCAACAAGACCAACTTCTGCACGATGGGAGCGGTCTCCGACATCGTCAACATCGGCCACTGGAACCGGATGCGGATGTGGCTGCTGGCGATCGCGGTGGCGCTGATCGGCGCCAGCGCGCTGCAGGCCACCGGCCAGGTCGACCTGATGAAGTCGGTCTACCAGCAGCCCACGGTGCGCTGGCTCTCGCTGCTCGTCGGCGGGCTGCTGTTCGGCGTCGGCATGAGCCTGGCCGGCGGCTGCGCGAACAAGAACCTGGTCCGCTTCGGCGGCGGCAGCCTGCGCTCGCTGGTCGTGCTGACCTTCCTCGCGATCTCGGCCTACATGACGCTGAAGGGCCTGTTCGGCCAGTGGCGTGCGAGCTACCTCGACCCGGTGGCGCTGAACCTCGGTTCGCTCGGGCTGAAGGACGAAAGCCTGGCCTCGCTGGTGTCGCATGCGACCGGGCTGCCCGCGGGCACCGCGCTCGCCGCGACGGCGGGCGTGATCGCCGTCGCGCTGCTGGTCTTCGTCTTCAAGGACAAGCGCTTCCGCAGCAACGGCTGGCAGATCGGCGGCGCGATCGCGCTCGGCCTGATCGTCGTGCTCGGCTGGTACCTGTCGGGCCACCTGGGCTACGGCGAGAACCCGGACACGCTCGAGACCGGGTACTTCGCGACCAACTCGCACACGATCGAATCGCTGAGCTTCGTCGGTCCGACCGCCTACTCGCTCGAGATGCTGCTGCTGTGGACCGACCAGTCCATGCATCCGAGCTTCGGCATCGCCACCGTGATCGGCGTCGTGCTCGGCTCGGCGGCCTACGCGCTGTACACGCACAAGTTCCGCTGGGAAGGCTTCGCGTCGTTCGCCGACCTGCGCAGCCAGCTCTTCGGGGCGGTGCTGATGGGCTTCGGCGGCGTCACTGCGCTGGGCTGCACCATCGGCCAGGGCCTGAGCGGGGTCTCGACGCTGGCGGTCGGATCGTTCCTCGCGCTCGCGAGCATCATCGGCGGCGCGGTCGCGACGATGAAGTACATCAGCTGGCGCGAGGAACGCGCCGCCTGATCCACGCGGGCCGGCCCCGGCACGGCCGGAAGCCGGTGCGAGAGCGGCCTTGATTCTGCGCAACGCGCCGGATCCTGCGCCCGGCACCATCGAACTCGTTCGAGTTCATGGGAGTCCGACATGACCAGAGTGGTCGACTTGCTCAACACCGGCCTCGTCAAGCCGCGTCCTCCCGGGCTGCGCCCGCCCGGCCTGCGCCCGCCGATCGATTTCGGCGAGGCCACCGTCATCGACTTCGACGACGTCGCCGACGGCGCCATCGTCGACACCCATTACGCGTCCAAGGGCGTGACGTTCGCGTCGGTGACGAACAACCCGCCGCGGCGCTGGAGTTCCTACGCGCGCGCGGTCTGGGGCGTCGAGAGCGCACCGAACTGCGTCTCGGTCGTCGCGCCGCCGGCGCTCGGCTTCTTCGACGCCCGCCAGGGCGGCGTCGAGGCCAGCTTCACCCGGCCGCAACGCTGGGTCTCGGTCGACGCCAAGATCGTGCTACCGCCCGAGTTCATGTCGACGCCGACCGCGCGCCCCTTCCTCGAGGCCTACAACGCCGACGGCAAGGTGCTCGGTCGCGTCTACTACCCGCTCGCCTACGGCGACCCGGGCTACGGCTCGTGGCAGACGCTGATCCATTCATCGGCGTCGGCCGACATCGTCAAGGTGATCTTCTCCAGCGCCTACAGCGGCCCGACGCCGGTCTACGGCCTGTTCGACCAGCTCGCGTTCTGCACCAAGATCAGCCTGATGCCGCACCCGCTGGGCAGCTGAGGATCAGCAGTTCGCGGTGGCCGCCGTCAGCAGCGCGGCGAGCGGCTCGCGCGCCTGCTCGCCGTCGCGCCGGTAGAGCGCGACGGCCTGCGCACCGAGCGCGGACCAGTGCTCCTGCCCGGCCCGGACCGCGGCGTCGAGCGCACGCCCGCCGTCGCCCGCGCGCCAGGCCGCGTAGCCGGCCTGCAGGCGCGGGAACATCTCGAGCCGCAAGCCCTCGAGGTTGGCGAACCAGAAGTGGATCGCGGCCGGCGCGCCGCGCTCGCACAGCGCCGGCAGCGTCACGAGGCAGTCGGCCAGGTGGTCGCGCAGCGCGCGCAGACGCAGCTCGATGCGCCGGTCCGCGCCGGTGGCCAGGCGCAGGGCGGCCCAGTCGGGGCCGAG
>MEGM01000092.1:10929-14716 GCA_001725505.1 Rubrivivax sp. SCN 70-15 | reverse complement strand
CCCCGCGGGGCCGGCCGAAGACCGTCTCCGCGTCCTGCCGATGTCCTTCGATGCCTTGCCACGGAGACCGGCGCGCTTTAACATGCGCCAACAATACTTCTTTGAATCCGGACGCCCGTCGTGGCCATAGGGCAGCGCCGGCACGGCTCCGGCCCCACTGCATGAATTCGCCCCGTCTGCTCGCCGCGTCCGCCGCCCACACGGCGCCGCCGGCGCGCGGCCTGCCGCTGCTGCGCCTGGGCTTCAGGCCCTTCTACCTCGGCGCCGCGGCTTACGCGATGCTCGCCGTGCCGGCCTGGGTCGGCGTGGTGCTGGGCTGGTGGCAGCCCAAGACCGACTTGTCGCCGTTGCTGTGGCACGCGCACGAGATGCTGTTCGGCTTCGTCGCCGCGGTCATCGTCGGCTTCCTGCTCACCGCGGCGCGGGCCTGGACGGGGCGGGCCACGCCGCGCGGTCGCTTCCTGGGTGCGCTCGCCCTGCTGTGGCTGGCCGCGCGCCTGGCGGCGCTGGGCGCACCCTACGCGGTCTATGCATTGCTCGACCTGGCGCTGCTGCCGATCGTCGCCGCGGTGCTGGCCGACGTGCTGGTGCGCGCGGGCAACCGGCGCAACCTGCCGCTCGTGGCCTTGCTCGCGCTGCTGGCGGGCGCGAACCTGGTGTTCCACCTGGCGGTGCTGGACCTCGTCGGCATCGCGCCGCTGCGGGCGCTGGATGCCGGGCTCGCATTGATCGTGATGATCGAATGCGTGATGGCGGGCCGCGTCGTGCCGGCCTTCACGATGAGCGCCACGCCCGGCCTGCGGCTGCAGCGTCGGCCGCGGTGGGAGGTCGCCACGCTCGCCGTCACCGCGCTCGCACTGGCCGGCTGGGTGTTCGGCGCGCCGGGCCCGGCGACGGCGGTGCTCGGCGCCGTCGCCGCGGCCCTGCACCTGTGGCGGCTCGCGACCTGGCGCCCCTGGGTCATCCGGCGCCGGCCCATCCTCTGGGTGCTGCACCTGGCCTATGCCTGGCTGCCGATCGGGCTGGGCCTGCTCGCGCTGGCCGAGGTCGGCGCGGTGCCGGTCTCGGCGGCCGTGCATGCGCTCGCCGTCGGTGCCACCGGCGGCCTGATCATCGGCATGATCACGCGCACCGCGCGCGGCCACACCGGGCGCCTGCTGAGCGTGTCGCCGCCCGAGGTGACGGCCTACGTGCTGGTGCTGTTCGCGGCGCTGCTGCGCGTCGCGCTGCCATTCCTGGCGCCGGCCTTGCATGCGCCGGTGCTGGCCACCGCGGCGCTGGCCTGGGCCGGCGCGTTCGCGCTCTACCTGTGGGTCTACACGCCCTGGCTGTGCGCGCCGCGGCTGGATGGCAAAGACGGGTGAAGTGAACCACCCCCGAAGCGCCTTCGGCGCTCCCCCTCGAGGGGGCGACGCCCGTGGCCGGGCCGAGCCCGACCACGGCGTCCGCTGGATGCGTCCGCTTCATGCGTCGCGGGTCGCGCGCAGCGCGGTGGAGCCACCGGGATGACCTTCGTCGTCACAGAAGCCTGCATCCGGTGCAAGTACACCGACTGCGTCGACGTCTGCCCGGTCGATGCCTTCCGCGAGGGTCCGAACTTCCTCGTCATCGACCCCGACGACTGCATCGACTGCGCGGTCTGCGTCCCAGAGTGCCCGGTCTCGGCGATCTATGCCGAGGAGGACGTGCCCGGCGACCAGCAGGACTTCACCCCGCTGAACGCCGAACTCGCGCGCCAGTGGAAGCCGATCACCCGGAGCAAGCCGGCGCTGCCCGATGCCGATGAATGGGCCGACGTGCGCGACAAGCGCGCCGAGCTGCGGCGCTGAAACCGCGCGCCGGCGTGGCGCGATTCAAGGCGCGATGAATTCCGCGCCCAGGTGCCCGACCTTCACGTAGATCAGCGCGCCCTCGGGCCCGGTGAACGGCGTGTGCCGGCTCCAGCGCGGGCTGCGCAGCCAGGTCAGCGCGGGATAGTCGCCGGCCTCGTCGCGGAACACGCCGTCGAGGACCAGGATTTCCTCGCCGCCCGGGTGGGTGTGGGTCTGGAAGCGGGTGTCCGGAGCCCAGCGCACGAGCGCGGTGTCGATGCCGTCGTGGCCGTGCAGCGGCAGCACCGACAGCCCCGGCACCAGCCCCGGGCGCCAGGCCGCGCGCCGGGTGTCGATGCGCACCGTCTGCAGGTCGCCGGGCGCGAACTGGCGCAGCTTGACGAAGAGCAGGCAGCCGTCGCGCGAGTGCGGCGCATGCGCCGAGCCGGGCGGGTTGCGCAGGTAGGTGCCGGCGGGGTGGTCGCCGGTCTCGTCGGAGAACACGCCGTCGAGGACCAGGATCTCCTCGCCGGCGCCGTGGACGTGGCGCTCGAAGCGAGAGCCCGGCGCGTAGCGCACCAGGCTGGTGGCGCGCGCGAGCTCGGCGCCGATGCGGTCGAGCGGACGCCGCTCGACGCCGGGCTGCGGCGAGGGCTGCCAGGGCATCTCGGCCGCGTCCAGACGGACGCGCCGGTCGAAGTCGGCGTTCAACAGCGTCGCAGGGGTGGCGAGGGCGGTGGCGGTCATCGGGTCTTCTTCGCAGCGCCGCGGCGGGCACCTCGGGGCGGATTCTGGCGCGACTGCCGTGCCGGGGCCGGCGCCAGGGGCAAGGGCGGGGCGGTCGGCGCGGCGAGCCCGGCGAGGTAGGCGTGCAGCACCTGGTCGCCGACGTCGGCGAGGTCGAAGCAGCCGGGGTCGAGCATCCAGGCCTGGAGCAGACCGTCGACGAGCGCGTGCAGCCCGAGCGCCATCGCGCGTGCGCTGCGGTCGGGCGCCGCCGGCAGGCTGCCTTCGGCGCGCGCCGCCCGGACCAGCGCCTCGAGCTTGAGCACGTGCTGCAGGCAGGCGCCGCGGTGGCGCTCGCGCAGCGCGAGCAGCTCGTCGACGTACTCGACCTTCTGCGTCGCGATCTCGAACACGCGGCGCATCTGCGCGTCGACCGCGAAGCGCTCGAAGACGCCGCTCAGGTGCTCGGCGAGCCGGACCAGCGCGGCGCGGCCGTCGTCGCCGGCGGCGAGCGCGGTGGCGCGTTCCTCGAGCGGCAGGAAGGCGCGGTCCATCATCGCGTTGAAGAGCGCGCCCTTGTCGGCGAAATGCCAGTAGATCGCGCCGCGCGTGACGCCGGCCGCGGCCGCGATGTCCTGCAGCGAGGTGCCGGCCACGCCCTGCGCCTGGAACAGCGTCTCGGCTGCGTCGAGGATGCGCGCGCGGGTGACGAGGGCTTGTTCCTTGGTCTTGCGCGCCATGACGAGGGTCCGGTGGCGCTGCGTCGGAGCGGCAGCGAACATACATTCTATCTTGTATGTATACTGCGCCGCCCTGCCGGCCACCCGGCCCGCGGCGTCTGCACGAGGCGCCCCCGACTGACCTTGAACGAGCGCGACATGACGCAACGAATCCTCAGGCCGGCCGCCCTGCTGGCGCTCGCGCTGCTGGCCGCCTGCAGCGGCAAGGACGCCGCCCAGGGCGGCGCGGG
This sequence comes from Rubrivivax sp. SCN 70-15, assembly GCA_001725505.1. GTDB lineage: Bacteria > Pseudomonadota > Gammaproteobacteria > Burkholderiales > Burkholderiaceae_C > Rubrivivax. The sequence continues at coordinate 11,209 of MEGM01000092.1, read as the reverse complement.
CGGGATGCCGCCGCCGCCTTCCGTCGGCGTGATCACCGTCGCGCCGGCGCCGGTGGCGCTTCGGACCGAGCTGCCCGGCCGCGTCGAGCCGCTGCGCGTGGCGCAGGTGCGCGCGCGCGTCAACGGCGTCGTGCTCAAGCGCGAGTTCCGCGAAGGCGCCGAGGTGCGCGCCGGCCAGCTGCTCTACCAGATCGACCCCGCGCCCTACCAGGCGGCGCTGGACAGCGCACTCGCGCAGCTGGCGCGCGCCGAGGCGAGCCTGGCGCAGACGAGCGCGACG
>MEGM01000092.1:0-10904 GCA_001725505.1 Rubrivivax sp. SCN 70-15 | reverse complement strand
CCGCTCGCCGCCGCGAAGGCGATCAGCGAGCAGGACTACGCGAATGCGCAGGCGGCGCAGCAGGCCGCGGCAGCCGACGTCGCCGCCGGCCGCGCCGCGGTGCAGAGCGCGCGCATCAACCTCGGCTATGCACGCGTGACGGCGCCGATCGCCGGGCGCATCGGCCGCGCGCTCGTCACCGAAGGGGCGCTGGTGAGCGCGACTTCGGCGACCGAGCTCGCGACGATCCAGCAGATCGGCCGCGTCTACGTCGACTTCACGCAGTCGAGCAACGACCTGCTGCGGCTGCGCAAGTCGGTGGCGAGCGGCGCGTCCCAGGCGGGCGACGCCGGCCTGCCGGTGGAGGTGCTGCTCGACGACGGCAGCGCGCTCGCGCAGCGCGGCCGGCTGCTCTTCACCGACCTGACGGTCGAAGCGAGCACCGGCCAGGTCACGCTGCGCGCCGAGGTGCCGAACCCGGACCGGCTGCTGCTGCCGGGACAGTACGTGCGCGTGCGGCTCGCGCAGTCCACGCTGCCCGCGGCGGTGCTGCTGCCGCAGCAAGCGGTGACGCGCTCGAACCAGGGCGACAGCGTCCTCGTCGTCGGCGACGGCGACAAGCCGGTGCCGCGCAAGGTCACGATCGTCGGCGCGCAGGACGGCCAGTGGGTCGTCAGCAGCGGGCTGAAGGCGGGCGAGAAGGTCATCGTCGACGGCTTCCAGAAGATGTTCGTCCCCGGTGCGCCGGTCAAGCCGGTGCCTTGGCAGCCGCCGTCCGCAGCGTCCGCAGCGTCGGCGGCGAACTGAGCGGGCGCCGGGCATGTCGCGCTTCTTCATCGACCGGCCGATCTTCGCGTGGGTGATCGCGCTGTTCATCCTCGTGATGGGCGGCGTCTCGATCACGCAGCTGCCCATCGCGCAGTACCCGCCGGTGGCGCCGCCGTCGATCATCGTCACCGCGAGCTACCCGGGTGCCTCGGCGCAGGCGCTCGAGGACAGCGTGCTCGCGGTCATCGAACGCGAGATGAACGGCGCGGCCGGGCTGATCTACGTCGAGAGCGTGGCGCAGGCCAACGGCACCGGCAGCATCACGCTGAGCTTCCAGCCCGGCACCAACCCCGACCTGGCCCAGGTCGACGTGCAGAACCGCCTCAGCCGGGCCGCGCCGCGGCTGCCCGCGGCGGTGACGCAGCAGGGCGTGCGCGTCGACAAGGCGCGCTCGAACTTCCTGCTCTTCACGATCCTGTCGTCGACGAACCCGGACTACGACCCGATCGCGCTCGGCGACTACGCGTCGCGCAACGTGCTGCCCGAGCTGCAGCGCGTGCCCGGCGTCGGCCAGGCGCAGCTGTTCGGCACCGAGCGCGCGATGCGGATCTGGTTCGACCCGGCCAAGCTGCGCGGCTACAAGCTGTCGAGCAACGACGTCGTTGCCGCGATCCGGGCCCAGAACGCGCAGGTCTCGGCGGGCGCGATCGGCGACCTGCCCAACGTCGCCGGGCAGGGGATCTCGGCGACGGTCGTCGTCGACGGCCAGCTCGGCTCGACCGCCGCGTTCGGCGCCATCGTGCTGCGCGCGAACACCGACGGCTCGGTCGTGCGGCTGCGCGACGTCGCGCGCATCGAGCTCGGCGCGCAGAGCTACGCGACCTCGGCGCGGCTGAACGGCCGGCCGTCGACCGGCATTGGCGTGCAGCTCTCGCCGACCGGCAATGCGCTCGCGACCGCGGCCGCGATCCGCGCCAAGATGGACGAGCTGCAGCGCTACTTCCCGCCCGGGATGAGCTACGCGATCCCGTACGACAGCTCGCGCTTCGTCAAGATCTCGATCACGCAGGTCGCCGAGACGCTGGTCGAGGCCGTCGTGCTCGTGTTCCTGGTGATGTTCCTGTTCCTGCAGAACGTCCGCTACACGGTGATCCCGACGATCGTCGTGCCGGTCGCGCTGCTCGGCACCTTCGCGGTGCTGCTCGCGCTGGGCTTCTCGATCAACGTGCTGACGATGTTCGGCATGGTGCTGGTGATCGGCATCGTCGTCGACGACGCGATCGTCGTCGTCGAGAACGTCGAGCGCATCATGAGCAGCGAGGGGCTGCCGCCGCGCGACGCGACGCGCAAGGCGATGGGCCAGATCCAGGGCGCGATCATCGGCGTCACCGTGGTACTGATCTCGGTCTTCGTGCCGCTGGCCTTCTTCTCCGGATCGGTGGGCAACATCTATCGCCAGTTCGCGGCCGTGATGCTGGCGTCGATCGGCTTCTCGGCGCTGATGGCGCTGTCGCTGACGCCGGCGCTGTGCGCGACGCTGCTCAAGCCGGTGGCGGCCGGCCACCACGAGGGCAAGCGCGGCTTCTTCGGCTGGTTCAACCGCGGCTTCGGCCGCACCGCGCGCGGCTACGAGAGCGGCGTGACGCGCGCGCTGCGCCGCACCGGCCGGCTGCTCTTCGTCTACGCGGCGATCATCGGCGTGGTCGTGTTCGTCTACCTGCGTCTGCCGAGCTCGTTCCTGCCCGCCGAGGACCAGGGCAACCTGATCGTCAACGTGCAGCTGCCGCCGGGCGCGACGCAGGAGCGCACGCGCGCCGTGATGGAGCAGGTCGAGGCCTACATGCTCAAGCAGCCCGAGGTGCAGAGCATGGTCGGCGTGCTCGGCTTCAGCTTCTCGGGCCAGGGCCAGAACGCCGCGCTCGCGTTCGTGACGCTGAAGGACTGGAAGGACCGCGCCGGGCCCGAGCATTCGGCGCAGGCGCTGGCCGGGCGCGCGTTCGGTGCGCTGATGCGCATCCGCGACGCGTTCATCTTCCCGCTCAGCCCGCCGCCGATCCCCGAGCTGGGCACCGCGTCGGGCTTCAGCTTCCGGCTCCAGGACCGCGCCGGCCTCGGCCACGCGGCGCTGGTCGCGGCGCGCAACCAGCTGCTCGGGCTGGCCGCGAAGAGCAAGGTGCTGACGCAGGTGCGCGCCGACGGCCTCGAGGACGCGCCGCAGCTGCAGGTCGAGATCGACCGCGACAAGGCGGCCGCGCTCGGCGTCGGCTTCGACTCGATCAACGCGACGCTGTCGACCGCGCTCGGCTCCGCCTACGTCAACGACTTCCCGAACGCCGGCCGGCTGCAGCGCGTGGTCGTCCAGGCCGACGCGCCGGCGCGCATGCAGCCCGAGGACCTGCTCGCGCTGAACGCGAGCAACGCGCAGGGCCAGCCGGTGCCGCTGTCGGCCTTCGCGAGCACGCGCTGGGTCAGCGGCGCGATGCAGACGGTGCGCTACAACGGCTACCCGGCGATGCGCATCGGCGGCCAGGCCGCGCCCGGCTACAGCACCGGCGCGGCGATGGCCGAGATGGAGCGCCTGGCGGCCCAGCTGCCGCCGGGCTTCGGCTACGAGTGGACCGGGCTGTCGCGCGAGGAGAAAATCGCCGGCTCGCAGGCGCTGATCCTTTACGGCTTCGCGATCCTGTCCGTCTTCCTCTGCCTGGCCGCGCTCTACGAGAGCTGGTCGATCCCGTTCGCGGTGATCCTGGTCGTGCCGCTGGGCGTGCTCGGCGTCGTCCTCGGCACGCTGGCACGCGGCTACGAGAACGACGTCTACTTCCAGGTCGGGCTGATCACGATCATCGGGCTGTCGGCGAAGAACGCGATCCTGATCATCGAGTTCGCGAAGGACCTGCAGGCGCAGGGCATGAACGCGATCGACGCCGCGCTCGAGGCGGCCAAGCTGCGCTTCCGGCCGATCGTGATGACCTCGCTCGCCTTCATCCTGGGCACGCTGCCGCTGTTCCTGTCCAGCGGAGCCGGCTCGGCGAGCCAGCGCGCGATCGGCACCGGCGTCATCGGCGGCATGATCAGCGCGGTCGTGCTGGCGGTGTTCTTCGTGCCGGTGTTCTTCGTCGTCGTGCGGCGCTTCTTCAAGGGCAGCGAACGCCAGCGCCGGATGTACGCGCACGAGGCCGACACCCAGAACCTGAACGCCCCGCGGGAGGACCGTTGACGATGAATCGCGCCAACGCCACGCGCGCCACGGTGGCGGCCGCGGTCGCGCTGCTCGTGTCGGCCTGCTCGCTGATGCCGGCCTACGAGCGGCCCGCCGCACCGGTGGCCGCCGACTGGCCCGTGCCGGCTGCTGCCGAAGGTCCGTCGCCTGCCATTGGCAGCGGCCTCGCCGCCGCCGAGCTGCCCTGGGCCGACTTCCTCGCCGACGCGCGGCTGCGCGCGCTCGTGACCCTCGCGCTGCAGAACAACCGCGACCTGCGCGTCGCGGTGCTCAACGTCGAGCAGGCGCGCGCGCAGTACGGCATCCAGCGCGCCGACCGGCTGCCGAGCGTGAACCTGGGCCTCACCGGCAGCCGGCTGCCGAGCGGCAGCGGCGGCATCTCCAGCACCTACACCGCCGGCCTCGCGGTGAGCGCGTTCGAGCTCGACCTCTTCGGCCGCGTCAAGAGCCTGTCGGCGGCCGCGTTCGCGCGCTACCTGGCCAGCGACGAAGGCCGGCGCGCGGCCCAGGTCTCGCTCGTCGCCGCGGTCGCGAATGCCGACCTCGCACTGCGCGCCGACGACGAACTGCTCGAACTCACGTCGCGCACGCTCGCGTCGCGCGAGGACGGCCTGCGCCTGACGCGCGTCAGGTTCGACGCCGGCGTCGCCGCCGAGGGCGACCTGCGCAGTGCCGAGTCGCTCGTCGACGCCGCGCGCGCCAATCTCTATGCACTGCAGCGCCAGCGCATCCAGGACCTGAACGCGCTCGTGCTCCTCGTCGGCGAGCCGCTGCCGGCCGGGCTGCCGCCGGCCGCGCCGCTGGAGGCGGTGCACCTGGCCGACCTGCCGGCCGGGCTGCCGTCGGAGGTGCTGCTGCGCCGGCCCGACGTGCGCCAGGCCGAGGAGCAGCTGATCGCCGCGAACGCGAACATCGGTGCCGCGCGCGCGGCGTTCTTCCCGCGCATCACGCTCACCGGCAGCGCCGGCTTCGCGAGCAATGCGCTGTCGTCGCTGTTCGAGCACTCGGCCTGGTCCTTCGCGCCGCAGCTCGTGCAGCCGTTGTTCGACGCCGGGCGCAGCCAGGCCGGCCTCGAGTCGGCGCGCGCCGGCCGAGCGATCGCGGTGGCGCAGTACGAGAAGGCGATCCAGGTCGCCTTCCGCGAGGTCGCCGACGCGCTCGCCGGGCGCGCGACGCTGTCCGGCCAGCTCGCCGCCCAGCAGGCCCAGGCCCGGGCCGAGGCGCGCCGGCTCGAGCTCGCCGACATGCTCTACCGCGGCGGCGCCGCGAGCCAGCTCGACCGGCTCGACGCCGAGCGCTCGTCGCTCGCGGCCCGGCAGGCGGTGATCCAGCTCGAGCTCGCCCGGGTGCAGAACGCGGTGCTGCTCTACCGCGTGCTCGGCGGCGGTGCCGGCCCGGCGGCGCTGGCGACCCGGTAGAAGGCCCGACGCGGTGGCGGCCGGCGTGCCGCCACAATGCGCGCTTTTGTCCAACGAGGGAGCCGCCTTGGCGTCGAGCGATATCCAGATCGCGCAGCAGGCCCGTCTGCTGCGCATCACCGACTTGGCCCGTGACCGTCTCGGCATTGCCGACGAGCATCTCGTGCCCTACGGCCACCACAAGGCCAAGCTCTCGCTCGGCTACATCGAGCAGCTGCGCGACCGGCCCGACGGCAAGCTGGTCCTCGTCACCGCGATCAGCCCGACGCCGGCCGGCGAGGGCAAGACGACGACCACCGTCGGCCTGGGCGACGCGCTGAACCGCATCGGCAGGAAGACGATCGTCGCGCTGCGCGAGCCCTCGCTCGGCCCGGTGTTCGGGATGAAGGGCGGCGCGGCCGGCGGCGGCCACGCGCAGGTGGTGCCGATGGAGGACATCAACCTCCACTTCACCGGCGACTTCAGCGCGATCGCGCTCGCCAACAACCTGCTCGCCGCGGCGATCGACAACCACGTCCACCACGGCAACGCCCTCGGCATCGACGTGCGCCGCGTGAGCTGGAAGCGCGTCGTCGACATGAACGACCGTGCGCTGCGCGACATCACGGTCGGCCTCGGCGGGCCCGGCAACGGCTACCCGCGCCAGGACGGCTTCGACATCGTCGTCGCGAGCGAGGTGATGGCGATCTTCTGCCTGGCGACCTCGCTGATGGACCTGAAGGAGCGCCTGGGCAACATCGTCGTCGCGCAGACGCGCGACCGCCGGCCGGTGCGTGCGCGCGACCTGAAGGTGCACGGCGCGATGACGGTGCTGCTGAAGGACGCGCTCGCGCCCAACCTCGTGCAGACGCTCGAGAACAACCCGGCGATCCTGCACGGCGGCCCGTTCGCGAACATCGCGCATGGCTGCAATTCGGTGCTCGCGACGAGGACGGCGCTGAAGCTGGCCGACTACGCGGTCACCGAGGCCGGTTTCGGCGCCGACCTCGGCGCCGAGAAGTTCGTCGACATCAAGTGCCGCAAGTCCGGGCTGCGGCCCGACGCCGCGGTGCTGGTCGCGACCGTGCGTGCGCTCAAGTACCACGGCGGCGCCGCGCTGCCGGACCTGGGCCGCGAGGACCTGGCCGCGCTGGACAAGGGCCTGGCCAACCTGCAGCGCCATGTCGAGAACGTGACCCAGCGCTACGGGCTGCCCTGCGTCGTCGCCATCAACCACTTCACCGCCGACACCGAGGCCGAGATCGCCCTGCTGCGCGAGCGCGTGGCCGCGCTCGGCGTGCCGCTGGCGCTGGCTCGCCACTGGGCCGAAGGCGGCGCCGGCGCGACCGACCTCGCGCACGAGGTGGTGCGGCTGTGCGACGGAGCGAGCCGCTTCCGTTTCGTCTACGACGACGCGGACCCGCTGTGGGACAAGATGAGAAAGGTCGCGACCCAGGTCTACGGCGCCGCCGACATCAGCGCCGCCGCCGACGTGCGCGCGCAGATCCAGAGCCTGCAGGACAGCGGCTACGGCCACTACCCGGTCTGCGTCGCGAAGACCCAGTACAGCTTCTCGACCGACCCGAAGCAGCGCGGTGCGCCGAGCGGCCACGTCGTCGACATCCGCGAGGTGAGGCTCGCGGCGGGCGCCGAGTTCATCGTCCTCGTCTGCGGCGACATCATGACGATGCCGGGGCTGCCCAAGGTGCCGTCGGCCGAGGTCATCGACCTGACCGAGGACGGGCGCGTCGTCGGTCTGTTCTAGCGCGCGCGACCCTCGCTGCGCATGGCCAACCGGGCCGAGCGGCTGTACCGGATCGAGCGCCTGATCCGCGCGCGCGGGCATGTCGGCCTGCGCGCGCTGCTCGACGAACTCGAGGTCTCGCGCGCGACGCTCAAGCGCGACCTCGAGTACCTGCGCAGCCGCCTGGGCGCGCCGATCGAGTACGACGCCTCGGTCAACGGCTACCGGCTCGCAGAGCCAGCGCGCGGTGGCCGCCACGAGCTGCCCGGGCTGTGGTTCGACGAGCGCGAGCTGTACTCGCTGCTCATGGCGCAGCAACTGCTCGGCAGCCTGGACGCCGACGGCAGCCTGAGCCGCCACCTGCAGCCGCTACTCGAGCGCATCCGCCAGCTGCTCGGAAGCGACGACGACGCCGCGCTCGAGCGCCGTGTCAGGATCGTCGCCGCGGCGCGCCGGCCGGTGCCGAGCCGCTTCTTCGAGCGCGTCGCCGAGGCCTTGCTGCAGCGCCGCCGGCTGCACCTGCGCTACCTGACGCGCGGGCGCGGCGAGGTCAGCGAGCGCGACGTCTCGCCGCAGCGCCTGGTGCACTACCGCAACACCTGGTATCTGGACGCCTGGTGCCACCGCGCCGAGGGGCTGCGCCGCTTCGCGCTCGACGCGATCGAGGACGCGACGCTGCTCGACGAGCGCGCGCGTGCCGTCGCGCTCGAGCAGCTGCAGGCGGCGATGGACGCCGGCTACGGCATCTACGCCGGCGGCGCGCGCCAATGGGCGACGCTGGTCTTCGCGCCCCAGGCGGCGCAGTGGATCAGCCGCGAGGAATGGCACCCCGAGCAGCAGGGGCGCTGGCTGGCCGACGGCCGCTGGGAACTGCGTCTGCCCTACGTCGACGACACCGAGCTGCTGATGGACGTGCTGCGCCAGGGCGCCGATGTCGAGGTCGTCGCGCCGGCCGAATTGCGCACGAAGTTGCAGCAAAGACTGCGCGACGCGGTCGCGCTCTACCGCTGAGGGATTCGGGGCTCAAGTCGCGCGCCCGGCGGTCGATAGCCGAACGATGGATTCGGCCTCGTCGTCGCGTTTGCTGGAGTTGGCGTGGGCCCTGCTCGCGCTCAACGTCGTCAGCGTGAGCGTCGCGGGCGGGGCGTTGTGGCTGCTGCTGCGCCAGCGCCGGCGCGGCCGCGCGCTCGGCGAGCAGCTCGAGCAGGCGACGACGCGGATCGAAACGCTGGTCCAGGGCGGCCCGCAGGACGGGCTGCACGGCCGCGCCGCGTTCGAGCGTGCGCTCGACGACGCGACCCGGCGCTGCGACCGCAGCGGCGGCGCGTTCAACGTGCTCTACGTCGACCTGGACAACCTGGGCACCGTCAACGACGCCTACGGCCACGAGGCCGGCGACGGCGTGCTCGAGCAGACGGTGCACCGCCTCGTCGAGCCGGCCGGCGCGGCGGGCTGGGTCGCGACGCGGATCGTCGCCGACGAATTCGCGCTCATCGTGCCGGGCGACCGTCAGGCCGGCCTCGAGGCCGCGGCGCGCGTCGCGCGCCGGCTCGAGCGGCCTTTCGGCGTCCACGGGCACGAGGTCCGGCTGACCTGCTCGATCGGGCTGGCCGGCTACCCGCGCCACGGCGCGAAGGCGCAGCTGCTCGGCCAGGCGGCGCTCGCGATGCGCAGCGTCAAGAACACCGGCGGCGGTGGCCACGCCGAATACGACCCGCGCATGGGCATCGCGCAGCGCGAGCAGGCCGAGATGCTGCACGACCTGCGCGTCGCGGTCGAGCGCGACGAGCTCGAGCTCTACTACCAGCCCAAGGTCCAGGCACGCAGCCTGCAGATCACCGCCGCCGAGGCGCTGCTGCGCTGGCGCCATCCGCAGCGCGGGCTGATCGGGCCCGACCTCTTCATTCCGCTGGCCGAGCGCTACGGGCTGATCTCCAGCATCGGCGACTGGGTCATCCAGGAAGCCTGCCGCCAGGCGGCGGCCTGGCGCGAGCAGGGCCTGCGCATGCGCGTCGCGGTCAACATCTCCGGCCACCAGCTGCGCCACGACGGCCTGGTCGACCGGATCGGCGCCGCGCTCGCACGCTGGCGCCTGCCGGCCGGGCGCTTCACCTGCGAGATCACCGAATCGGTCGCGATGGAGGACACGCTGGTCACGCAGCAGGCCTTCGAGCGGCTGCGCCGCGCCGGCGTCCATGTCTCGATCGACGACTTCGGCACCGGACACTCGAGCCTGGCCGCGCTGCGCCGGCTGCCCGCGGCCGAGCTGAAGATCGACCGCGCCTTCGTCTGCGACCTGGAGGCCAGCGGCGACGCGCGCTCGATCGTGCGCGCGATCGTGCAGATGGCGCACACGCTGGACCTGCGCGTCGTCGCCGAGGGCGTCGAGACCGAGGCCCAGCGCGACCTGCTCGTCGCGAGCGGCTGCGACGAGCTCCAGGGCTACCTGTTCGCGCGGCCGATGACGGCCCAGGCGCTCGCGCTGTGGGCCGCCGACGAACCCACCGACGCACCACACACCGGCGCGTTCAGCCCGCTGCTGTTCGAGGAGACGCGCGCCGCCGGGCTCGACCCCTGAGCGGGGCCGGCCCTCGGCCGGCTGGTCGGGAACCCCATCGCGTATAGCATCGTCGTTCACCGACGAAGCGACGCGAGACGATGATTCAACTGACGATCAACGGCCAGGCCCGGACGCTGGACCTGGAGCCCGAGATGCCCTTGCTGTGGGTGCTGCGCGACGAGCTCGGCCTCACCGGCACCAAGTTCGGCTGCGGCATCGCCGCCTGCGGTGCCTGCACGGTCGAGGTCGATGGCGCCGCGGTGCGCTCCTGCGTCGCGCCGCTGGGCGCGGTCGAGGGCAAGGCGATCCGCACGATCGAAGGCCCGCCCGACGACGTCGTCCAGGCCTTGCAGGCGGCGTGGCTGACGCACCAGGTGCCGCAGTGCGGCTACTGCCAGAGCGGAATGATCCTGGCCGCCGCTTCGCTGCTGCGCAGCGTGACCGACCCGAGCGACGCCGAGATCGACGCCGGCATCACCAACATCTGCCGCTGCGGCACCTACCAGCGCGTGCGCGCGGCGATCCACGACGCGGCGCGCGACCTGAAGGGGCTCAAGACATGAGGCGCCGTCATCTGCTGATCGCCGGCGCCGTCGTCGCAGCCGGCGGCGGGCTCGTCGTCGGCTTCTCGGCGCCGACGCCCGCGTCGCGCCTGGGCCGGGGCAGGCTGTTCGACCCGCAAGACGGCGAGGTCGGGCTCAACGGCTGGGTCAAGATCACGCCCGACGACCGCGTCGTCGTCGCGATGCCGCGCTCGGAGATGGGTCAGGGGGTGCAGACCGCGCTCGCGATGCTGGTCGCCGACGAGCTCGACGCGGACTGGTCGCTCGTGTCCACCGAACAGGCGCCGATCGCGCGCATCTACGCGAACACCGCGCTGCTGACCAACATCCTGCCCTTGCTGCCCGACGACGACGGGCTGCTCGCGCGCGCTGCGCGCGCATCGGTGCAGCGGCTGGGCTGGCTGCTGTCGCTGCAGGTCACCGGCGGGTCGTCGAGCGTGCGCGACGCCTGGGAGCCGATGCGCCTGGCCGGCGCGAGCGCGCGCGCAATGCTGGTCGAGGCCGCGGCGCGGCGCTGGAGCGTCGAGGGCAGCGACTGCAAGGTCGAGAACGGCGTCGTGCTCGACCCGGCGGGCACGCGCAAGGCGCGCTTCGGCGAGCTCGCGCCGGCCGCGGGCGCGCTCGACGTGCCCACCGACGTCGCGCTGAAGTCCCCGACCCAATGGCGCCTGAT
>MEGM01000091.1 GCA_001725505.1 Rubrivivax sp. SCN 70-15 | reverse complement strand
TGCCCACTTCAGCGGCCAGCCGCCGCCATCGACCCGCCCCGCCAGACCGCCATGCGGGGATTGCGGCAGCGTGCAAACGGATTTTGCAGGGCCGACTACTCACCGATCAGTGCCGCCAACGTCGCGACACTGCGGCCCATGACCTCGGGCAGGTTCTTCGTCGGCCAAGGAAGTTCGACCTGGTTGCGACGCCAGTCTTCGTCGAGCGGAAGCAGTCGCTGGCTGACGCTCGCATAGGTCGGCCCGGACGCGGGGCTGTTGTAGAAGAGCAGGAGCTCGCTGTCCGCGTCGTGCGCGCCGTGCGTCTGACTGTCCACGAGAATCTGCCCGACCAGTGGCGCGATGGCATGGACCGACGTCGGCACCGCGAAGCGCCCGGCGGGCGGCAGGCCAGCGTCGACCAGGCGCGCATGCACGCGTTCGCCCACGGCCCAGACGCGGGGTGTTCCGGGCAGCTTGGCCAGTGTCGCGACTGCATGCTCGGCCACCGCCTCGTTGAAACGGCCGACCAGCCCTTGGTCGGATCCGAACACGACGGCGCCGATCACGCGGGCGGAGGGCGAACCCTTTCGAGGCATGCGCAAGGCGGTTGGCCCGATGGTCCGAAGGGACGCGCCCAGCCCCAGTGCGACGCTGCGTTCGTAGTCGGCCAGCGAACGCACCGATTGCTCGTACTGCCCGATGCTCGAGGCAGCGATCGCCTTCATCGTGCGCACGACCGACTGGAGATCGGCCCCACTGTCGATCTGGCGGCGCAGGCTGGCGGTGGAGTCGCTCACGGAGGGCTCTTGCGCGCAGTGCGGAAACCGGGGGCGGGTTTCGGTGCAGCCGCCGGCGCGGGTGCGGTCGGGGGCAGGAAGGGCGCGAGCGCCTCGCGGGCGATGTCGACGATGGCCTGGCGATCTGCGTCGCCCAGGGCGTCCGCAGTCGCCAGGCGATTGCACAGGTCGGCGGGAAGCTCGGCAGCGGCCTCACGCACGGCGCGCTCGGCATCGGCCATCCTGCCCATCGCCACCGGATCGAACAGGCGCGCGCCCAGCGCCAGCAGGATGGCGATCTGCGCGCGCACCGGCACCGGGGCCGATTCGGCCTGGTTCAGGCAGGCGCGGATGCGCCGTCCATGCTCGATCGACTTGCGGGTGGCGTCGTCCAGCCGGGCACCGAAGCGGGCGAAGGTCTCGAGTTCCTCGAACTGCGCATAGGCGAGCTTGAGGTCGCCCGCCACCGCACGGTAGGCCGCGCGCTGCGCCTTGCCGCCGACCCGCGACACGGATTTGCCGACATCGACCGCCGGCAGCACGCCCAACTCGAACAGGGTCGGCGACAGCACGATCTGCCCGTCGGTGATCGAGATCAGGTTGGTCGGGATGTACGCCGACATGTCCTGCGCCTCGGTCTCGATGACGGGCAGGGCGGTGAGCGATCCGCCGCCGAGCTCCTGGCGCAGGTGCGTCGAGCGCTCGAGCAGCCGGGAATGGATGTAGAAGATGTCGCCGGGAAAGGCCTCGCGGCCGGGCGGCCGGCGCAGCAGCAGCGACAGCTCGCGGTAGGCGCGTGCGTGCTGGGTGAGGTCGTCGTAGACGATCAGCACGTCGCGGCCCGCCTCCATGAAGTGCTCGGCGATGCTGGTCGCGGCATAGGGCGCGATGTAGGCCAGACCGGGCGCCTGGTTGCCCTCGGTCACGACCACGACGGTGTGGTCCATCGCGCCCTGGTCGCGCAGCACGGCCACGGCCTTGGCCACGGCGGACGCCCGCTGGCCGATCGCGCAATAGACGCACACGACGTCTTGGCCGCGCTGGTTGAGGATGGCGTCGATCGCGATCGCCGTCTTGCCCGTCTGCCTGTCGCCCAGGATCAGCTCGCGCTGGCCGCGGCCGATGGGGATCAGCGCATCGACGACCTTCAGGCCGGTCTGCAGCGGCACGGTAACGGGCGCACGGTCCATGATGTGTGCGGCAGGGCGCTCGATGGGCAGTCGGTCGCCCGCGGCCACGGGTCCGCGGCCGTCGAGCGGCATGCCCAGAGGGTCGATGACACGGCCCAGCAAGCCGTCGCCGACCACCACGTCCATCACACGGCCCGTGCGCTCGACTTCATCGCCTGCGCGCAGATTCGCACAGTCACCGAGCAGCACGACGCCGATGTCGTCCTCGTCCACGTTGAACGCAATCCCGAACACGTCGCCGGGGAACCGGATCAGCTCCTCGAAGCCGATGCCCGGAAGGCCGGTCACCGTGGCGATGCCCGTCGACACGGTGGCAATCGTGCCGACCTCGCGCGGCGCGAACATCGGCGCATGGGCTTCACGCGCTCGATCGAGACCGGCGAAGGCGCGGTCCAAGATGCGCTCGAGGTCTTCGGGCTGCGTGCTCATCGGCTGCCGGGTTCGGCCTGCGGGTGAGACTCGGTCAGTTCGTCCACCCCCTGCTGCAGCGACACCAGATAGTCGGCGATGCTCCAGGCCAGCTTCTGCCCGTTGGTGCTGAGTTCGATGCCGCCCACCAGGTCCGGCGCCCTCTCGAAGCGCAGCGCGATGTCGGCCGAGAACACCTCGTTGACCGCGGACTGGATCACCGCGCGCTGCTCGGCGGGCAGCTCGAACGCGCTGCGCACGAGCGCGGGACCGCTGCCGCTGGTGAGTGCCCTGGCGACGCCTTCCTTGGCCGGACCGTCCAGCGCCTGCAGGCGGCGGACCCACACGTCGGCGATGCGCTCTTCCAGGCTGACCGTGGCCAGGTCGGCGAGCGCCTTGCGCGCGATGGCGAAGACCTCCTGCTGCGTCCGGCGTAGAAGGGCTTGGCTGAGGCGCTGGGCGTCACCCCGAAGCGCCTCCTGGCGTGTGGCGCTCAGTGCGTCGGCTGCCTGGCGTGCTTCGTCGAGCAGCCGCTGGCGCTCGGCTTGCGCATCCTTCGTCGCCTGGCCGAGCAGCGCGGCGCGCTGGCGCTCGAATTCCTCGTTCTTGTGCTGGAACTCGTCGCGCTCCTGCCGTGCCTCGGTCTTCTTGGCGTCGGCATCGGCCAGCGCGGCAGCGATGCGCCTTTCTCGTGCGTCGATCGCATCCAGGACGGGCTTGTAGAGAAAGCGCTTCATCAGCCAGACCAGGATGACGAAGTTCAGCGCCTGTGCCCCGACGGTGAACCAGTCGATGTGCATGGCCTATTTCCCGGCGACCTGCGCGATCGCGTGGTTCCAGAACGGATTGGCGAAGATGAGGATCATCGAGACCACGAAGCAGTAGATGGCCGTGGACTCGATCATCGCCAGGCCGACGAACAAGGTGCGGGTGATGGTCGAGGACGCGTCGGGCTGCTGGGCAAGCGAGGTCAGCGCCATCGCGACGGCGCGACCTTCGCCGAGCGCAGTGCCGATGACGCCGATGCAGATGGTGAAGCCGGCGGTGACGATCGAGGCCACCGCGATGATCGTTTGCGTGTCCAATGGAACTCCTTCGAGGGTTGTCGTCGTTCAAGTCGGCGGTGCAGGTCCTTCGGCCACGTCGGCTTCCGGCCGCGTCTTGCGCTCGCCGATGGCGGCGGCGATGTACACCGTGGCGAGGACGAAGAAGATGTAGGCCTCCACCATGCCGGTGAGCAGCCCCAGCACCGTCATGACGACGGGGAAGATGAACGGCGTGATGGTCAGCAGGATCGCGATGATCATGGCCCCGCTCATCATGTTGCCGAACAGGCGCACCGCCAGCGCCAGCGTGCGGGACGCTTCGCTGATGATGTTGAACGGCAGCATGATGATCGTGGGCTGGGCGTAGGACGCGAGGTAGCCGCGCAGACCCTGGTCAGCGATGCCGAAGTAGGGCACCGCCACCAGCACGCACAGCGCCAGGGCCGCGGTGGTCGACAGCGACCCGGTGGGCGGCTCGTAGCCCGGAACGACGGTGCACAACGCGGACGCGGCGACGAACAGGAACAGCGTGCCGAGGAATCCGAGGACCTTGCGCGGCTGGCGCAACCCCACGTCCCGGATCTGCGTCTCGAGGGCCGTGACGACGATTTCCAGCAGGTTCTGCCAGCGCGACCGCTCCAGACCCGTCGAGAGCCTGCGCGTGATCAGCCTGGCGCCGACGACCAGCACGAGCATCAGCCCCCAGGTGAAGACGATGGTGGCGTTGAGCTTGACGACGCCGAACTGCCAGTAGAGCAGCTCGTCGGGGCTAAGGCGCATGTCGGGCCTCCCGAGATGGGCGGGCAGGGCTCGGCGGCGGTCGCGTCAATCGAATCACGACCACGCGCGCCACGACGAACCCGAGCAGGCACGCCAGCATCCGATCCCAGTGACTGCCGGCCACCGCATAGAAGCCCGACAAGGCGATGCTCGTGCGCAGCAGCAGGCTGCCGAAGAACCACAACGCCGGTCGGGACGACGCAGCGCCGCGGCGCGCCGTCCACCACAGCCCGCCGAAGAAGAGGGCGCCCAGCGCTGCGCCCGCCAACGCCGCCAGCACCGGTTCGAACATGGGCGTCAGTCCGTCGGCCAAGGCCAACAGCTCATTCATCGACAGTCTCCCGATCGTCGCGCATCGCCTTGTCCTGCTTGGCGACCCAGTGCCAGGCGTTCAGGCAGCCGAGGATGAGCCCGGCGACCAGCAGCGCGAGCGTCCACGAGCGGGTGCCCGGATACCTTTCATCCAGCCACAGCCCGAGTGCCGCACCGAGCAGCGTCGGCAGCGCCACCGACCAGCCGATCAGGCCCATCATGCCGAGGCCGAACCATACGCCCTGCGCGGCATCGCGGCGCGCCTTGAGCTTGCGCGCAGCCTTGGTGCCGGCCTGTTCGGCAAAGCCCGGCACGTCGTTGGATGGGTCACGCGGCGGCCGTTCACCCATGCCGGAGTCCCTCGAGGCGACGCATGAATCCAGCCTCCAGCTTGGCCATCACCTGGCGCACGCCCTGTTCGTCCTCGCGCTGGTGCAGGAATTCGCGCTCGGCCACCTCACGCAGCCGAACGAGATCGGTGCCGCCGAGAGCGCGGCGCACCGAGACGAGCACATCGGGGCCCGTCTTCACGAGCACGCCTTCGTCGACGGCCACGCAGACCTCGCCCTGCGCTGCGGTTTCATAGATGAGGATGCCGGGAGCGAGCGCCAGGACGCAGTCCCGCCGCCGAGGCAGGAGCCCGAACGAACCCTCCCGCGTTTCGGCGACGATGCGAATCACATCGGTCTTCTCGGCGAAGACCTGGAACGGCAGCAGGACCTTAAGGTTCATGGGCATCGGCAGCAGGCGCGACCGGGGCCGGTGGTGGGCCTTCCGACTTCGATGCAGGCGCTGCGGCGGCCTTGACCTCGACCTTCGCTTCGTCGACCTTGCCGATCATGTACAGCGCACTCTCGGGGTAGTCCTTGAACTCGTCGCCCAGGATGCGTTCGCATCCGTCGAGCGCGTCCTCCAGGCTGACCAGCTTTCCCTGGAGACCGCTGAATTGCTCGGTGGTGAAGAACGGCTGAGTGAGGAAGCGCTCCAGGCGCCGGGCGCGGTCGACCACGCCGCGGTCCTGCGCCGAGAGCTGCTCCAGACCCAGCATCGCGATGATGTCCTTGAGCTGCGCGTATTGCGCCAGCGTGCGCCGGATCTCCTGCGCCAGCGCATAGTGCCGCGCACCGACGATGCCCGGCGTGGCCATCTTCGAGCTCGACTGCAGCGGGTCCACGGCCGGGAACAGGCCTTCGCTGGCGCGCTTGCGCGACAGCACGATCGACGCCGACAGATGCGAGAAGGTGTGCACCGCCGCCGGGTCGGTGAAGTCGTCCGCCGGCACGTAGACGGCCTGGATGCTGGTGATGGCGCCGGCGTCGGTGTTGGCGATGCGTTCTTCCAGGCCCGCCAGCTCGGTGCCCATCGTGGGCTGATAGCCCAGCCGCGACGGCATCTGCCCGAGCAGGCCAGACACCTCTGCGCCGGCCTGGATGAAGCGGAAGATGTTGTCGATCAGCAGCAGCACGTCGCGGTGCTCGTCGTCGCGGAAGTACTCGGCCATCGTCAGTGCCGCATGCCCGACGCGAAAGCGCGCGCCCGGCGGCTCGTTCATCTGGCCGAAGACCATCACCATGTTGGGCAGCACGCCGGCGGCCTTCATCTCCCGGTGGAGCTCCTCGCCTTCGCGCGAGCGCTCGCCGATGCCGCAGAAGATGCTGACGCCCTTCTGTTGCCCGACCATGTTGTGGATCATCTCCGTCAGCAGCACCGTCTTGCCGACGCCCGCGCCGCCGAAGAGCCCCGCCTTGCCGCCGCGCTCGAGGGGTGCGAGCACGTCGATGACCTTGATGCCCGTCTCGAAGATCTCGGACTTCGTGGATCGCCGGGTCAGCGGCGGCGGAGCGCGATGCACCGAACGCCACTGGACGTCGGACGGCGCCGCCTCGCGGTCGATGGTGTTGCCGAAGACGTCGAACATGCGCGAAAGAATCGGCCGGCCGACCGGTGCCTGCAGCGGGGCGCCCGTGTCCCGCACCGCCATGCCGCGAGCCAGCCCCTGCGTCGGCGTCAGCGCAATGCCACGCACCTGATGCGCATCGCGCTGGGCCATCACCTCGATCACGATGCGCCCGTCCTCGCCCGCGCGCAGCACGCTGTTGATCGCTGGCAGGTGCGCGTCGAACCGGATGTCGACGACGCTGCCGCGTACCGCGACCACTGCACCCGACCGAGAAGCATCCGGCACCGATCCGGGCGGCGGCTGAAACCCGGTGCCTGCGGATGAAGACGTCACGATGATGTTCTCCGGGTCCATGACCCCTACCATAGCGCGTCGCTACCCGCCACCCTCAGCCGGTCACCGTGCGACGCACCAGGCGGCCCACCGTGAGCCCTTGGCCGAGGATCGAGAACACGACGATGCAGTAGGTGAGGGCGAGCACGGTGTTGCGCTCGGCACCGGCCGGGATCGACAAGGCCAGCGCCACCGAGATCCCGCCGCGCAGGCCGCCCCAGGTCAGCACCCAGCCCGAACCCCTGGGCAGCTTGAAGACTCCCGGCAACAGGCTGACCGGCAGGCCGACGGTCAGCGCACGCGCCAGCAGCGTCACCGCCATCGCCACCGCGGCGGCGATGAAGGTGTTGGCCGTGAAGGTCACGAGCAGCACCTCCATGCCGATCAGCACGAACAGCACCGCATTGAGGATCTCGTCGATCAGCTCCCAGAAGAGATCGACGTAGTGGCGCGTGGTGTCGGACATCGCCAGCCTGCGCCCGCCGTTGCCGACGATCAGGCCCACCACCACCATCGCAAGCGGTCCCGACACGTGCAGGCGGTGGGCCAGGGCGTAGCCGCCGGTGACGGCGGCCAGCGTCAGCATCACCTCGACTTCGTAGCTGTCCACGCTGCGCAGCAGCCTGAAGGTGACGTAGCCGAGCACCAGGCCGAAGAGCAGACCCCCGCCGGCTTCGTGCAGCAACAGGTACAGGCCGTGTTCCACGGTGGGCGTCGCACCGCTGGCCAGCATGCCCAGCAGCAGCGAGAACAGGACCACGCCGACGCCGTCGTTGAACAGCGACTCGCCGGCGATGACCAGCTCCAGGCTCTTCGGCGCGCCGGCGGTCTTGAGGATGCCCATGACCGCGATCGGGTCGGTGGGCGAGATCAGGGCGCCGAAGAGCAGGCAGTAGATCAGCGGCAGGTTCAGCCCGACCCAGGGCAGCGCCAGCCAGGTGCCGTAGCCCACGGCGAGCGTGGACAGCAGCGTCGAGACCACCGCCAGCGCACCGACCTGCCAGCGGTAGGCCCTGAGCTCGGAAAGATCGACATGCAGCGCGCCGGCAAACAGCAGCAGCGACAGCATGCCCTGCATCAGCACGTTGGAAAAGTCGATCGAGCGCAGCAAGGACTCTTCGTACTGCCGCAGACCGTGGCCCCAGCCGGCGGCGTCCAGTGCGACGATCGCCAGCGACAGCAGCAGCGCCGTGGCCATCACGCCGATCGCGATCGGCAGACCGACGAAGCGCTGGTTCAGGTACGCCAGCAGCGCGGTGACGACGAGGCAGGTCGCGGCAATTTCGAGCATGGGGCGGGCAGGTGCGCGGAGTCGGGAACGCCGAGCGTAACAAGCTCAAGCGTGCGCGCCGGTGCCTTGAACGCTGCGCAGCTGCCGAAGCCTCAGGCTTGATGGACCACCTTATGGGCGCAGTTGAAGTTTCCGTCGCAAGTCCGCGTCCTCCCGAACAAACGTTCGCCGCTACTGCATTTGGCCGAGTGGACCTTCGAACTTGCTTGGTGACCTCGTCGCACCGGAACTGTGCATTCTGCCGAGCATCGAAGCCGCCGGCGGAGTACGCTTGCCTTCCCAGGAAGTAGGCCGACGGCAGTGCACGCGTCGTGCAGTAATTTCTCCAGTCCATCAAGGCTTCTATGCTATGGGAATCTGTGAGTTGTCATAAGATACATTGTCGTGCATAGGCGCTGCCGCTCAGGGGGGCCGCTACCTATGAACTTCAGCCCCTACAGCGTCGACCACGCCCCCCGGACACTGCCAGTCTGGCAAACCATCCTCGAGGACCTGGGCAACCCGCATCCGGCCCGGATCGCCCGCGTGCTGGGCCTGGGAGCCCGCACCGTGTACCGCTACAACCGCGACGGCAAGGCCCCCCGCCATATCTGCCTCGCCCTGTTCTGGCTGACGCGCTGGGGCCGCTCAGAAGTGCACTGCCAGGCCGTCCACGACTGCCAGGTCGCCGTCGGCGGCTGTTCCAGCGGCCTGCCCCGAGCCCGTCCGGCGGCGAGGACCTGGCGCCTTGTTCGCCGCTGCTACCGGCTCATGTCCGGGCCGCGGCTTCGCTCCGGCGGCAGCCGTTCAACGGCGCGCCCGCGGTCCAGGGTCATGCCCGGCAGCTCAGCCTGCCGTTGTGCGGCACGGTGGCGTTGCACGGCCCGTGCGACAGCCGTCTGCATCATGAAGTCGACGATGCTCTTGCTGAGCTTGCGGTCGGCTGGATCGGGCGATGCCTCCAGCGCCTGGTTGATCTCGGCCCAGGCCTGCAGCGCGTCCGAACGCGTGGCCAGAAACGCGGGCCCCGGTCTTGTGTTCGCTGCGCTTCTTGCCGGTTCGCGCCGCGGCGCCGGGCTGGCCCTCTCAACTGCGCGGGCTGCGCCGCGACACGCCTCGCGTCGCCTGTGACGAGGCCTCGGCCTCGATGCCCCGGTCGCGCAGCTTCTCGGCGAAGGTCTCGCGCCAGCGGTGCAGGGCTTCCTTGCGCGGGTTCAGGCGCTTGCCGTCACGCCCTTCCGCGCGCACGCTGATGTGCACGTGTGGATCGGCCCGATGCGTGTGCAGCACGCATCAAGCCGAACCGCATCATCGCGCTCGCCGACCTTGGGGATGCGCGTGCCGCGCACCAGCCACTGACCGGCGATGGCACGCAGGGGCTGGGACACAGATAACGAAAAACCCCGGTCGAATCGACGATCCGGGGTTCTGTGTCGAACGGGATGGGACGCCTTGGAACGTCCCGGGCCAGTGTCACATATGCGCGATCATCACCTGCCCGAAGCCCGAGCAGCTGACCTGCGTCGCGCCTTCCATCAGGCGCGCGAAGTCGTAGGTGACCTTCTTGCTCGCGATCGAGCGCTCCATCGACGCGATGATCAGGTCCGCGGCTTCGGTCCAGCCCATGTGGCGCAGCATCATCTCGGCCGAGAGGATCTCGGAGCCCGGGTTGACGTAGTCCTTGCCGGCGTACTTCGGCGCGGTGCCGTGGGTGGCCTCGAACATCGCGACCGAGTCGCTGAGGTTGGCACCGGGGGCGATGCCGATGCCGCCGACCTGCGCCGCGAGTGCGTCGGAGACATAGTCGCCGTTGAGGTTCAGCGTCGCGATCACCGAGTACTCGGCCGGGCGCAGCAGGATCTGCTGCAGGAAGGCGTCGGCGATGACGTCATTGACGACGATGTCGCGGCCCGTCTTCGGGTTCTTGAACTTGCACCACGGGCCGCCGTCGATCGGCTGGGCGCCGAACTCGCGCTGCGCCAGCGCGTAGCCCCAGTCGCGAAAGCCCCCCTCGGTGAACTTCATGATGTTGCCCTTGTGCACGAGCGTCATGCTGGGCTTGTCGTTGTCGATCGTGTACTGCAGCGCCTTGCGCACCAGGCGCTCGGTGCCTTCGCGCGAAACTGGCTTGATACCGATGCCCGAGGTGTTCGGGAAGCGGATCTTCTTGACGCCCATCTCGTCGATCAGGAACTTGATCAGCTTCTTCGCCTTCTCGCTCTCGGCCTCGTACTCGATGCCGGCGTAGATGTCCTCCGAGTTCTCGCGGAAGATCACCATGTTGGTCTTCTCGGGCTCCTTCACCGGGCTGGGCACGCCCTTGAAGTACTGGATCGGGCGCAGGCAGACGTAGAGGTCGAGTTCCTGACGCAGCGCGACGTTCAGGCTGCGGATGCCGCCGCCGACCGGCGTCGTCAGCGGCCCCTTGATCGAGACCACGTACTCGCGCACCACATCCAGCGTCTCCTGCGGCAGCCAGACGTCGGGGCCGTAGACCTGGGTCGACTTCTCGCCCGCGTAGACCTCCATCCAGTGGATCTTGCGCTTGCCGCCGTAGGCCTTCGCGACCGCGGCGTCGACGACCTTGAGCATCACCGGCGTGATGTCCAGCCCGGTGCCGTCGCCTTCGATGTACGGGATGATCGGCTCGTCGGGCACGTTGAGCGAGAAGTCGGCATTGACGGTGATCTTCTGCCCTTGGGCGGGCACCTTGATGTGCTGGTACATGAAAGAGGTCTCCAATCGCCCGCGATCCGGGGGTTCTGCGAAGCTTTCGATTCTAGGCCGCGCTGCTGTCGTGCTGCTGTCGCGCTGCTGTCGCGCTGCTTGCAGCTAGACGCTGCAGTAGGCGCCCGCCGGCGGCCAGAGGCCGCGCGACAGCGCCCAGGCCGACGCAACGGCGAGCAAGGCGCCGGCCGCACGCGTGGCCAGCATCGCCACCGCCGCCGAGCCCCCGGCGGCGCGCAGCCGCCCCCACAACCAGGGCGCGAGCGCCAGCCCGGCGCCACTGACGAGCGCGAAGCCCGCCATCACGGCGGCGCCGGCGGCGGCGGTATTCGCCAGCGCCGCCATCACCAGCGC
>MEGM01000090.1 GCA_001725505.1 Rubrivivax sp. SCN 70-15 | reverse complement strand
GCGCGCCGCTGCAGGATCTCGAACGCCGGCAGCGTCTTGCCCTCGAGGACCTCGAGGAAGGCGCCGCCGCCGGTGGAGATGTAGCCGATGTCGGCCTCGATCCCGTACTTGGCGATCGCCGCCAGCGTGTCGCCGCCGCCGGCGATGCTGAACGCCGGGCTGGCGGCGATCGCACGCGCCAGCGTCTCGGTGCCGTGCGCGAAGGCGTCGAACTCGAACACCCCGACCGGCCCGTTCCAGACGATCGTGCCCGCCGCCTTGAGCTGCCCGGCCAGCAGCGCGGCCGTCTTCGGCCCGATGTCCAGGATCAGGTCGTCCGCGGCCACGTCGGCGGCGGCCTTGACGCTCGCGCTCGCGTCGGCCTTGAAGGCCTTGGCGGTGACCACATCGACCGGGATCGGCACCGCCGCGCCGCGCGCCTTCATCGCCTCGATCACCGCCCGGGCCTCGCCCACCAGGTCGGGCTCGGCCAGGCTCTTGCCGATCGGCAGCCCGGCGGCGAGGAGGAAGGTGTTGGCGATGCCGCCGCCGACGATCAGCCCGTCAACCTTGGCCGCCAGGCTTTGCAGGATGCTCAGCTTGGTGCTGACCTTGGAGCCCGCGACGATGGCCACGAGCGGGCGCTTCGGGTTCGCCAGCGCCTTGGTGATCGCGTCGATCTCGGCCGCCAGCAGCGGGCCGGCGCAGGGGGGGCGAACTGCGCGATGCCGTAGGTGCTGGCCTCGGCGCGGTGCGCGGTGCCGAAGGCGTCGTGGACGAAGATGTCGCACAGCGCGGCCATCTTGCGGGCCAGCGCCTCGTCGTTCGTCTTCTCGCCCTTGTTCAGCCGGCAGTTCTCGAGCAGCACGATCTCGCCCGGCGAGACCGTCACGCCGTCGACCCAGTTCGCGCGCAGCGGCACCGGGCGGCCGAGAAGCTCGGACAGGCGCGCGGCGACCGGCGCGAGCGAGTCCTCGGGCCTGAACTCGCCCTCGGTCGGGCGGCCCAGGTGGCTGGTGACCATCACCGCCGCACCGGCGTCCAGCGCCAGGCGGATGCAGGGCAGGCTGGCGCGGATGCGGGTGTCTTCGGTGATGCGGCCGCTGTCGTCCTGCGGCACGTTCAGTTAGGCGCGGATGAAGACGCGACGGCCGCGCACGCGGCCGATCACGCGTGCCATCTCGAGCACCTTGTTCGAGTAGCCCCATTCGTTGTCGTACCAGGCGACGACCTTGACGAAGGTGCTGTCCAGCGCGATGCCGGCCTCGGCGTCGAAGACCGAGGTCATCGCCTCGCCGCGGAAGTCGGTCGAGACGACCTTGTCCTCGGTGTAGCCGAGCACGCCCTTCATCGCCCCCTGGCTCGCCGCCTTCATCGCCGCGCAGATGTCGGCATAGCTGGCTTCCTTGACAAGCTCGCAGGTGAGGTCGATCACGCTCACGTCGCTGGTGGGCACGCGGAAGGACATCCCGGTGAGCTTCTTGTTCAGCTCGGGGATCACGACGCCCACCGCCTTGGCTGCGCCGGTGCTGCTCGGGATGATGTTCTCGAGGATGCCGCGCCCGCCGCGCCAGTCCTTGTTGCTCGGGCCGTCCACCGTCTTCTGCGTCGCGGTGGTCGCGTGCACGGTGGTCATCAGCCCGCGCTTGATGCCGAAGCTGTCGTTGAGCACCTTGGCCACCGGGGCCAGGCAGTTGGTGGTGCAGCTGGCGTTGCTGATGATCGCCTGGCCGGCGTAGCTCTTGTCGTTGACGCCGTAGACGAACATCGGCGTGTCGTCCTTGCTCGGCGCGCTCTGGATGACCTTCTTCGCGCCTGCGGCGAGGTGCTTCTGGCAGGTGTCCTTCGTCAGGAACAGTCCGGTCGATTCGACGACGATGTCGGCGCCGACCTCGCCCCATTTGAGCTCGGCGGGGTCCTTGACCGCGCTCAGGCGGATCTTCCTGCCGTCGACGATCAAGGTGTTGCCGTCGACCGCGATCGTGCCCGATCGTGCCCTTGAAGCGGCCGTGCACGCTGTCGTACTTGAGCATGTAGGCGAGGTAGTCGGGCTCGAGCAGGTCGTTGATCGCGACGATCTCGAGGTCCGGGAAGTTCTGCACCGCGGCGCGGAACACCATGCGCCCGATGCGGCCGAAGCCGTTGATGCCGAGTCTGAGGGTCATGCGGGTTTCTCCGTCGATCACTTGGAAGCCAGGACCTTGCGCACCGTGTCGACCAGGTTCTGCGCGGTGAAGCCGAACAGCTTGAACAGCGCCGGCGCGGGCGCGCTCTCGCCGTAGCGGTCGATCCCGACGACGGCGGCGCAGCCGTATTTCCACCAGCCGTCGGTGACGCCGGCCTCGATCGCGACGCGCGGCACGCCGGCGGGCAGCACGCTGGCCTTGTAGGCCGTGCTCTGGCGGTCGAAGACGGTGTTGCTGGGCATGCTGACGACGCGCACCGCGATCTTCAGCCTGGCCAGTTCGGCCTGCGCGTGCAGCGCGAGCTGGACCTCGCTGCCGGTGGCGATGATCACCGCCTGCGCCTTCTTCCTGAGCCCGACCTCGGCCGGCTCGGCGAGCACGTAGGCACCCTTGGCGATGGCGTCGAGCGCTGCCTTGGGCGCATAGGGCAGGTTCTGGCGCGACAGCAGCAGCGCACTCGGGCGCGCGTTCTGCGTCAGCGCGTGGGTCCACGCGACCGCGGTCTCGGCGGTGTCGGCCGGGCGCCAGACGTCGAGGTTCGGGATCAGGCGCAGGCTCGCGGCGTGCTCGATGCTCTGGTGCGTCGGGCCGTCCTCGCCCAGCCCGATGCTGTCGTGCGTGAAGACATGGACCACGCGGCGCTTCATCAGCGCGGCCATCCGGATCGCGTTGCGGCTGTAGTCGCTGAAGGTCAGGAAGGTGCCGCCGTAGGGGATGTAGCCGCCGTGGAGCGCGATGCCGTTCATGATCGCGGCCATGCCGAACTCGCGCACGCCGTAGTTGATGTGGCGGCCGCCGTTGGGCACGCCGGCATCGTCGAAGCGCAGTCGTCGAAGCGCAGAGCCGGCGTCGAGCTGGTGTTGGTCAGGTTCGAGCCGGTGAGGTCGGCCGAGCCGCCGAGCATCTCGGGCAGGGCCTTCGTCAGGATCTCGAGCACGATCTGGCTCGCCTTGCGGCTGGCCACGGTCTCGGCCTTCTCGTGCATCGCGATCACCGCGTCGGCCGCGGTCTTCGCGAAGCCGGCGGGCAGCTCGCCCGCCATCCGGCGCGTGAACTCGGCCGCCAGCTCGGGGTGCGCGGCCTTGTAGGCGGCGAAGGCGGCCTCCCAGCCGGCCTGTGCGGTGGCGCCGGCGGCCTTCGCGTCCCAGGCCGCGTATGCAGCCTCGGGGATCACGAAGGGCTCGCTGGTCCAGCCCAGCGCCTCGCGCGTGAGCTTGATCTCCTCGGCGCCGAGCGCCTCGCCATGCGCCTTCGCGGTGCCGCCGCGGTTGGGTGAGCCTTTGCCGATCACGGTGCGGCAGACGATCATCGTCGGCTTCGTCGCCGAGGTCTGCGCCGACTTCAGCGCCGCGTCGACGGCGTCGACGTCGTGGCCGTCGATCGGGCCGATCACGTTCCAGCCGTAGGCGGCGAAACGCTTGGGCACGTCGTCGATGTACCAGGGCTGGACCTTGCCGTCGATGCTGATGCCGTTGTCGTCGTAGAGCGCGACGAGCTTGTTCAGCTTCCACGCGCCGGCCAGGGCGCAGGCCTCGTGGCTGATGCCTTCCATCAGGCAGCCGTCGCCGAGGAAGACGTAGGTGCGGTGGTCGACCACCGCGTGGCCGGGCCGGTTGAACTCGTGCGCGAGCAGCTTCTCGGCCAGCGCCATGCCGACGGCGTTGGTGAGGCCCTGGCCGAGCGGGCCGGTCGTCGTCTCGACGCCGGGAGTGACGTCGACCTCGGGGTGGCCCGGCGTCAGGCTGTGCAGCTGGCGGAAGTTGCGCAGCTCGCTCATCGCGAGGTCGTAGCCGCTCAGGTGCAGCAGCGCGTAGAGCAGCATCGAGCCGTGGCCGTTGCTGAGCACGAAGCGGTCGCGGTCGGCCCAGTGCGGATCGGCCGGGTTGTGCTTGAGGTGCCGGCCCCAGAGCGCGACGGCGATCTCGGCCATGCCCATCGGCGCGCCCGGGTGGCCGGAATTGGCCTGCTGGACGGCATCCATCGCGAGCGCGCGGATCGCGTTGGCCATCAGGGCGGTGTCGTTGCGGGAGACGTTGGCCATACGCGCGCTGAAGATAAGGGTGGATGGAAGTTCTGATTCTAGGTCGTCGCGCCCGGCGGCTGCGGCAATCGCGCCCGGATCACGCCGCGGCCGCGACGGTCGCTCGAACGCCAGGCAAGGCCGCTCTTGGAGAAGCGTCGCTCGTTGAAGACCCTGCGCCGGACGGCCGTCACGCTCGTGGTGGTCGACCTGGCGCTGCTCGCGGCACTCGTCCGCGCCGTCGAGCTGACGCCGGTGCCGCCGGGCTGGGCCGTCGTGGCAGCGCTGCTCGCAGTGGCGGNCGATCTTCGCGCTCGTCTGGCGTGCGTCGGTCCGGCTCGAGACGGCGCTCGACCGCAGCGACGCCGCCAGTGCGCGCCAGCGCGAGATCCTCGACAAGCTCGAGGCGGCGCTGGTGCTCTACGACGCCGACGACCGGATCGAGCTCGTCAACGACGACTTCCGCGCCCTCTACGCCGTGCTCGGGGATCTCGTTCGGCCCGGCACGCGCTTCGAGTCGCTGCTGCGCGCCAGCGTCGAGCGCCAGCTGATCGGGCCGGCGCAGGCGGACCCCGAGGCCTGGATCGCGCAGCGGCTGCGCGAGCACCGCGAGCCGCACGGCGCGCTGATCCGCCAGATGCCCGACGGCCGCTGGCGCCGCATCGTCGAGCAGCGCCTGGCCGACGGCAGCCTGCTCTCGCACAGCATCGACGTGACCGAGCTCGTCGCCAACGAGCAGGCGCTCGGCGCCGCGCGGCGCCAGGCCGAGCAGGCGCGCCAGCGCCTCGTCGACGCGATCGAGGCGCTGCCCGACGCCTTCGTCTATTTCGACGCCGAGGACCGGCTCGCGATCTGCAACCTGCGCTACCGCGAGCTGTACCGCGAATCCGCGCCCGCGATCGGCGAAGGCGCGAGCTTCGAGGAGCTGCTGCGCTACGGCCTCGCGCATGGCCAGTATCCGCAGGCGCTCGGGCGCGAGGCGGCCTGGCTGGAGGAGCGGCTGCAGGGCCACCGCCACCCGGCCGGGCCTTTCCTGCAGGAGCTGCCGGGCAACCGCTGGATGCGCATCGACGAGCGCATCACGCGCGACGGCGGCATCGCCGGCGTGCGCACCGACGTCACCGAACTCGTGCGGCGCGAGCAGGAGCTGATCCGCCTGAACGCCCGGCTCGACGCGATGAACGGCGAGCTGGCCCGGCTGTGGTCCACCGACGCGCTCACCGGTCTGGCGAACCGGCGCCAGTTCGACCAGCGACTCGACGAGGAGGTCGCGCGCGCCCAGCGCCATGGCCTGCCGCTGGCCTTGCTGATGCTCGATGTCGACCACTTCAAGCGCTACAACGACCGCCGCGGCCACCCGGTCGGCGATGCCTGCATGCGCAGCGTCGCCGCGGTGCTGACCGAGGTGGCGCGCCGGCCGAGCGACCTGGTCGCGCGCGTCGGCGGCGAGGAGTTCGCGATCCTGCTGCCGCACGCCGATGCGGCCGAGGCGCAGCGCGTCACCGACCATTGCCTGGCGGCGATCGACGCCGCGGCGATCCCGCACGGCGACTCGCCGGCGGCACCGCAGGTCACGCTGAGCATCGGCATCGCCGAGCTCTCGGCGCTGGGCGAGGGTGCCTCGGCGGCGGCGCTGGTCGCCGCGGCCGACAACGCCCTCTACCGCGCCAAGCAGATCGGCCGCCACCGCGCGGTGCGCGACGCGGCTTGACCTGCCGCAAACCGGCGCCACCGCAGCCGGGCACAGTTCGAACCACGGATTGCCCAGGAGGTTCACCGATGCGCCACCTCGCCCTCGACGTCATCCACGAAGAGCACCAGGCCCTCGCGGCGATGCTGCGCTCGCTGCCGATGCTGCTTGCCCAGGCGCGCCGCGAGCAGGTGCTGCCCGACTTCGGCGTGCTGCGCGCGATGCTGTTCTACGTCGACGAATTTCCGGAGCGGCTGCACCACACGAAGGAGAGCGAGCTGCTGTTCCCGAAGCTGCGCGAGCGCGTGCCCGCGCTCGGGCCGGTGATCGACCGCCTCGACCGCGACCACGAACAGGGCGAGCACGCGATCCGCGAGCTCGAACACGGGCTGCTCGCGTTCGAGGTGATGGGCGAGCCCCGGCGCGCCGAGTTCGAGGCCGCGGTCGACCGCTACGTGCGCTTCTACCTCGAGCACATGGCGATCGAGGAGACCGAGCTGCTGCCGGCGGCACAGCACGCGCTGAGCGCGGCCGACTGGGCCGATCTCGACCGGGCCTTCGCCGAGAACCGCGACCCGCTCACCGGCCACGAGCCGGCCGACGAGTACCGGCCTTTGTTCAGCAAGATCGTGATGCAGGCGCCGGCGCCGATCGGCCTCGGCACGGCGCACTGACGGCGGGCCCTCGGCGGATACCTCCGGTCACGGGTCGGACAAATCCGGACACCCGGAGGCGCCGCACTCCCTTAGCATCATGACCACACCTTTCGTAGGTGTTGGAGGGAACCATGATGCACAGAGGATGGAGTCTGGGTGTTTTCGCGGTGGCGTTCGGCCTGAGCCTGGCGGCCCACGCGGGCTCGGTGCGCAGCGACGGCCAGTCGATCTACCGGCCGACGGGCAAGGGCTACGGTGAGCTCGACAATTCGCCCGGCGCCGCCGAGCGCGCGGCCAAGGCGGCCCGGCCCAAGACCTCGTCGAACGGGATCTCGTACCACGGCGGGCCGGTGATGACCAGCGCCAGCGGCGTCAACGTCTACTACATCTGGTACGGCAACTGGTCGGGCAACAACGCGCCGAGCATCCTGACGACGCTGGCGACGGGCCTGGGCGGCTCGCCGTACTTCAACATCAACACCACCTACTACGACGGCTCGGGCCGGAAAGTCACGAACGCAGTCAACCTGTCGACGAACCAGATCACCGACAACTACAGCCAGGGCACGGCGCTGTCCGACGCGCAGGTGCAGTCCGTGGTCTCGAACGCGATCTCGAGCGGGCGCCTGCCCGCGGACAGCAACGCGGTCTACTTCGTGCTCACCTCGGCGGACGTGAACGAGACCTCGGGCTTCTGCACCCAGTACTGCGGCTGGCACAACAAGGCCGCGATGGCGGGCACGACGATCAAGTATTCGTTCGTCGGCAACCCCGACCGCTGCCCCTCGGCCTGCGCGGCGCAGACCACCAGCCCGAACGGCAACGCCGGCGCCGACGGCATGGCCAGCATCATCGCCCACGAACTCGAGGAAGCGGCGAGCGACCCCGAGCTCAACGCCTGGTACGACACGCGCGGCTACGAGAACGCCGACAAATGCGCCTGGACCTTCGGCGCCGAATACACGACGAGCAACGGCGCGAAGGCCAACATGAACCTCGGCGGCCTGGACTTCCTGATCCAGCAGAACTGGGTCAACGCCAGCGGCGGCTACTGCGCGCTGAAGTTCTGACCCGGCGATGAAGCGCCGCGCCGCGTTGCTGAACCTGGCGCTGCTGCCGCTGGCAGCGTCGGCCCAGGTCCGGCTGCGCTCGCAGACGATGACGCGGCTGGTGCGCCGCTTCCTCGACCTCGAGACCGCGCTGATCGACGCGCTGCGCGACCGCGACGGCGCTGCCGCAGGCCGCCTGCTGAGCGAGGACTTCGAGCAGCGCGACGCCGCGCATCCGGGCGAGCCGATCCCGCGCGCCGAGTGGCTTGCGGCCGCCCTCGGCCAGTGGCCGGGCGAGACCTGGCTCGAGCAGATGGCGGTACACGACCGCGGCGACACGATGCTCGTGAGCTTCCTCGCCCGGCCGAGCGCCGGGCCGGCGCGGTTCCTCGTCGACGTCTGGGTCCGCGCCGGCGACGGCTGGCGGCTGCAGGTGCGCTACAGCTCGCCCTGACGCCGCACCGGCACGCCGAGGCTCACTCGGCCAGCGCCAGTGTCGCCGCGTCGATGCGCGCCAGCACTTCGGGCGTGAGCTTGTCGACGAGCGCCATCGCGCCCAGGTTGGCCTGCAGCTGCGCCAGCTTCGACGCACCGGTGATGACGCTGCTGACGCGCGGGTTCTTCGCCGCCCAGGCGATCGCGAGCTGCGCCAGCGTGCCGCCGAGCTCGGCCGCGATCGGCTCGAGCCGGGCGACGGCGGCGTTCTTCGCCGCGTCGGTGAGGCCGTCGCGCAGGAAGGCCATGCTCTCGAGCGAACCGCGGCTGCCGTCGGGCACGCCGGCGCGGTACTTGCCGGTCAGCAGCCCCGACGCGAGCGGGCTCCAGGTCGTCAGACCGAGGCCGATGTCCTCGTACAGGCGCGTGTACTCCTGCTCGACGCGCTTGCGGTGGAACAGGTGGTACTGCGGCTGCTCCACCACCGGCCGGTGCCAGCCGTGGCGGTCGGCGACGTCCCAGGCGGCGCGGATGTCGGCGGCGCTCCACTCGCTCGTGCCCCAATAGAGCGCCTTGCCCTGGGTGATGATGTCGCTCATCGCGCGCACCGTCTCCTCGACCGGCGTGTGCGGGTCGGCGCGGTGGCAGTAGATCAGGTCGACATGCTCGAGGCCGAAGCGCGCTAGCGAGCCGTCGATGGCCTGCATCAGGTACTTGCGGTTCAGCGTGTCCTTGCGGTTGACGGCGTCGCCGGCGCGGTCCAGGCCCCAGAAGAACTTGGTCGAGACGACGTAGTTCAGGCGCGGCCAGGCGAGCGTCTTCAGCGCCTGGCCCATCCCCTCCTCGCTGCGCCCGCCGGCATAGACCTCGGCGTTGTCGAAGAAGTTGACGCCGGCGTCGTAGGCGGCGGCCATCATCTCGACCGCGTCGGCGGTGCCGACCTGGTTGTGGTACGTGACCCAGGACCCGAGGGAAAGCGCGCTGACGCGCAGGCCGCAGCGGCCGAGACGGCGGTATTGCATGGTGGGGGACGGCAGGGATGGCGAAGCCTGCGAGGTTAGCGCAGGCCGCGCGCGCCTGCGCTCAACCGGTCAGTTCGAGATACATCAGCGAGTGGTCGGAGTAGCTCGCGATCCAGGCGTCGCGTTCGGCGTCGGTGGCCGCATCGACCCAGCCGCGCAGCGCGACCTGGGCCTCGCTGCCATCGGCGCGCCGGAAGTTGCGGAACGCGAGGTTGCCGGACGCGTAGACATGGTCCAGGTTCGACGGCGGCAGGCTCGACGCGCTGCCGTTGGACCAGCTCGCGTCGTGCGTCTTGACGAGCCGGCGCATCGCGATCGTCGAGCGCGCGGCGACGCGGTCCCACTTGCGCAGCTCGACGGCCGGATCGATCGAGCGGTCGAACGGGTAGTCCATGCCCATCGTGTTCAGGTCGCCGAGGAACAGGTAGCGCGCCTGGCCGCGGCCGCCGGACGCCTTGTCCAGCGTGCGGCGGAACTCGAATGCGCGCAGCAGCATGTCGTCGCGCAGGCCCATGCCGCGCGGGTCGTTGCCGCTGGCCAGGTGCAGAAACAGCAGCGAATAGTTGACGCCGTCCTTGTGCACCGTGACGAGCTGGCCCGGGCGCATGCTCGTGGTGCCGGAGCGGAACTCGACCTTCTGCGTGATGAAGGCACTGAGCGTGCGCCGCACACCGACCAGGATCTCCTGCGTCTCGGGCCCTTCGGTGATCTGGAAGCTGTACTCGGGCATCGTCTTGACCAGCGTGTCGAAGACCGTCGCGCCCTCGACCTCGTAGAGGCCGAAGACGTCGGGTTTTTGCGCGCGCAGGAAGTCGATCACGCGGCCGACGCGTGTGCGGTCGTCCTTGAAGTGCTCGACGTTCCACGACGCAACCGAGAAGACCTTGGGCATGGGCGGGCTCCGGCAGAGGTGAGGCGCCGATGGTGGGCCGGACCGGCGCCGCGCGACATCCCCAGGGCCGCGCGACGCCGGGTCACCCGCGCGACAGCGGCACCGACACGCGGGCCGCGACAATCGCAGCCATGGGAACGCTCCACCTCGTGCGCCACGGCCAGGCCTCGTTCGGCGCCGCCGACTACGACCAACTGAGTGCGCTCGGCGCGCGCCAGTGCGAGGCGCTCGGGCGCTGGTTCCGCGAGCGCGGCGTCGTCTTCGAAGCGGTGCTGCGCGGCACGCTGCGCCGCCACGAACAGTCGCTCGCGGCCTTCGCCGAAGGCTATGGCGAGCTGCCGGCCGAACTGCCCTGGCCGGGCCTTAACGAGTACGACAGCGAGGCGCTGATCCGCACCGTGCACGCCGGGCCGCTCGCCGCGCCCGACACGCCCGAGGTCTACCGCGCGCATTTCAGGCTGCTGCGAACGGCGCTCTCGCGCTGGATGGCCGGCGAGACCGAGCCCGAAGGCATGCCGAGCTACGCCGACTTCGTCGCCGGCGTCGTCGCCGCGCTCGACCACGTGCGCGAACGGCACCAGGGCCAGGTGCTCGCGGTGTCCAGCGGCGGCCCGATCGCGACTGCGGTCGGCCAGGTGCTGGGCACGCCGGCGGAGACGACGATCGAGCTCAACCTGCGCATCCGCAACAGCGCGCTGACCGAGTTCGCGTTCACGCCCAAGCGGCATGCGCTGGTCACGTTCAACCACCTGCCGCACCTGGACGCGCCCGAGCGCGCGGGCTGGATCACCCACGCCTGAGCGGGCAGACCGGCACGGCGCGGCGAATAATGGCGCCATGAACCCGCTCGCTCTGCGCATCGCGGTCGTCGGCGCCGGCCCGGTGGGGCTGGTGCTCGCGCTGCAGGCTGCGCGCTCGCTGCCGCACGCGCGCATTACCGTCTTCGACGCGCGAGCGGCCGAGCGCGACGTCTCGGCGGACCCGCGCACGCTGGCGCTGTCGCTGGGCAGCGTGCAGGCGCTGCGCCGGCTGCAGGTCTGGCCGGCCGGTGCCGCGCAGCCCATCACCGAAGTCCATGTTTCGCAGCAGCCGCCGTCCTTCGGCGACGCCGAGCTGCGCCTGCGCGCCAAGGATATGGCCGTGCCGCTGCTCGGCGCGGTGCTCGGCTACGGCGCGCTGGTCGCGCCGCTGCAGTGTGCCTGGGAGGCGGCCGTGGCCGAGGAGCCGGAGCGCTTGCGCTCGCGTTTCGGCACGCCGGTCGCGGCGCTGAAGGCGCTGCCCGACGCGGTCGAGGTCGACGCCGGCATCGCCGAGGCCTTCGACCTCGCGGTCGTCGCCGAGGGCGGCGTGTTCGGCGATCAACCGAGCAAGGCGATCCGGCACGACTACGGCCAGACGGCCTGGGTGGGCCAGGTCGAGATCGAAGACGGCACGCCGGGCACCGCGTTCGAGCGCTTCACGCGCCACGGCCCGGCGGCGCTGCTGCCGCTGGCGCCCGGCCGTGCGGCGCTGGTCTGGTGCGTGAGCCGCGACGACGACCCGGTGCGCGAACTGAACGACGCGCAGCGCCTGGCCGTGCTGAACGACGTCTTCCCGGCCGCCGTCGGGCGGCTGGTGGCGCTGTCGCCGCTGAAGGACTTCGCGCTCGGGCTGAACGCCGAACGCACGCTGGTCGGAGGCCGCACGGTGCGCATCGGCAACGCCGCGCAGACGCTGCACCCGGTCGCCGGCCAGGGGTTGAACCTGGGCCTGCGCGACGCGCAGGCACTCGTCGGCGCGCTGCGCTTCGCCGGCGACGTCGGCGCCGCGCTGCGCCGCGTCGAATGGGCGCGCGCGCCGGACCGCTGGGCGACGATCGCCACCACCGACTTCCTCGCGCGCAGCTTCACCTGGCAGGCCCCCGGGCTCGCGCTGGCGCGCGGCCTGGGCCTGGCGGCGCTGCAGGCGCTGCCGCCGGCCCGGCACTGGCTCGCGCGGCGGATGATGTTCGGGCTGCGCTGAGCGGCGCGGCCGGCGTGGATCAGAGCCGCCGGTGCGCGAGTGCCGGCAGCTGGCTGCGCACCTGGGCGATGCGCGCCGGGTCGAGCTCGGCGATCACGACGCCCTCGCCTTCGTCCTGGCAGGCGACGATCTCGCCCCAGGGGTCGACGATCATGCTGTGGCCCCAGGTGCGGCGCCCGTTCTCGTGCGTGCCGCCCTGCGCGGCGGCGAGCACGTAACACTGGTTCTCGACTGCGCGCGCGCGCAGCAGCAGCTCCCAATGCGCGCGCCCGGTCGTGTACGTGAACGCCGCCGGCACGCACAGCAGGTCGCAGGGCGGCGTCATCAGCGCGCGGTACAGCTCGGGGAAGCGCAGGTCGTAGCAGATCGACAGGCCGACGCGGACCGGCCCGGCCTGCAGCGCCACCGGCTCGCTGCCGGCGCGCAGCGTGCGCCCTTCGTCGTAGCGCTCGCGCCCGTTGTCGAAGGCGAACAGGTGGATCTTGTCGTAGCGCGCCGCAAGCCGGCCGTCGGGCGCGTAGACGCCGTTGCTGTTCAGCGCGCGCGCCTCGGCTGCCGTGGCGGCCGAGGCGCGCAGCGGCAGCGTGCCGCCGAGCAGCCACAGCGCGTGCCGGCGTGCGGTGTCGGCGAGGAAGCGCTGGATCGGCCCGTCGCCGGGCGTCTCGGCGTGGGCGAGCTTGTCGCTGTCCTGCCGGCCCATCAGGCAGAAGTATTCGGGCAGCGCGACCAGCGTCGCGCCGGCGGCCGCGGCCTCGGCGACGAGGCGCGCGGCGGCTTCGAGGTTGCGTCCCACGTCGGGCGTGGACACCATCTGGACGGCAGCGATCTTCATGAGGGCCATTCTCGACCCGCGGCAGGTTCCTTGCGTTGCAGGCAGAATTCCCGCCAGCCAAAGGAAGACCGGCACTGCCCACGCAGCGCACGGCAGATCGATGAACGGGGTCTCGGAGGGCGGCCAGATGGCATCGGGTGAGCGCGTCGACGCAGCGCAGCCGGCGTCGCCGCGCGCCGAAGCCGCGCACAGCCGCTTCGTGCAGCGCATCCGCCGCCGCTACGCCGCCGAGCGCAGCCTGCTGGCCCAGGGCATGCCCGCTTTCGAGACGATCACCGCACTGGTACGGGCGCTGCAGCAGGGCGGGCGCGACCTGTCGTCCGCGCTGCGCGTCGCGCGCCAGCTCGTGCTCGAGCGCCTGGCCGTGCTCGACATCGAGCACGACGCGCCGCTCGACGCGGTGACCGCGGCGATGACCGAGCTCGCCGAGGCGACGCTCGAGATCGCGCTGGCGCAGGCGCTGGCCGACGCCGACGAGCGCCACGGCGCGCCGCTCGCGGCCGACGGCCGGCGCGTCGACTTCTGGATCGTCGGCATGGGCAAGCTCGGCGCGCGCGAGCTCAACGTCTCGTCCGACATCGACCTCGTCTACGTCTACGAGGACGATGGCCAGACGCAGGGCGCGCGGCCGACCTCGTTCCACGAGTACTTCGCCTACGTCGCGAAGCGGCTGTACGCGCTGATCGGCGACGTCACCGACGACGGCTTCGTCTTCCGCGTCGACCTCGCGCTGCGCCCGAATGGCAACTCGGGGCCGCCGGTGGTGAGCCTGGCCATGCTCGAGGAATACCTCCAGGTCCAGGGCCGCGAGTGGGAGCGATTCGCGTGGCTGAAGAGCCGCGTCGTCGCGCCGCGCGACGCGGTGGCGAGCGGGCGCGCGCTGCAGCTGCGCGGCCTGGTTCAGCCCTTCGTCTACCGGCGCTACCTGGACTACGGCGTCTTCGAAGGCCTGCGCCAGCTGCACCGCAAGATCCGCGACGAGGCGCAGCGCCGCGCCGCCGGCCGGCCCGAGCGAGCGAACGACGTCAAGCTCTCGCGCGGCGGCATCCGCGAGATCGAGTTCATCGTCCAGCTGATGCTCGTCGTGCGCGGCGGCCAGTTCCCGGAGATCCGCACGCGCAGCACCTTGCGCGGGCTCGAGCGGCTCGCCGCGCGCGGCCTGATGAAGCCCGACACCGCGGCCAGGCTGGCCGAGGGCTACCGCTTCCTGCGCCGCGTCGAGCACCGGATCCAGTACCTCGACGACCAGCAGACCCATCTGCTGCCCAGCGGCGACGGCGACCTGGCCTGGATCGCGCGCAGCCTCGGGCTGGTCTGCCAGAAAGGGCCCGGGCGCGACACCTGCGAGCTGCTCGACCGCTACGGCGAGGTGCGCGAGCTGGTCGCCGCCGAATTCGACGCGCTGCTCCACGACAGCCAGCCGGCGGCGGGCCACTGCCGCCACTGCGGCCCCGGACCGCTGGCGATCGACAGCGAGGCGCTGCTCGACAAGATGCCCTCCGCGCTCGCCGAGCGGCTGCGCAGCTTCGCCGCCCACCCGCGCGCGCTCGCGCTGCGCGACGACAGCCGGCTGCGCCTGGGCCGGCTGATGCAGAACGCGGCACGGCGCATCGCCGAGGGCCGCTGCTCGGAGCAGGCCGCGCTGCGCTTCGTCGACTGGGTCGAGCCGCTGCTGCGCCGCGAGAGCTACCTCGCGCTGCTCGTCGAGCGGCCGGCGGTGCAGGACCGGCTGCTGCGCCTGCTCGGGCTGGCGCGCTGGCCGATGCAGTACCTGATGCGCCACCCGGGCGTGATCGACGAGCTCGCCGACGAGCGGCTGCTGCACCTGCGCTTCGACCGCGAGGCCTTCGTCGCCGACCTCGAGGCGCGCCGCGCCGCCTGGCAGCGCGCCGGCGAGGAGGACGAGGACAAGCTGCTCGACACGCTGCGCCGCGCGCACCACGCCGAGGTCTTCCGCACGCTGGTGCGCGACGTCGAAGGCGAGCTGACGGTCGAGCAGGTGGCCGACGACCTGTCGGCGCTCGCCGACGCGGTGCTCGCGACGACGCTGCGCTGGGCCTGGGCGCGGCTGAAGTCGCGCCACCGGGACGCGCCGGCGCTCTCCGTCATCGCCTACGGCAAGCTCGGTGGCAAGGAACTCGGCTACGGCAGCGACCTGGACCTCGTCTTCCTGTTCGACGACGCCGACGAGGCCGACCCGGCGCGCGCGCAGGAGGTCTACGCCGCCTTCGTGCGCAAGCTGATCACCTGGCTCACGTTGCGCACCGCGGCTGGCGAGCTGTTCGACATCGACACCGCGCTGCGCCCGAACGGCGGCTCGGGCCTGCTCGTGACCTCGATCGCTGCGTTCGACCGCTACCAGCGCGGCCGCGGCAGCAACACCGCGTGGACCTGGGAGCACCAGGCGATCACGCGCGCGCGCTTCGCCGCCGGCGACGCCCGTCTCGCCGACGCGTTCGAGACCACCCGGCGCGCGGTGCTGATGGCGCCGCGCGACGCAGCCGCGCTGCGCGAGGAGGTGAGCGCGATGCGCGAGAAGGTGCGCGCCGCGCACCCGGTGCCGGCCGATCGCTTCGACGTCAAGCACAGCGCCGGCGGCATGATGGACGTCGAGTTCGCGGTCCAGTTCCTCGTCCTCGCGCATGCGAAGAACCACGCCGGGCTGCTCGACGACGTCGGCAACATCGCGCTGCTGCAGCGCGCCGAGGACAGCGCCCTGCTGCCCGCGGGGCGCTTCGACGTCAAGCACAGCGCCGGCGGGATGATGGACGTCGAGTTCGCGGTCCAGTACCTCGTCCTCGCGCATGCGAAGGACCAT
>MEGM01000089.1 GCA_001725505.1 Rubrivivax sp. SCN 70-15 | reverse complement strand
TGCCTGGCGAACGCCAGCGCCTGTGGTGCTGGCCCAACCCCGGCTGCGCTTTGCGCCTAGATTGGGCCCGTTCCGGGGCCTCACGCGGGTGCGATTCATGCCTTCACAGGCTCTCAGCCGGCCGGCGTCAGGATCCGGCGCGCCACGGCCTCGGCGACCTCGATCCCGTCGACCGCGGCCGACATGATGCCGCCGGCGTAGCCCGCGCCCTCGCCGGCCGGGTACAGGCCGGCGACGTTGACGCTCTGGTAGTCGCTGCCGCGCGGAATGCGCAGCGGCGACGAGGTGCGCGTCTCGACGCCGGTCAGCACCGCGTCGTTCATCGCGAAGCCGGGGATCTGGCGCTCGAACGCGGGCAGCGCCTCGCGGATTGCCGCCAGTGCCTCGCCGGGCAGGCTCTCCTGGCCGGGCTCGGCCAGGTCGCACAGGCGCACACCGGGCTTGTAGGACGGCAGCACGCCGCCGAACTCGCGCGCGATCGCCGCGCCGTGGCGGCCGTGGACGAAGTCGCCCACCAGCTGCCCGGGGGCGACGTAGCCGCCGCCGCCGAGCCGGTAGGCGCGCGACTCCCAGAAGCGCTGGAACGCGATGCCGTCCAGCGGCGGCACCGGGCCGCTGGCGCCGCGGTCCTGGCGCACGTCGTCCGGCGTCAGCCCGACGACGATGCCGGCGTTCGCGTTGCGCTCGTTGCGCGAGTACTGGCTCATGCCGTTGGTGACGACGCGATCGGGTTCGGACGTGGCTGCGACCACGGTGCCGCCCGGGCACATGCAGAAGCTGTAGACCGAGCGGCCGTTCTTCGCGTGGTGCACCAGCTTGTAGTCGGCCGCGCCGAGGATCGGGTTCCCGGCGCTGGGCCCGAAGCGCGCGCGGTCGATCAGCCCCTGCGGGTGCTCGATGCGAAAACCGACCGAGAACGGCTTGGCCTGCATCGCGACGCCGGCCTCGTGCAGGCGCTCGAAGGTGTCGCGCGCGCTGTGGCCGACCGCGAGCACGACCTGCTCGGCGTCGAGCTGGCTGCCGTCGGCCAGCGCCAGCCCGCGCAGGCGACCGCTCTCGATGCGCAAGCCGGTGACATGCTGGCGGAAGCGCACCTCGCCGCCCAGCGCCTCGATCTCGGCGCGCATCTTCTCGACCATGCCGACGAGCCGGAAGGTGCCGATGTGCGGCTTGGCCACAAAGAGAATCTCCTCGGGCGCGCCGGCCTTGACGAACTCGGCCAGCACCTTGCGCGTGAGGTGGCGCGGGTCGCTGATCTGGCTCCACAGCTTGCCGTCGCTGAAGGTGCCGGCGCCGCCTTCGCCGAACTGCACGTTCGACTCGGGGTCGAGCACGCCCTGGCGCCACAGACCCCAGGTGTCCTTGGTGCGCTCGCGCACGGGCTTGCCGCGCTCGAGCACGATCGGCGCCAGCCCCATCTGCGCGAGCAGCAGCGCGGCGAAGATGCCGCAGGGGCCGAAGCCGATGACCACCGGCCGCAAGGGCTGCCGCGCGCGCCAGTCGGCCGGCGCTTGCGCGACGAAGCGGTAGGCCATGTCCGGCGTCGGCCGCAGATGGGGGTCGCCGGCCAGGCGCGCGAGCACGGCGGCCTCGTCGGCGAGCGTGCAGTCCAGCGTGTAGATGAGCACGATCGCCGACTTCCTGCGCGCGTCGTAGCTGCGCTTGAAGACGCTGAACGCAACGAGCTCGGCGTCGGCGACGCCCAGGCGCGCGAGTGCGGCCGCGCGCAACGCCTCGGCCGGGTGGTCCAGCGGCAGGCGCAGCTCGGTGATGCGGATCATCGCGCGGGTCGGGTCGGCGCCCGGGGGTCGCCGCCGCGGTCGGCCGCCGGGTTCAACCCCCCTTGTGCGGGCGCTTGCCGGGGTTCTTCTTGCTGCGCGTGTGCGAGCCGCGCTCGAGGCTGATCTTCTGGCCGCGCGAGACGCTGAATGCGGCGCCGGCGGGGGCGGCCGGGCGCGGGGTGGCCTTGCGGTCGGCTTCGGTCTTGATCTTGTTGCCCATGGTGGGTCGCTCCGGGTGAGAGGGGGTGCGGCGGTTGCGCGGAGGCGAGATTAGGCCACAAGCGCTGCCGCTCAGCCGGGCAGGGTGCCGGGCAGCAGCACGCTGCGGTCGACCTGCTCGATGCGCGTGCGGCCGCAGAAGGCCATCGTCAGGTCGAGCTCCTTGTGAATGATCTCCAACGCCTTCGTCACGCCGGCCTCGCCCATCGCGCCCAGGCCGTAGAGCATCGCGCGGCCGATGTAGGTGCCCTGCGCGCCGAGCGCACGCGCCTTGAGCACGTCCTGGCCGGAGCGGATGCCGCCGTCCATGTGGACCTCGATCCTCGAGCCGACCTCGGCCACGATCGCCGGAAGCGCTGCGATGCTGCTCTGCGCGCCGTCGAGCTGGCGTCCGCCGTGGTTGCTGACGATGAGCGCGTCGGCACCCGAGTCGGCGGCCAGTTTCGCATCCTCGACGTCGTTGATGCCCTTCAGGATCAGCTTGCCGCCCCAGCGCTTCTTGATCCACTCGACGTCGCCCCAGTTCAGGCGCGGGTCGAACTGGTCCGCCGTCCAGGACGACAGGCTGCTCATGTTCTCGACCCCCGAGACATGGCCGACGATGTTGCCGAACTGGCGCCGCTTCGTGCCCAGCATGCCCAGGCACCAGCGCGGCTTGGTCGCCATGTTGAACAGGTTCGCGAGCGTCAGCTTGGGCGGCGCCGACAGGCCGTTCTTCAGGTCCTTGTGGCGCTGGCCGAGGATCTGCAGGTCCAGCGTCAGCACGAGCGCGCCGCATTTCGCGGCCTTGGCGCGGTCGATCAGGCGCTCGATGAAGGCGCGGTCCTTCATCACGTAGAGCTGGAACCAGAACGGCGCCTTCGTGTGCGCGGCGATGTCCTCGATCGAGCAGATGCTCATCGTCGACAGCGTGAACGGGATGCCGAACTTCTCGGCCGCCTTCGCCGCGAGGATCTCGCCGTCGGCGTGCTGCATGCCGGTGAGCCCGGTCGGGGCGATCGCCACCGGCATCGCCGCCGGCACGCCGACCATCGTCGTCGCGGTGCTGCGGCCTTCCATGTTCACCGCGACGCGCTGGCGCAGCAGGATCTTCTGGAAGTCGCTCTCGTTGGCGCGGTAGGTGCTCTCGGTCCACGAACCGGAGTCGGCGTAGTCGTAGAACATGCGCGGCACGCGCTTTTCGGCCAGGACGCGCAGGTCCTCGATGTGGGTGATCACGGTCATCGCTAGTCTCCTCGGCAGCCGCGATGCTACCCAGGCCGCGCCGCTGCCGGCCGGACGAAATTTCAGCGTGCGCCGGAAAGCGCTTCCTGCGCCTCGCGCTCGACCTCGGCGCAGACGCCGGCCAGCCAGCCGGCGAAGTCGGGCGCCGCGCCGCTGGCGGCGCAGGGCGCGAGCCGGTAGACGCGCGCCGGCTCGGCGCTGACCTCGAACAGCGGCACCAGGCTGCGTTGGCGCAGCCAGTGCAGCGCCAGGCTGGGCCGGCCGAGCGCGACGCCCTGGCCGGCGACCGCGGCCTCCAGCGTCAGCCCCAGGTCGACCAGCTTCGGGCCGCTGGCGGGCTCGGGCCAGGACAGGCCCGCGGCGCGGAACCAGGGTGACCAGGGTTCGATCGGCGTGCGCAGCAGCGTCGCGTGGCGCAGGTCTGCCGGTTCACGCAGCGACGGCAGCCGCGCCAGCAGTGCCGGCGCCGCCAGCGGCAGCACGCGATCGTGCAGCAGCACGCGGCCGCCGGCGGCCGCGTCGCCATGGCGGATCTCGATGTCGGCGTCGCCGCGCTCGCGGTCGAGAAAGGGGATGCTCAGCACCACCTCGACCTCGACCGCCGGATGCGCCGCGGTGAAGGACTCCAGCCGCGGCACCAGGATCTGGCGCGCGAATGTCGGCGGCGAGCTGATGCGCAGTTTCTGCGCGCCCTGTGTCTGGCGCCGGTGCTGCGGCATCGCCGCGAGCAGGCCGAGCGCGGCGCCCACCTGCGCCAGGTATTCGCGTCCGGCCGTGCTGAGCTGCAGGCCCTTCGTGCCGCGCACGAACAGCGGCGTGCCGAGCAGGTCCTCGACGGTGGCGACGCGCTTGCTGACGGCGCTGGCCGTGACGGCCAGTTCGTCGGCGGCGCGCTCGAAGCTGCCCAGCCGCGCCGCAGCCTCGAAGGCGCGCAAGGCCTCGATCGACGGGAACCTCAACTCGGTCGCGCTCGCCATGGCGGCGAGTCTAGGACAGGCGCGTCAGGCGCAGCTGGCGCTGCCGCAGCCGGTGATCGGCGCGGCGTCGGTGGCGGGTGCTCGCGCCCGCAGGCCGGTGTCGGGGTCGAAGCCCTGCTCGGCCATCGTCTGCGCGAGTGCCGCGTCCATGCTCTGCGCGTGGACCGGGAACCATTTCGCCAGTTCGCCGACGAGCTGGCGCACGAGGTTGAGGTCGCCTTCGCTGCGCCACAGGCCGTCGACTTCGCGCAGCACCTGCAGCACGTGGGCGTGCTGGTAGGCGTGGCAGTTCTGTGCCGCGAAGCCCAGGCCGACCATCCAGCGCTCCTCGTCGGCGAAATGGCGTTCGGTGTGTTCGACGAAGCGGGCCAGTGCCTCGTCGACGGCGGGGATCGACCCGCCGAGCGCCCGTTCCAGCGCCGCGAGCAGCTCGACGAATTCGTGGTGGGTGCTGTCCATGCGCGGCTGCTGCAGCGCCAGCGCGTCGGACCAGGTCAATGCGGCCATGCGAATGCGTCCTCTCACGTCCTCTCGAAGCGAGCGTGGAGCGTAGGCGGCGCGGCGCTTTGATGGCTTGCGCCAACGCAAGAGTCCGCTTCGACGGGCGACGACTGCGGGCCGCTGCAGCGCACCGCCTCCTGTCAGCGCTGCGGCGCAGTTCCCGCGCGCGGCCGGGCCGTCAGGGTCCGGCGGGCTCGAACAGCGGCAGCTCGGGTGCGCTCGCTGCCGCGTCGGGGTGCGCACCGGACGGCATCGCCGGGGCCGCCGGGCTGCCGCTTGCCGGGCGCACCAGGGAGCCGGCGCGCACACCGAGCAGACGCAGCCGACGGCTCAGGTCGACCCGCTTCAGGCACAGGCCTGCAGCCTGGCGGATCGCGGCGAAGTCGGCCGTCGGTGCGGCCAGCGTGAGGTCGCGCGTGACGGTGCGGAAGTCGTCGAAGCGCAGCTTGATGCCGATCGTGCGCCCGGCGTAGCCCTTGCGCTGCAGGTCGGCGGCGAGCTGCTCGGCGAGCCGGGTGAAGATGCGCGTCAGCTCGGCGCGGTCGCGCACCGCGTGCAGGTCGCGCTCGAAGGTGGTCTCGCGGCTCATCGAGACCGGCTCGCTGTGCGTCACGACCGGCCGCTCGTCGCGGCCGTGCGCGGCGTCGTGCAGCCAGCGGCCGTAAGCACGCCCGAAATGCGCGGCGAGCCAGTCCGGCGCGCAGGCCGCGAGCTCGCCGATCGTCGCGATGCCCAGAGCCTGCAGCTTCGCGCCGGCCTTCGGCCCGATGCCGTTGATGCGGCGCACCGGCAACGGCCACAGCCGCTGCGCGATGTCGGCCTCGGTCAGGATCGTCAGCCCGTCGGGCTTGTCCAGCTCGCTGGCGATCTTGGCGAGCAGCTTGTTCGGCGTCACGCCGATCGAGCAGCTCAGGCCGGTCGCGCATTTGACGTTGTTGCGGATCTCCTGGGCGATCGCGCGCACGCCGCCGCAGGCGTCGTGGCCGACCGCGTCGTGCACGCCGGGAACGTCGCCGAGGTCGATGTAGATCTCGTCGATGCCGCGGTCCTCGATCACCGGTGCGATCTCGGCGACCGCGGCCTTGAACAGGCGCGAGTAGCGCCGGTACTCGTCGAAGTCGACCGGCAGCAGCACTGCGTCGGGGCAGCGCGCGGCGGCCTTCATCAGCCCCATCCCGGAATGCACGCCGTGGTCGCGCGCAGCGTAGGTGGCGGTCGTGACGACGCCGCGGCCGGTGTAGTGGCGCAGCGTCGCGAAGCGCCGTGTGCCGTCCGCCAGGCGCTCGGGCTGGTGGCGCCGGCCGCCACCGATGACGACCGGCTGGCCGACCAGTTCCGGGTAGCGCAGCAGTTCGACGGACGCGTAGAAGGCGTCCATGTCGAGGTGGGCGATCCAGCGCCGGGCAGCCATGCGGCAATGGTACGGCGCGTCCACGGGCCGCGGCCCGCGCCTTAAACTGGCGCCGCGTTCCAGAAGAGGCCCGCCATGTCCGAGACCCCCGCCCAACGTGCCTTCGCCGCCTCCACCGTCGCGCTCGTCGTCGCGGTGGCCAGCCTCGCGGCGCTGCTGCCGCCGCTGTCCGACGGCGCGGCGGTCGTGCGCACCGTGCTGATCGCGCTCGCGCTGGCGTCGGCGATGCTGCTGCACTGGGTGTTTCTCGCCATCGGCGCGCACCGGATGCAGCGCTCGGTGGCCGGCTGGCTCGCGCTGAGCGTGCTGCTGTTCCCGGTCGGCAGCGTCGCGGCGCTGATCCTGCTGAGCTGGTTCGGCGACGAGGCGCCGCAGTCGCCGGCGATGCGCGCTTGAGCGGCGGCCCGCGATCCGCGCCGCGGTCGCTGCGTTCGCGCTGCTCGCCGGCGCGGTGAACGCCGAGCCCGACCGCGCGGCGCTCGCGGGCCAGGTCGCCGAGACCGAGCGCGCGTTCGCGCGCAGCATGGCCGAGCGCGACCACCGCGCCTTCGGCGGCTTCCTGTCCGAGCAGGCGGTGTTCTTCGCCGGCACGACGGTGCTGCGCGGCCGCGCCGCGGTGGCCGCCGGCTGGAAGGGCTACTTCGAGGGGCCCACGGCGCCGTTCTCCTGGGTACCGGACCAGGTCGAGGTGCTCGGC
Source organism: Rubrivivax sp. SCN 70-15 (assembly GCA_001725505.1). Classification (GTDB taxonomy): domain Bacteria; phylum Pseudomonadota; class Gammaproteobacteria; order Burkholderiales; family Burkholderiaceae_C; genus Rubrivivax. Next base: position 4,750 of record MEGM01000089.1, on the reverse strand, counting down.
GACGGCACGCTCGCGCTGTCCACCGGCCCGGTGCGCGACGCCGCCGGCCGCACGATCGCGCGCTTCAACTCGATCTGGCGCCTCGAGGCGCCCGGCGTCTGGCGCATCGTCTTCGACAAGGGCCAGCCGCCGAGCGAGCGGGACCGCGAGGCCGAGCGCGCGTCGGCGGCCGGGCCGCGCTGACGCCTACGCCGCCGCCAGCCGTGCGCGGTGGCGCTCGATCTGCGCGCGCACCTGCGCCGGTGCCGTGCCGCCGAGTACGTTGCGCGCGTTCAGCGAGCCGCGCAGCGTGAGCACCGCGAAGACGTCGTCGCCGATCGCGGGGTGGAAGCCCTGCAGCGTCGCCAGCGGCAGCTCGGCCAGGTCCACGCCCTGCTGCAGCGCGACCTTCACCGCATGCGCCACCGCCTCGTGCGCGTCGCGGAAGGGCAGGCCCTTCTTGACCAGGTAGTCGGCCAGGTCGGTGGCGGTGGCGTAGCCGCGCAGCGCGGCGCGCTCCATCGCGTCGGCATGGACGACGATGCCGCCGACCATCTCGGCCATGATGCGCAGCGTGTCGCGCAGCGTGTCCACCGTGTCGAACAGCGGCTCCTTGTCTTCCTGGTTGTCCTTGTTGTAGGTCAGCGGCTGGCCCTTCATCAGCGTGATCAGCGCCATCAGGTGGCCGACGACGCGGCCGCTCTTGCCGCGCGCGAGTTCGGCGACGTCGGGGTTGCGCTTCTGCGGCATGATCGAGCTGCCGGTGCAGTAGCGGTCGGCGAGGTTGATGAAGCCGAAGTTCTGGCTCATCCAGAGCACGATCTCCTCGGCCAGGCGCGAGACATGCACCATGCAGATCGCGGCGAAGGCGCTGAACTCGAGCGCGAAGTCGCGGTCGCTGACCGCGTCCAGGCTGTTCTGGCACACGCCCTCGAAGCCGAGCGCGGCGGCCACCCGTTCGCGGTCCAGCGGGTAGCTGGTGCCGGCGAGCGCGGCCGCGCCCAGCGGCAGCCGGTTCACGCGCCGGCGCAGGTCGGCCAGGCGTTCGGCGTCGCGCGCGAACATCTCGACGTAGGCCAGCAGGTGGTGCGCGAAGCTCACCGGCTGCGCGACCTGCATGTGCGTGAAGCCGGGCATCACCGTCTCGGCGTGCCCGGCCGCCTGTTCGACGAGCGCGCGCTGCATCTCGGCCAGGTGCAGCGCGAGGTCGTCGATCTCGCCGCGCAGCCACAGCCGCACGTCGGTGGCGACCTGGTCGTTGCGCGAGCGCCCGGTGTGCAGCCGCTTGCCGGCGTCGCCGACGAGCGCCGTCAGCCGCGCCTCGATGTTCAGGTGCACGTCCTCGAGCTCGAGCTTCCACTCGAAGCGGCCGGACTCGATCTCCTCGGTGATCTGCGCCATGCCGCGCCGGATCCCGGCGAGGTCCTGCGCGCCGATCACGCCCTGCGCGGCCAGCATCTCGGCGTGCGCCAGGCTGCCGGCGATGTCGGCACGCCACAGGCGGCGGTCGAAGTCGACGCTCGCGGTGTAGCGCTTGACGAGCTCGCTCATCGGCTCGCTGAACAGGGCCGACCAGGCTTGGGCCTTGTTGGCCAGGGGATCGTTGGACATGGAATGCTGTGCGCGCGCCGGGCTGGCGGAGGTCCGTATTATCCGGCCCGAGATGCCCGACCCCGACGCCGAGTTCCCCGCCACCGAGACGCGGCCGGCCAGCCTCTGGCCCGAATCGGTGCGGCCCGACGCGGGGCGCAGCACGGGCTTCGCGAGCACCCGCTTCGACCCCATCGCCGAGGAGCGCGCGCGCGAGCGGGCGCAGGCCGCGGCGGCTTTCGACGTCTGCCACCCGGCGCTCGCGCTGCGCGCGGTGCTGCTGGTGCAGGGCGTGCTCGCGGTCGCGGCGCTGGTGATGGCGCGCAACCTCGCCGACTGGGGCCAGCGCCAGGCCGGGCACCTGTTTGCCGGCGCCGTCGCGAGCCTGGTCTGGCTCGTCGCGCTGTGCGCGGCCCGGCGCGCGCTGTGCCGGCTCGGCCCGGCGCCGCGCGCGGCCTTCGTGCTCGGGCTCGGGGCCGTGGCGGCGCTCGTCGGCTGGCTGCCCTTGTGGGCGCTGGACCTCTCCGATGCCGCGGGCGGCCTGCGCGTGGCCGGCGTCGCGCTCGCCGGCGCCGGCCTCGCGGCGCTGCTCTGGGCCTGGCTCGAGCTGCGCGCGCGCATCTGGCATCCGGCGAACGCGAGCGCGCGGCTGGCCGAGCTGCAGTCGCGCATCCGCCCGCACTTCCTGTTCAACGCGCTGAACACCGCGCTCGCGCTGGTGCGCGCCGACCCGGAGCGCGCCGAGCAGGTGCTCGAGGATCTGAGCGCGCTGTTCCGCGTCGCGCTCGCCGACGCCGGCAGCTCGGTCGCGCTGAGCGAGGAGATCGATCTCGCGCGTGCCTACCTCGCGATCGAGCAGGTGCGCTTCGGCGCGCGGCTGGTGGTGGAATGGGACCTCGCGCCCGCGGCCGGTGCGGCACGCGTGCCGCCGCTGGTGCTGCAGCCGCTGGTCGAGAACGCGGTGCGCCACGGCGTCGAGCCGGCGCTGGATGGCGGCAGGGTCTGGATCCGCGCCGAGGCGCGGCGCGGGCAGGCGATCGTGACGGTGAGCAACACCTTGCCCGACGAACCCGAGCACCCCGGCAACCCCGGCCACGGCATGGCGCTGCACAACGTACGCGAGCGGCTGCGCCTGCTGCACGACGTCGCTGCGCGCTGCGAGGTCTGGCGCGACGACGGCCTGTTCCACGCGCGCATCGTGCTGCCGCTGGATTGATCGCCGACGAACGATGACGCTGCGCGTGCTGCTGGTCGACGACGAGCCGCTGGCGCGCTCACGCCTGCGCACGCTGATCGAGGCGATCGCCGAGCCGGCTGCGGCGGTGGTCGGCGAAGCTGCCGACGCCGGCCAGGCGCTGGCCTGGCTCGGCCAGGACCGGGCCGACCTGCTGCTGCTCGACATCCGCATGCCCGGGCGCAGCGGGCTCGAGCTCGCTGCCGCGCTGCGCGCGCTGCCGGCGCCGCCGGCGGTGGTGTTCGTCAGCGCGCATGCCGAGCATGCGCTCGCGGCGTTCGAGATCGACGCCGTCGACTACCTGACCAAGCCGGTGCGCCGCGAGCGCCTTGCCGCCGCCTTGCAGCGTGTGCAGCAGCGGCTGCGCCCGGCCGCGGCGCAGGTGCCGACGCTGGTGGTGCAGGACCGCGGCCGTGTGCTGCGCCTGCCGCTGTCGGAACTGCTCTACCTGAAGGCCGAGCAGAAGTACGTGACGCTGCGCACCGCGGGCCGCGCGCTGGTGCTCGACGAGGCGCTGGCCGACCTGGAACGGCGCCTGGGCGAGGGCTTCGTGCGCGTGCACCGCAACGCGATCGTCGCCCGCCACGCGGTGCGCGCCCTCGAGCGGCGCGCCGGCGGCGATGCCGACGAGGGCTGGTCGGTGCGCATCGGCCCGACGGGCGAATGGCTCGCCGTCTCGCGCCGGCAGCTCGCTGCGGTGCGCGAGGCGCTGACCGCTGCGCCGGGCTGACCGGCACTCGCGGGGTGGCGGCGCACCCCGCCGCGGCACCATAATGAATTTGCCCTGGCGCCGTGCGCCGACAGGACGAATGCCATGCATGCCATGCCCTCCCGCCGCGTCGGCTTCGCACGCGACGACAGCGCGCCGGATCCGGTGCAGCTCGCGCGTCGGGGCAACCGGCGCCGGCTCGCGGTGTTCGCGGCCGTCTTCGTCGTCGGCCTCGTCGCCGGCGAGGCCTGGAACTACGCGCGGCCGGACCTGTACCGGACCGAATCGCGGCTGCGCATCAGCGTGCCCGATCCCGGCCTGCCCGGTGCCGCCGGCGCGCAGCCCTCGACCGCGCAGGCGACGCAGCTGCAGACGCTGGACAGCCGGCCGCTGCTGGCCGAGGTGGCGCAGGCGATGGCGGCGGCCGGGCAGCCGCTGCCGGCCGGCGACGATGCCGCGGCGCAGCTGCAACGGATGCTGGTCGTCGCGCCGGTCAAGGGCGCCGACGTCGTCGAGCTGCGTGCGACCGGCACGCAACCGGCCTTGCTCGCGGCGCTGCTCAACACGCTCCCCGGTGTGATCCGCAGCGAGCTGATCGCGAACCAGGCGAGCGACGCCGATGCGGTGCTGGCGAACGCGAAGCAGGAGCTGGCGCGCCTCGACCAGACCGCCGCCGCGAGCCGCGCTCAGCTGGAGCGCTACCGCGCTCGCGCCGACCTGCTCGGCCCGCGCGACGACGACGAGGCGGTGGCGCGCAACAAGGGCCTGGCGCTCGCGCTGAACAACGCGGTCGAGAAGCAGCCTGCCCGGCCGCGACGACCCTGCGCTGGTGGGGCTCGAGGGGCGCGCCGGGCAGGTGCGCGAGGCGCTGCGCCAGATGGAGCGCGTCTACACGCCGGACTTCATGGCGATGGACCCGCAGGCCCGCGCGCTGCGCGCCACCCTGACCGAACTGCAGCAGCAGCTCGCCGAGCAGCGCAAGGCGAGCGAGGCGTCGGCGCTGCAGAAGGCGCGCGAGGACCTGGCGACGACGCGCGCCAACGTCGACCGCCTGCGCAGCGAGGTCGCGGCCGAGCGGCCGGCGCTGCGCAGCGTCTCGGCCGACTACGCGCATGCGAAGACGCTCGAGGACGATCTTGCGCAGATCGAGCGCGCGCGCCGGGACGCGCTCGAGCGCGTCGCCCGGCTCGAGGCGGACCAGCAGCGCCGCGCGCCCACCGTCGCGGTCCTCGAGCCCG
>MEGM01000088.1 GCA_001725505.1 Rubrivivax sp. SCN 70-15 | reverse complement strand
CCGGTGTCGCGGTCGCGCGCCTGCAGGAAGTCGACCTGTGCGCGCAGCCGCCAGGCGCCGAGCGCCTGCGCCGCCGACAGCGTGGCGCCCTGCAGCGCCGCACGGCCGGTGTTGCGCGCGCAGCCGTAGTCGTAGGCCGGATCGGCTGGGCAAAGGCTGCGGTCGGGCTCGTAGCCGATCAGGTCGCGCACGAGGTTGCGGTAGACGGTGACGGCCGCGCTGCGGCCCGCGCCCTGCCAGTCCAGCCCCACCTCGAAGCTGCGCCCGCGCTCGGGCCGCAGCGTGGCCACGCCGTAGCCCGGGTAGTACAGGTCGTTGAAGCTCGGCGCGCGGAAGGTGGTGCCGGCGAGCGCGCGCAGGCGCCAACCGGGCGCGAAGGCGACGTTACCGCCGAGCCGCCCGGTGGTGACGCCGCCGAAGTCCGAGCTGTCGTCGCGGCGCAGGTCGGCCTGCCAGGACCAGACCCCGGCCTTGCCGTCAAGCGCGAGCACGAACGCGGTGTTGCGCCGCTCGACGTCGGCAAGGTAACTGGTCGTCGCGGCGCGCTCGACCGTGTGCTCTACCGCCGCGATCCATTGCCCGAGCGGCCCGGCCGCCCACGCGAGCTGCGCGCCGGCATGGTCGCGCGTGGTGCGGTAGTGGTCGGGCTGGTGGGCGCCGCTGGTCGAGTCGTCGACGTCGCGCGAGACGCGCGCACTGCCGGTCCAGCCGGCGGCCAGCGCGCCACGCCAGTCGAGCGCGCTGACTTGGCTGTCCAGCGCGGTGCGGAAGTTCGGCGTGTTGTCCTGCGTGTAGTTCGGCGCCAGGTATTCGCTGCTGTCGTACTGGCTGTCGAGCCGGCTGCGCAGCAGCACCAGGCCGATGCGCTGCCCGTCCTGCGGGCGCCAGCCGATCCGGGCCTGCGCCGAGCCGAGGTGGTAGCCGTCGCGGTCGGGGTTGTAGTTGCCGTAGGGGTCACCTGGGCGCAGCGCGGAGACACCGACGCTGCCCTCGTGCGCGGCCGACGCGGCCAGGTCCCAGCGGCCGGCCGAACCGCTCGCGCCGACGCTCGAGCTGCGGCTGCCGTAGCCGCCGATGCCGACGCTGGCGTCAAGCTGCACCGCACCCGCGCCGCGGCGCGTGAAGACCTGGATCACGCCGCCCACCGCATCGGCGCCATACAGGCTGGAGCCGGGGCCGCGCAGGACCTCGATGTGATCGATCTGCGACAGCGGGATGCCGTCCAGCGAGGGCGTACCCAGCGTCGCCGAGCCGACGCGAACGCCGTCGACGAGCAGCACCGTCTGGCCGCTGGACGCGCCGCGGATGAACAAACCGCTGGTCTGGCCCGGACCGCCGTTGCGCGAGAGCTGCAGCCCGGCCTCGCGGCGCAGCAGGTCGGCGAGCGAGTCGGCCGTCGACGCGGCGATCGTCATGCGGTCGATGACCACCACGTCGGCGGCCAATTGATCGGCGACGACGGGCTCGCGCGAGCCGGTGACGAAGATCGTCGATTGGGCGCGCACGGCGCCCGCAGTGAAGAGACAGAGGCATGCCGCGGCGGCAGCCGTGCGGCGCAAGGATTGACGAAGCAAGAGAACCTCCAGCCGCACGCCCCGTGCGGACCAGCGTTGAACCGGCCGGCCTTGCAGTGGGGCGATGCGCAGCGCAGGCGCCGGCAGGTCGACGCATCGACGCACCGGTGCCGCAATGCGCCGCCCTCCGCGACGCCAGCTCCCCGAGCATCAGGCCGGTATCCGGGCTTGCGAGTGCCGGTCCCGCGGACGAGACCGAAGCCGACAGCGCCTTCCCAGTCCCTTCGGACCAGTGGCTGCGATGCTGAGGGCACCTCGCTGACCGTTGCGGGGGCAGCGCCGGAATGACGACCCGGTCCGTGAAGAACCGCGCCGCGCACCGGCTTCCCGTTGAACCGGCCGCCCTGGGCAAGGACGGCGCGGCACCTGGTGCAAGCGCGCGCAGTCTAGCGCAGGCGCAGGCGCCGGTCCGCGCAGGACCCGGTCGATATAATCGCCGTTTACCACCAGGGCACTCGTGCGCGAGCGGCCTCACGACATGACCAAGTTCGTCTTCGTCACCGGCGGTGTGGTGTCCTCACTCGGCAAGGGCATCGCGGCGGCCTCGCTGGCTGCGATCCTCGAATCGCGCGGCCTCAAAGTCACCCTCATCAAGCTGGACCCCTACCTCAACGTGGACCCGGGCACGATGAGCCCGTTCCAGCACGGTGAGGTCTTCGTCACCGACGACGGCGCCGAGACCGACCTCGACCTCGGCCACTACGAGCGCTTCATCACGACGCGGATGAAGCGCACGAACAACTTCACCGCCGGCCAGATCTACAAGAGCGTGCTCGAGAAGGAGCGCCGCGGCGACTACCTCGGCAAGACGGTGCAGGTGATCCCGCACGTCACGAACGAGATCCAGGAATTCGTCAAGCGCGGCGCGAACGACATCGACGTCGCGATCGTCGAGATCGGCGGCACCGTCGGCGACATCGAGTCGCTGCCCTTCCTCGAAGCCGTGCGCCAGATGAGCCTGAAGCTCGGGCCCGCGAACAGCGCCTTCGTGCACCTGACCTACGTGCCGTTCATCGCCGCCGCCGGCGAGCTCAAGACCAAGCCGACCCAGCACACGGTGCAGAAGATGCGCGAGATCGGCATCCAGCCCGACGTGCTGCTGTGCCGCGCCGACCGCGAGATCCCGGTCGACGAGCGCGAGAAGATCAGCCTGTTCACCAACGTGCCGCAGCACGGCGTGATCAGCATGTGGGACGTCGACACGATCTACAAGGTGCCGCGCCTGCTGCACGAGCAGGGCCTGGACGAGCTGATCTGCATGAAGCTGCAACTGCTCACCAAGCCGGCCGACCTGAAACGCTGGGACGCGCTCGTGCACGAGGTCGAGCACCCGCAGCATCTCGTGAAGATCGCGATGTGCGGCAAGTACACCGACCTGTCGGACTCGTACAAGTCGCTCAACGAGGCGCTGCGCCATGCCGGCATCCACAACCACGCGAAGGTCGAGATCGAGTACGTCGACGCCGAGACGCTGACCGAGCCGACGGCGACGCAGCTGTCGCGCTTCGACGCGATCCTGGTGCCGGGCGGCTTCGGCAAGCGCGGCATCGAGGGCAAGATCGTCGCCGCCCAGTACGCGCGCGAACACGGCATTCCGTACCTGGGCATCTGCCTCGGGATGCAGGTCGCGACGATCGAGTACGCGCGCCATGTCGCCGGCCTCGAAGGCGCCGACAGCACCGAGTTCGACCCCGCGACGAAGCACCCGGTGATCGCGCTGATCGAGGAATGGCAGGACGCCGACGGCTCGATCCAGAAGCGCCATGCCGGCTCCGACCTCGGCGGCACGATGCGCCTGGGCGCGCAGAGCAGCGACGTCAAGCCCGGCACGCTGGCGCACCAGATCTACGGCCCGTTGGTCACGGAGCGCCACCGCCACCGCTACGAGGCCAACGTGCACTACCTGGACCGGCTGCAGCAGGCCGGCCTGGTGATCAGCGCGCTGACCCAGCGCGAGAAGCTGACCGAGATCGTCGAGCTGCCGCAATCGGTGCACCCCTGGTTCATGGGCGTGCAGTTCCACCCCGAGTTCAAGAGCACGCCCTGGGGCGGCCACCCGCTGTTCAGCAGCTACGTGAAGGCCGCGCTGGACCACCAGGCCCGGCGCGCCGAGCCGGTCGTCAAGGCCGTGGCGTGAGGTCCGCATGAAGCTCTGTGGCTTCGAGGTCGGCCTCGACCGGCCCTTCTTCCTCATCGCCGGCCCCTGCGTCGTCGAGAGCGAGCAGCTGCAGATGGACGTCGCCGGGCGACTGAAGGAGATCACCGCAGCGCTCGGCATCCCCTTCGTCTTCAAGAGCAGCTACGACAAGGCGAACCGCAGCAGCGGCGCGAGCTTTCGCGGCCCGGGCATGGAGCGCGGCCTGGAGATCCTGGCCAAGGTGAAGCGCGAGCTGAACGTGCCCATCCTCACCGACGTGCACGGCGAAGCCGAGGTCGCGCAGGTGGCGGCGGTGGTCGACGTGCTGCAGACACCGGCCTTCCTGAGCCGGCAGACCGACTTCATCCGCGCGGTCGCGCAGAGCGGCCGGCCGGTGAACATCAAGAAGGGCCAGTTCCTCGCGCCGCACGACATGAAGAACGTGATCGACAAGGCGCGCGCCGCGGCGCGCGAGGCGGGACTGTCGGAGGACCGATTCCTGGCCTGCGAGCGCGGCGTGAGCTTCGGCTACAACAACCTCGTCTCCGACATGCGCAGCCTCGCGATCATGCGCGAGACCGGCGCACCGGTGGTCTTCGACGCGACGCACAGCGTGCAGCTGCCCGGCGGTCAGGGCACCAGCTCGGGCGGCCAGCGCGAGTTCGTGCCGGTGCTCGCGCGCGCGGCGGTCGCGGTCGGCATCGCCGGCCTGTTCATGGAAACGCACCCCGACCCGGCGCACGCGCTGTCCGACGGCCCGAACGCGGTGCCGCTGAAGCACATGCGCGCGCTTCTCGAACAGCTGCTCGCGCTCGACCGCGTCGTCAAGGCGCAGCCGCTGCTCGAGAACGACTTCGGTTGTTGAGGAACCTGAGATGCCCGCTGCCTATCTGATCGTCGAATCGAAGGTCACCGACCCCGAAGCCTTCAAGCGCTACATGGCCGCGGCCCCCGAGGTCGTGAAGGCCTTCGGCGGCGACTACCTCGTTCGCGGCGGTCGCAGCGAGGTGCTCGAGGGCGACTGGCGGCCGCCGCGCCTGACCGTGCTGCGCTACCCCAGCTTCGAGGCCGCGCGCGCGATGTACGACAGCCCGGGCTACGTGGCCGCGCGTGCGCTGCGCCAGGGCGCGACCGCCTGCTTCAACATGGTGCTCGTCGAAGGCGTGGACGCACCGCCGGCCTGAACGACACCCCCCTCTTCGCAAGAACATCCCCAAGGAACCGAATGAGCGCCATCGTCGATATCGTCGGCCGAGAGATCCTCGACAGCCGCGGCAACCCCACCGTCGAATGCGACGTGCTGCTGGAAAGCGGCACGATGGGCCGCGCCGCGGTGCCCAGCGGCGCCAGCACCGGCAGCCGCGAGGCGATCGAGCTGCGCGACGGCGACAAGTCGCGCTACGGTGGCAAGGGCGTGCTGCGCGCGGTCGAGCACATCAACACCGAGATCAGCGAGGCCGTGCTCGGCCTCGACGCGTCCGAGCAGGCCTTTCTCGACAAGACGCTGGTCGACATCGACGGCACCGAGAACAAGAGCCGCCTGGGCGCGAACGCGATGCTCGCCGTGAGCATGGCCGTCGCGCGCGCCGCGGCCGAGGAATCGGGCCTGCCGCTGTACCGCTACTTCGGCGGCATGGGCCGGATGAGCCTGCCGGTGCCGATGATGAACGTCATCAACGGCGGCGCGCACGCGAACAACACGCTCGACCTGCAGGAGTTCATGATCATCCCGGTCGGCGCGCCGAGCTTCCGCGAAGCGCTGCGCTACGGCGCCGAGGTCTTCCACGCGCTGAAGAAGATCATCGACGCGAAGGGCATGCCCACCAGCGTCGGCGACGAAGGCGGCTTCGCGCCCAACGTCGCCAGCCACGAGGCCGCGATCCAGCTCATCCTCGAGGCAATCGACCGGGCCGGCTACACCGCCGGCGAGCAGGTCGCGATCGGCCTGGACTGCGCGGCGAGCGAGTTCTACAAGGACGGCAAGTACGAGCTCGCGGGCGAGGGCCTGAGCCTGACCGCGCCCGAGTGGACCGACATCCTCGCGACCTGGGTCGACAAGTACCCGATCCTGAGCATCGAGGACGGCATGGCCGAGGCCGACTGGGACGGCTGGAAGCTGCTCGCCGACCGTCTGGGCAAGAAGGTGCAGATCGTCGGCGACGACATCTTCGTCACGAACACGAAGATCATCCAGCAGGGCATCGAGCGCGGCGTCGCCAATTCGGTGCTGATCAAGATCAACCAGATCGGCACGCTCTCCGAGACCTTCGCCGCGATCGAGATGGCCAAGCGCGCCGGCTGGACGAACGTGATCAGCCACCGCAGCGGCGAGACCGAGGACAGCACCATCGCCGACATCGCCGTCGGCACCAACGCCGGCCAGATCAAGACCGGCTCGCTGTCGCGCAGCGACCGCATCGCCAAGTACAACCAGCTGCTGCGCATCGAGGAAGACCTCGGCGACATCGCCAGCTACGCCGGCCGCGCCGCCTTCTACAACCTGAGGTAGCGCTCGCTTGCGCTGGGTCACGGTCCTGCTCGCGGTGCTGCTGGCCGCCGTGCAGGCGAGCCTGTGGTTCGGGCACACGAGCATCCCCTACGTGATCGGGCTGCGCACCCAGCTCGCCGCCCAGCTCGCCGTCAACGACGCCGCGCAGCAGCGCAACGCGCGCCTCGCGGCCGAGGTCAGCGACCTGAAGGAAGGGCTGGAGATGGTCGAGGAGAAGGCACGCGGCGAGCTCGGCATGGTCAAGCCGAACGAGATCCTGGTCCAGCTCGAACCGCAGCCCGCGTCGGCGCCGGCGAAGTAGGCCGGCGGTGCTCGCATCCCTGCTCCACGCGGCCGCGCCGCTGTTCGCGAGTGCGTTCACGCTCTGGGGCAGCCCGGTCACCTGGCTCGAGGTCGTGGCGTTCTGGCTCTCGGTCTGGATGGTGCTGTGCAACCTGCGCGTGAACCCGCTCGGCTGGCCGCTCGCGATCATCAGTTCGCTGCTGTACGCGCTGCTCTTCGCCGACAGCCGGCTCTACGGCGAGGCGAGCCTGCAGATCTTCTTCGCGCTGATCTCGGTCTGGGGCTGGTGGCAGTGGCTGCGCGGCGCCACCGGTGACGGCGCCGCGCTGCGCGTACACGGCCTCGGCGCGCGCCAGGCGGTCTATGCCGCGCTCGCGACCGCGGCCGCCTGTCCGCTGCTGGGCACGCTGCTGCACCACGTGACGAACAGCGACGTGCCCTACCTCGACGCGCTGCCCACCGTGGGCAGCGTCGCGGGCCAGTTCCTGCTCGGGCGCAAGCTGGTCGAGAACTGGCCGGTGTGGATCGTGGTCAACCTGATCAGCATCGGGCTCTTCACCTACAAGGGGCTGTACCTGACGGTGCTGCTGTACGCGGTATTCGTCGTACTCGCCGCGGCCGGCTGGCGCGAATGGCACCGGCTCGCGCGCACCGGCGCCGCGGCCGCGTCGAATGGCTGAGCTGATCGCGATCGTCGGCGCCGAAAGCACCGGCAAGACCGCGCTCGCCGCGGCCCTGGCCGAGCGCATCGCGCACGAGACCGGACTCGCCTGCACCTGGGTGCCCGAGCAGCTGCGGCTGTGGTGCGAACGCGAAGGCCGCACGCCGCACCCGCACGAGCAGGCCGCGATCGCCGACGCACAACGCGACGCGATCGAGGCCGCCGCCGCCGCGCATGCGGTCGTGGTCTGCGACACGACGCCACTGATGACGGCCGTCTACAGCCGGATGCTGTTCGCCGACGACAGCCTGGTCGCCGCAGCCGCGGCATTCCAGCGCCGCTGCAGCGCAACGCTGCTCACCGCGCTCGACCTGCCCTGGGTCGCCGACGGGCTGCAACGCGACGGCCCGCAGGTGCGCGCGCCGGTCGACGCGCTGATCCGCGAGCTGCTGCACGCGCACCGGCTCCCATGGTCGCTGGTCGCCGGCAGCAGCGCAGAACGGGTCGAGAATGCGCTCGACGCGGTGGCGCCGCGGCTGCGCACCGCGACGGCGCCGCGGCGCGGCCTGTTCACGCGCCTGGCCGAGCGCAACGCGTCCGACCGGCCCTGGGTCTGCGAACTGTGCGACGACCCGGATTGCGAGCACCGTTCATTGAACCGAGGCCGTTGACGGCGGCTGGTCGCGCGCCGGCGTGAACATCTCGCCGACGTCGACCGCGTCGAAGCGGTACTGCAGGCCGCAGAACTCGCAGCCGACCTCGACCTCGCCGCGCTCTTCGATCAGGCTCTCGCTCTCGTCGCGGCCCAGGCCGCGCAGCATGTTGCGCACGCGCTCGCGCGAGCAGCTGCAGGCAAAGCGCGGGTGATCGGCGTCGAACAGCCTCAGCGTCTCTTCCCAGAACAGCCGGTGCAGGACCGTTTTCGGCTCCAACGTCAGCAGCTCCTCGCGCGTCAGCGTCGCGGCCAGCGTCGCGATGCGGTTGAAGGCCTCGTTCAGGCCGATCTCGTCCTCGTTGCGCTGGCCCAGGTTGCCCTCGCCTTCGACCGGCAGACGCTGGATCAGCAGTCCGGCGGCGACATGGTCGTCAGCGGCCAGCACGAGCCGCGTGTCGAGCTGCTCGGACTGCAGCATGTAATGCTCGAGCACCTGCGACACCTGCTGCAGCGGCTCGCGCCGGTCGCCATGCAGCGGCACGATGCCCTGGTAGGGCTGCTGGCCCGGGAGCTTGTCCTTCGGGTCGAGCGTGATCGCGCAGCGGCCCTGGCCTTGCGCGTTGACCAGCGCTTCCAGCCGGGCGCCGGCCGCCACCTCGCCGACCACCTTCGCGGTGGCGCGGAAGCCGAGCTCGGGCTGGATCTCGGCGACCGCGAGCTTGACCGGCCCGTCGCCGAAGATCTGCAGCACGAGCGCGCCGTTGAACTTGATGTTGGCCTGCATCAGCACGCCGGCGGCCGTCATCTCGCCGAGCAGCGCACGCACCTCGGGCGGGTGCGCACCGAGCGACTCGCGCCGGCGCAGCAGCTCGCGCCAGCCGTCGGTGAGCCGCACCAGCATGCCGCGCACCGGCAGGCCTTCGAAGAGGAATTTGTGCAGCTCGTCCATGCCGGCCATTGTAGGAAGCTGGACGCAGCGACGCCCTCGCCCGGCGCGGCGGCCTCCGATCCCCCTCACGCTGCGCAGGCTCAGCCCTGCGCGACCCCGGCCTCGGCCAGCATGCGTTGGCGCAGCACGCGGTGCTGGACCTTGCCGGTGGCGGTGCGCGGCAGTTCGTGCTCGCACACGAAGCTCACGGCACGCGGGCGCTTGTAGCCGGCCAGGCGCGCGCGGCACCAGTCGATCAGCTCGGTCTGGCTCGCGTCGCGGCCGTCGTGCAGCACGACGACGGCATGCACCGCCTCGCCCCAGGTGGCATCGGGCAGGCCGACGACGGCGACGTCCTTCACCGCGGGATGGGTCGCCAGCACCGCCTCGACCTCGCTCGGGTAGATGTTCTCGCCGCCGCTGATGATCATGTTGCTCTTGCGGTCGACGAGGTGGAGGTAGCCCTGCGCATCGCGCCGTGCCAGGTCACCCACCGAGCACCAGGCGCCGCGAAAGGCTTCGGCCGTCTTCTCGGGGTTCTTCCAGTAGCCGTCGAAGACCCAGGGCGTGCGCGAGTACAGCTCGCCGACCTCGCCGTCGGGCACCTCGCGCCCGTCGGGGTCGAGCAGCCGGACCGGCCCCGAGCCGACCCACTCGCGGCCGACCGAGCCGAGGTGCTCGAGCTGCTCGTCGGGGCGCAGGATCGAGACCCAGCCGGCCTCGGTCGAACCGTAGAGCTCGAACAGCCGGCAGCCCGCGAAATGCTCGAGGATCGCGAGCTTGGTGTCGCGCCGCGCCGGCGCCGACGAGATCAGCAGCTTGTCCACCGCGCGCGTGTCGTGGCGCGCCTTCACGTCGGTGCTCAGGCCGAGCATCATGATGTAGTGCGTCGGCACCAGCGAGGTGAACGTGACGCGCTCGCGCGCGAGCGTCGCCAGCAGCGCCTCGGGGTCGAAGTGGGCGCGGTCGTCGACGACGATCGTCGCGCCCAGGTGCGCGAACGTGAGCCCGAAATAGAGCGAGTTCGCGTGGCACAGCGGCATCACGAGCAGCCCGGTGTCGCCGCGCGTCAGGCCGAACTCGAGCGCGGTGACCAGCGCGATCAGCGCGTTGCCGCCATGGCTGCGCATCGCGCCCTTGGGCAGCCCGGTGGTGCCCGAGGTGTACATCAGTGCGAACAGGTCCGCGTCGCCGACCGCGACCTCGGGCGGCGCGGCCGACGCCGCGGCCAGCAGCGCCTCGTAGCCGCGCCAGCCCACACTGGCTCGCGCGTCGGCGCCGGCGGTCAGCTCGACGCGCCGCGCCGCATCGACCGCGATCTCGCCGGCCACGGCCTCGACGCGGTCGCGCAGCTCGCTCTGCACGATCAGCGCCCGGGCCTCGCAGTGGCCGACGATGTAGGCGATCTCGGGGCCGAGCAGGCGGAAGTTGATCGGCACGGCGACCAGCCCCGCACGCGCGAGGCCGGCGTAGATCTCGAGCCATTCGAGCCGGTTGTACGCGAGCACCGCGACGCGGTCGCCGCGCTGCAGGCCCAGCCCTTCGATGAACGCGTTCGCGAGTCGGCTCGCGCGCTCGTCCCACTGCGCGTAGGTCAGCGCGCGGCGCGAGTCGCGCACCGCCACCTTGCCCGGCTGCAGCCGGGCGTGCGTGGCCACCACATCCGACAGCGTGAGCAGCGTAGCCATTGCGCCCCCTTCACCGCCGGCGCGCCTGTTCGGCCTCGTCCCAGGCGGTGAGCGCCTGGTGGTCGGGCACCCAGCCCAGGCCCTTGCCGGCGTCCGACGACAGCGCGTCCTGCGTGACGACGACGTCGATCAGCGCCGGGGCCTTCGCGAACGCCTCGGCGATCGCGCCCTGCAGCCGCGCCGGGTCGGTGACGCGCTCGGCGTGCAGGCCGAAGGCGCGCGCCATCGCCGCGTAGTCGCTCCACGCCAGCGTCGTGCCGACGACGCGCCCGCCGTAGTTCATCTCCTGGTCGAGGCGCTCGATGTTCCACGCCGCGTTGTTCGAGACGATGAACACCGCCTTCGCGCCATGGCGCTGGGCGGTGTCGATCTCCATCGCGTTGATGCCGAACGCACCGTCGCCGGTGACGACGACGACCTGGCGCTCCGGGTGCAGCAGCGCCGCGGCGACGCCGTACGGCGTGCCCACGCCCAGGCAGCCGAAGGTGCCGGCGTCGAGGTAGGTGCGCGGCTCGAGGCCCATGCGCGCGAAGCTGAGCAGGTCGCCGCCGTCGGCGACCGTGATCGCGTCGTCGCGCAGCAGCGGGCGCAGCGCGGCGAAGATGCGGTTCGGGTGCATGTGGCCGTCGCGCCCGGCGGGTTCCCCGCGTCGACGGTGTGGACGAGATGGAGCTCGGCGCCGTCGATCCTGGACGCGAGGGAGGCCGCCGTTTGGATGACCTGATCCGTCGCCGGCGAGCGATCGAGGGCAGCG
>MEGM01000087.1 GCA_001725505.1 Rubrivivax sp. SCN 70-15 | reverse complement strand
GCCAGGGGTCGCGGCCGCGCGCAAGCCTCGAAGATTTTATTGCAATGCAGCAGACCCGCGCGGCGTTCAGCTGAGCACGTTGCGGTAGTGATGATGCGCCGTGTTGTACAGGCCGCGGCGCAATTCGACCGGCTTGTCGCCGTAGGTGAAGGACAGCCGCTCGACCGACAGCAGCGGTGTGCCCACCGGCACCGCGAGCAGCGCGGCCTCGTCGGCGCCCGCGGCGACGGAGCGGATCTTCTCCTCGGCGCGGATCATGCGCACGCCGAATTCGGTCTCGAACAGGCTGTACATCGGGCCACGGTAGCCGGCCAACTTTTCGGCGCTCAGGCCCTTGAACAGCGCGCCGTGCAGCCAGATGTCGTCCAGCACCACCGGCCGCCCCTCGGCGAGCAGCAACCGGCGCAGCTCGACCACCGCCTCGCCGGACTTCATCTCGAGCGCACGCAGCACGTCGGCCGGTGCGCGCATGCGCCGGCAGTCGAGCAGCCGGCGCTGCATGCCGGCCGATGTCGCGTCGTCGGGCGTCAGGCGCAGGAAGCGGTACTGGATCTTCTCTTCGGCATGCGTCGCGACGAAGGTGCCCTTGCCCTGGCGGCGCACGAGCAGGTTCTCGGTCGCGAGCTCGTCGATCGCCTTCCTCACCGTGCCCTGGCTGACCTTGAAGCGCGCCGCGAGCTCGACCTCGCTCGGGATCACCTCGCCGGCGCGCCATTCGCCCGCCTGCAGGCTGCGCATCAGCAAGGCCTTGATCTGCTGGTACAGCGGCAGGAACGACGGCGTGGCAGGCAACGCGGAGGACGACATGGGCGCGGCGAGCGCGGCTTCGGACATGGCTCGATTGTCTTACATAAGACATAAGACTGGAAAGCCCACCCGCCGCTAAAATGCCGGGCTGCACAGACACACTCTCAGGAGCCTCCCATGAGCAAGAAGCCCGTTCGCGTGGCGGTCACCGGCGCTGCCGGCCAGATCGGCTACGCCCTGCTGTTCCGGATCGCCTCGGGCGAGATGCTGGGCAAGGACCAGCCCGTCATCCTGCAACTGCTCGAAGTCCCGGCCGAAGGGCCGCAGAAGGCGCTCAAGGGCGTGATGATGGAACTCGCCGACTGCGCGTTCCCGCTGCTGGCCGGGATGCAGGCGCACGCCGATCCGATGACCGCGTTCAAGGACGCCGACTACGCGCTGCTCGTCGGCTCGATGCCGCGCAAGGCCGGCATGGAGCGCGCGGAGCTGCTGTCGATCAACGGCCAGATCTTCATCGGCCAGGGCAAGGCGCTTAACGCCGTTGCCAGCCGCGACGTCAAGGT
Source organism: Rubrivivax sp. SCN 70-15 (assembly GCA_001725505.1). Taxonomy (GTDB): domain Bacteria; phylum Pseudomonadota; class Gammaproteobacteria; order Burkholderiales; family Burkholderiaceae_C; genus Rubrivivax. The sequence continues at coordinate 33,446 of MEGM01000087.1, read as the reverse complement.
GCTGGTCGTCGGCAACCCGGCGAACACCAACGCCTACATCGCGATGAACAGCGCGCCCGACCTGCCGCGCAAGAACTTCACCGCGATGCTGCGCCTGGACCACAACCGCGCGCTGAGCCAGATCGCGGCGAAGACCGGCAAGCCGGTGTCCAGCATCGAGCGGCTCGCCGTCTGGGGCAACCACAGCCCGACGATGTACGCGGACTACCGGTTCGCGACGATCGCCGGCGCGAGCGTCAAGGAGATGATCAACGACCAGGTCTGGAACAAGGACGTGTTCCTGCCCACCGTGGGCAAGCGCGGCGCGGCGATCATCGAGGCGCGCGGGCTGTCGTCGGCGGCCTCGGCGGCGAACGCGGCGATCGACCACATGCGCGACTGGGCGCTGGGCACGAACGGCGGCTGGGTCACGATGGGCGTGCCAAGCAATGGCGAATACGGCATCCCGAAGGACGTGATGTTCGGCTTCCCGGTGACCACCGCGAACGGCGAATACAAGATCGTCGAGGGCCTCGAGATCGACGCGTTCAGCCGGGAGCGCATCGACGCGACGCTGGCCGAACTGCTCAGCGAGCGCGACGGCGTCAAGCACCTGCTCTGATCCGGCACGCCCGACGCGACCACCGGGCCGGCTGCCGCGAGGTGCCGGCCCTTTTCTTTCGCGGCCGGCCATCCCCGACCGGCGTGCCGGCGGCGCTGCCGGTGCTTGCCCGCTTGGCAGCGCCCAGCCCGGCGCCGACAATCGCGCCATGCCCTTGCACCCGCGCGATGCGCTTTTCGACCCCGACGAGGCTGCGGTCCCCGACCTGCCGGTCTGCGACCATTACGCCGGCGTCGAGGCGCGCATGCGCAAGAGCCTGGCGCTGCAGGCCGAACTCGGGCCGGTGTTCGACGTCACCCTCGACAACGAGGACGGCGCGCCGGTCGGCGGCGAGGTCGAGCAGGCGCACCTGATCGCGTCGCTGCTCGGTTCGGCGGCGAACCGCTACGGCCGCGTCGGCGTACGACTGCTGCCGGTCGACCATCCGCGCTTCGCCGAAGTGCTGGCCGTCGTGCTCGGCGCGACGCGCGCGCCGGCCTACCTGATGCTGCCCAAGCCGCGCGGCCTGGCCGAGCTGCAGCGTGCCGCGCAGGCGGTCGATGCCGCCGGCGGCGCCGCAATCCCGCTGCACGCACTGATCGAGACCCACGGCGCGCTGCGCGAGGTCGACGCGATCGCCGCGCACCCGCGCGTCGAGTCACTGTCCTTCGGGCTGATGGACTTCGTTTCCGCGCACCGAGGCGCGATCCCGCAGAGCGCGATGAGCGCCACCGGCCAGTTCGAGCACCCGCTCGTCGTGCGCGCGAAGCTCGAGATCGCCGCCGCCTGCCACGGCCACGCAAAGGTCGCGTCGCACTGCGTCGTGACCGAGTTCAACGACCTGCCCGCGCTGCGTCGCGCCGCCGAGACCGCGAGCCAGCGCCTGGGCTGCACGCGCATGTGGAGCATCCATCCGGCGCAGATCCGGCCCATCGTCGAAGCCTTCACGCCGTCCCGCGCCGAGGTCGACCAGGCGATCGAGATCCTGCAGGCCGCGAGGGCCGCCGACTGGGCGCCGATCCGCCACCGCGACACCCTGCACGACCGCGCGAGCTACCGCTATTTCTGGCAGCTGCTGGTGCGCGCGCACCGCAGCGCGGGCGTCGGCTCCGCGCTGCTGCCGGCCGAAGTGCGCCGGGCTTTCTTTGACGAGAACGCCACTTGAGTGTCTACTCCGTCACGCGCGGCCGGGCACCGACGAGCCGCGCTTGCAGGTGGTTGCAAACATCGACGCCTGAACACGCCTGAAGCCGCGAGTCCGCCCGAACAATCGCGCCCACATTCACTCGAGGAGCCCCGGATGCCCCGCCTGCACGCTGCCGTTGGAACCCTTGCCCTCGCGCTGTCCGCCGTGGCCGCGCTGCCCGCACGCGCCGATGTCCTGTCGCAGGGGCAGCTCCAGGCCGCCGCGCATGTCTTCACCGGCACCGCGCAGTGCGAGTTCAAGCAACAGGTCAGCCTGACCGCCATCGCCGGCCAGCCCGGCCACTTCAGGCTCGCGTTCAAGAACGCGCACTACGACATGGTCCCGGTCGAGACGAGCACCGGCGCCGTGCGCCTGGAGGACGCCCGTGCCGGCGTCGTCTGGCTGCAGATCCCCGCCAAGTCGATGCTGCTCAACTCGCGCCTGGGCCACCGGATGCTCGACGACTGCCGCCAGGTGCAGCAGGACGCCGTGGTCCCCGTGACCCACGAGCTCGGACTGACGACCGCCGCGCGCTGACCCGGCGTCGCGCCACCGACGCGGCGGCTACGCGTCGGTCTTCGCGATCTCGCCGAAGGCGTGGTTGAGCCAGAGCTTCAGGCGCTGGCGCTCCATCAGCCCGAGGCCGGGGCCGTCGATCGCGGAGGCGTTCTTCGCCGCCCAGAAGCTGGCGTTGCGGGCGTCGATCTTCTGCACCACCGCGTCGTGCAGGCGCTTCAGGTCGATCACCTTCGCGCCCAGGCCGCGCGCGCGGTCGAGCTGGCCCGAACGCTCGAGCTGGCCGAAATCGTCGCCGCGCAGCTGGTTCTTCACCAGCACGTAGTGCACGCGCTGGCCGAAGCGGTCGAGCAACCGCGTCAGCAGGTCCACCGAATCGCGGCCGCTGTCCATCACGTGCCAGTAGTGCAGCGAGATGCCCGACAGGTCGGCCATGTCGAGCACGCCGGACTCGTCCATCCACTTGACGAGCGGGTCGTGCGTCTGCGCCGCGAGGTCGACGAGCACGCGCCGCCCCGGCTGCTCGATCGCGGCTTCGACGATGCGGTCCAGCGCCTCGTAGCTGTCGGCCAGCGCCGGCGACGCGTAGTCGGCATAGAAGCGCAGCAGCGAGCCGTGGGACCGGTCGGTGTCGAAGCCGGTGAACGGCAGGTCGTGGTCGATGAAGTACTGCGCGAGCAGGCGCGAGACCATCGACTTGCCGACGCCGCCCTTCTCGCCACCGATCAGGTGGATCTTCGACACCGGATGCGTTTCGAGGGTCGGGACGTCTTCCATGGCACCGATTGTGCCGCCTCGGCCGCGGCGCGCCACGACGGGCCGCGGCTGCGACGCCCGGATAAGATCGACGACCGCCCGCCGCTGCCCGCCGATGATCCCGACCGCCCCGCCGCTCGAAGTCCTGCCGCGCGACCTCTCGCACTACCGCGCCGGCAACACCGGCATCGACTACGTGCACCGCTTCGATTCGGGCCGGCCCGGGCCGCACGTGCTGGTCAACGCGCTGACCCACGGCAACGAGTTCTGCGGCATGGTCGCGGCGACGCAGCTGCTCGACCGCGGCGTGCGCCCGCGCACCGGCACGCTGACGGTCAGCTTCGCCAACGTCGCGGCGTACGAGTCCTTCGACCCGGCGCGCCCCTTCGAGAGCCGGCAGTTGGTGCACAACCTGAACCGGATCTGGTCGCCGGCCTGGCTCGACGGCAGCGACGACAGCCCCGAGCTCCGGCGCGCGCGCGAGCTGCGCCCGGTGGTCGCGGCGGCCGATCACATCCTCGACCTGCACTCGACGAGCTCCGACGTGCAGCCGTTCTGGGTCTACCCGAAGTTCGCGCGCAACGCCGAGGCGGCGCTCGCGATCGGCCGCCCGGCGGTCCACCTGGTGATGCCGCGCGGCTCGGGCACGCCGCTGATCCAGCACGGGCACCACGGCCAGGACGAGCATCACGGCGTCGCGCTGGTCGCCGAATGCGGCCAGCATTTCCGCCGCGCCACCAGCGAGCTCGCGGTCGATGTCGCGCTCGACTTCCTGGCCCATTTCGGCCTCATCGAGCGCGAGCCGCGCGCCCGGGTCGCGCAGCAGCGCTTCGAGCTCCTCCAGACCTGGGTCGTCAAGACGCCCGGCTTCCGCTTTGCGCGGCCGGTGATCGGCTTCGAGACCTTCGCCGCGGGCGAACTGATCGCGACCGACGGCAGCGACGAGATCCGCGCCCCCTGCGACGACTGCACGATCCTGATGCCCACGCGCGAGCCCGTCGTCGGCCGCGAAGGCGTCTACCTGTCGCGCCCGATCGCGTAGCACCCGTTCAGGCCAGCGCGGGCGGCCCGACGCGGTCGCGGCGGCGCGTCAGCGTGATCAGCAGCAGCACGATGCCCAGGTTGAGCAGGTTCCAGCCGACGCCGTTGACGAAGGCGGCGTGGTACGAGCCGGTCAGGTCGAACACCTTGCCCGACATCCAGCCGCCCAGCGCCATGCCGAACAGCGTCGCCGTCAGCACCGCGCCGACACGCGTGCCGGCTTCGGCGGGCGGGAAATGCTCGCGCACGATGATCGCGTAGCTGGGCACGATGCCGCCCTGGAACAGCCCGAACAGCGCCGAGATCACGTACAGCGACAGCAGGCCGTCGAACGGGATGAAGAGCAGCAGCGCGACCCCCTGCAGCACCGAGCCGAGCAGCAGCGTGCGCAGCCCGCCGATGCGGTCGCAGATCGCGCCCGAGACGAGCCGGCTGACGATGCCGCAGGCAAGCATCAGGCTCAGCATCTCGGCGCCGCGCGCGGCGCCGTAGCCGAGGTCGCCGCAGTAGGCGACGATGTGCACCTGCGGCATGGCCATCGCGACACAGCAGGCCACGCCGGCGATGCACAGCAGCGCCTGCGCCTGGTTCATCGACAGCCCGAACGGCCGCGACGACGGCGTCGCGCGACAGGCCGCCGAGGTCGACGCCACCGCGGCCGGCGGGCGCGCGCGCATGAACAGCGCCAGCAGCGGCAGGCTCACGGCGCAGACGATGCCCAACCCGACGTAGGTCGCGCGCCAGCCCGCCGTGCGCACGAAATGCTCGACGATCGGCGGCCAGATCGCGCCGGCCAGGTAGTTGCCGCTGGCGCAGATCGCGACCGCGATGCCGCGCCGGCGCACGAACCACAGCGAGGTATCGGCGACCAGCGGCGCGAAGGTCGCCGAGCTGCCGAGCAGCCCGAGCAGCAGCCCATGGGCGAGCGCGAAGCCGGTCAGGCTGCCGGCCGTCCCGGCCGCGACGAAGCCCAGCCCCAGCCCGCCGGCGCCGATGAACAGCGGCAGCATCACGCCGTAGCGGTCGGCAAGCTTGCCCATCACGATGCCGCCGGCACCGAAGCCGAGCATCATCAGCGTGTACGGCAGCGAGGCATCGGCGCGCGCAACGCCGAACTCGGCCTGCACCGCCGGCAGCACGACGGCGACGACGTACATCGCGGCGCTGCCGATCGTCATCATCACCAGGGTCACGCCCAGGCGCTGCCAGGCGTAGCGGGAATCGGCTTCGTGGTGGTTCATCGTCCCGATTCTGGCGCGATAGACTGGCCCGATGTCCCAGAGCATTCACGACTTCCACGACGACCCGCGCAATGCCGGCCTGCGGATCTGGATCAACGGGCAGCTCAAGCCGCGCGCCGAAGCGATGGTCTCGGTATTCGACAGCGGTTTCGTGCTCGGCGACGGCGTCTGGGAAGGCCTGCGCGTCGTCGACGGCCAGCCGGCGTTCCTGGACGCGCACCTGGACCGGCTCTTCGAAGGCGCGAAGGCGATCGCGCTCGACATCGGCCTGAGCCGCGCACGGCTCACTCAGGCGATCCGCGACACGCTCGCGGCGAACGCGATGCACGACGGCGTGCACCTGCGGCTGATGGTCACGCGCGGCGTCAAGCGCACGCCTTACCAGGACCCGCGCGTGACGGTCGGCCCGGCCACCGTCGTGATCATCGCCGAGTTCAAGCAGGCCAAGCCCGAGACGCTGGCGCGCGGGCTGACGCTGTTCACCGTGCACGTGCGGCGTGGGTACCCCGACGTCCAGGACCCCAAGCTGAACAGCCACAGCAAGCTGAACTGCATCACCGCCTGCATCCAGGCCACCGAGGCCGGCGCCGACGAGGCACTGATGCTCGACCCGCACGGCTTCGTCGCGACCTGCAACTCGACCCATTTCTTCATCGTCCGGCGCGGCCAGGTCTGGACCTCGACCGGCGACTACTGCCTGGCCGGCATCACGCGCGCGAACGTGCTGCAGGTCTGCCGCGAGGCCGGCATCCCGGCCTTCGAGAAGAACTTCAGCCTGACCGACGTCTACAGCGCGGACGAGGCCTTCGTCACCGGCACCTACGCCGGTCTGGCGCCGGTGCGCCGCATCGACGGGCGGACGATCGGCGATGCGCTGCCCGGGCCGATGGTGCAGCGGCTGCAAGGTCTGTACCGCGAGCTGATCTTGCGCGACGTGGCAGCGCGCAGCGCTGCGGGCGCGTGACGGCGCCGATCCGCATCGCCGCAGAACCATGACCGAGGCGCCGATCCGCATCGCCGCAGAACCATGACCGAGGCGCCGATTCGCATCGCCGCCTGGAGCGGCCCGCGCAACATCAGCACGGCGATGATGCGCGCCTGGGAGAACCGGGGCGACTGCGCGGTCAGCGACGAGCCGCTGTACGCGCATTACCCGACCTCGACCACCCGGGCCGCGACGAGGTCGTCGCGGCCGGCCGCGCCGGCGACAGCCTCGACTGGCGGCGCGTCGTCGCCGCGCTCGGCGGGCCGGTGCCCGGCGGCCGGCCGGTCTGGTACCAGAAGCACATGGCGCACCATCTGCTCCCGGGCATGGACTGCGCCTGGGTGCACGCGCTGACGAACGTCTTCCTGATCCGCGACCCCGTTCGCGTGGTCGCGAGCTACGTCAAGTCGCGCGCGAACGTGGCGCCCGGGGACATCGGGCTGCTCCAGCAGCGCCGCATGTTCGACGAGGTCGCCGACCGGCTCGGCCAGGCACCGCCGGTGATCGATGCGGAGCGCTTCCTGCGCGACCCGCGCGGCCATCTCCAGCGGCTGTGCGCGCGCCTGGGCCTGGCCTTCAGCGACCGCATGCTGCACTGGCCTGCGGGTCCGCGTGCGAGCGACGGCGTCTGGGCACCGCACTGGTACGCCGCGGTCTGGCGCTCCACCGGCTTCGAGGCCGCACGCGACCTGCCGGCGGCGCTGGACGGCGCGCACCAGCGCGTCGCCGACGCCTGCCGCGACGCCTACGAAAGCCTGCTCGCCCACGCGGGCTGAGAGCCTGTGAAGATATGAATCGCACCCGCGATTCATACGTTCACAGGCTCTGAGACGCCAGCGCCCTTGGCGGGTCAGCCCGGATCCGGCGCGATGCCCTCGGCGTAGTCGTACAAGGCCTCGAGCAGGGCCTGGCCGCGTTCGTCCGCGGTCTCGGCGAGCGCATCGATGCGCTCGAAGAAGGCGCTGAGCGTCTGCGCCCCGCCCTCACCTTCGAGCAGCCGCGCGCGGCAATGCTGCTGCCAGCGCTCGCGCTCGGCGGCATCGAGCGTTTCCTCGAAATTGCGCGCCCGGTAGCGGAACACGAGCTCGTCCAGGCGCGGGTCGTCGAACGCCGGGTGGCGCGCTGCCAGCGCCTGCGCCGGCAGCGCGCGCAGCCGCTCCAGCGTGCGCCGGTCCTGGTTGCCGACGAAGCCGCCGTAGAGGTCCTCGTCGACGTCGGGCGCCCCGGCCGGCGCCGGCCGCGCATAGACCGCCGCCCACAGTTCGTCCAGCGCCGGCAGCGCTGCGGCGCGCTCGGCATGGCGTTGCGCGAGCGCGAGGTCGAGGCCGAAACGCTGCTGCGCCGACGCCACCGTCTTCAGGTTGCCGATCACGACCGGCGACTTGTTCACGTGGATCGTCTTGATTGGCAGGCGCTGCATGCCTTCGGGCAGCGCGGCCTGCGGCGTGAACAGCCGCTCGCGCACGGTGTCGGCGTCCAGGTCGGCGAGCTGCGCCGGGTCCTGCGCGAGGTCCCAGACGATCAGCTCGTTGCGGTTCGTCGGGTGCGGCGCGAGCGGCCAGACCACCGCCATGCAGCCTTGCTCGACCGGATAGCGCCCCGACAGATGGACGAAGGGCCGGCGCTGGCCGATCTCGGCGCGCACCGCATCCTTGTGGCGCAGCCTGAGGCAGAAGTCCCACAGCCGCGGCTGGCGCGTGCGGACCAGCCGCGCCAGCGCGACTGTCGCGCGCACGTCGGACAGCGCGTCGTGCGCGGCCTCGTGCACCAGGCCGTTCGCGGCCGTCAGCTGCTCGAGCCGGAACGATGGCTGGCCGCGCCTCTCGCCGCTCTCGTGCAGCGGCCATTCGATGCCCTCGGGCCGCAGCGCCCAGCAGCAGCGCACCACGTCGAGCAGGTCCCAGCGGCTGCAGCCGTTCTGCCATTCGCGCGCGTAGGGGTCGATCAGGCTGCGCCAGAAGAGGAAGCGCGTCACCTCGTCGTCGAAGCGGATGCTGTTGTAGCCCACGCCGATGGTGTCCGGCGCGCCCAGCTCGGCCTCGATGCGCGCGGCGAACTCGGCCTCGGGCAGGCCTTGCGCGAGCGCCTGCTGCGGCAGGATGCCGGTGAGCAGACAGCTCTCCGGGTCGGGCAGGTAGTCGCGTGCCGGGCGGCAGAAGTGCATCACCGGCGCGGCGATCTCGTTCAGCTCGGCGTCGGTGCGGACCCCGGCGAACTGCGCCGGCCGGTCGCGCCGCGGCTCGCGGCCGAAGGTCTCGTAGTCGTGCCAGAAGAAGCTGGGGGCAGGCATGCGGCGGACGATAACTCGCCAGCGGACCGCACGCGCCGCAGGCGGCTACTTCTTCTTCGCCGGCGCCTTCGCCTGCATCGCCTCGGACATGCCGATCAGCACGCCGCTGACCATCGCGGCGTAGCTTTCCGCCATCGCCTGCGCGGCACGCATCGACGCCGCGCGCGTGCTGCGCAGTGCGCCCTGCATCTGCTCGGCCAGCTGCTCGGCAGTGGTGGCCGCCTTCGCGCCGGAGAGCGTGCCGCCGGCCTGCATCTTCTCGATCACCTGGCTCCACGCCCCGGCCAGCGGCGCGCCGGCGCCCTCGGCGGTCTTCTTCAGCGCGGCGAACATCGTGTCCTCGAACTTGTCGAGGTCGTCGAGCGCCTTCTTCAGGTGCTTCTCGCGCAGGTCGGCACCCTGCGCGACCAGTTGCTGCAGCGCGACCCGGTTCGCGTCCACCGCCTTGAGCAGCGCTTCGTCCATGCCGGCAACCGCGTTGTCGAGCAGCGCCTCGACGTCCAGGCCCGCGGTCGCGTTCTTCGCCGCACCCAGGCTCGCCGCCTCCGACACCGACTTCAGCGCCGAACGGATGTTCTTCAGCGTCAGTTCGCGCCCCTGCAGCGCTGCGAGCGTGGTGTCGCTGACCGCCTTCTTCAGCTGCGCGCCCTGCTGCGCGCTGGCGTTCTCGAACATCGTGATCAGTGCGTCGGGGTCGATCATCGGCTTGGCCATTCGGTTCTCCTCGGTGGGTTCGGCGTTGCGCGCCGGCCGGCAGCGGGCCCGCGGCCGGCGGCCCGGGCATGCTAATGCCAGTCGGTGGCGCTGCGAAGCGCTCCGATCGGTGATCCGTTCGCATCGATTGATCGAACTCAACGGCGACGGGGGCCGTCGGAGCAAGCTCGAATGGTTCAGAACCCGAATGGAGATGACCATGAAGCGCCAACTCGTTGCCTTGCTGGCCGGATCGCTGTGGGCCGCGTCCGCCCTCGCCCAGCCCTACGGGATGGGTCCCGGGATGATGGGCTCGGGCGCTGGCTACGGGCCCGGTGGCTGGGGGCCCGGTGGCTGCGCCATGGGTCCGGGCTGGGGCGGTGGTGGCGGGCCGGGCGGAGGCGCTGGGCCCGGCTGCGGCGGCGGCTACGGGATGGGCCCCGGCTTCGGCATGGGGCCGGGAATGATGGGCGGCTTCGGACGCCTGGACCTGCACGGCCTCGACCTGAGCGCCGACCAGCGCAGCAAGCTCGCCGAGATCCACGCCGACGTCGAGCGCAAGCAATGGGATCTGATGCGCAGCATGCACGAGCTCGGCTGGCGGAGCGGCGGCAAGGGCGGCGACACCTTGGACGAAGCCCAGGCGCGCAAGACCTACGACGCGATGGCGGCACTGCGCAAGCAGATGTTCGACAACGCGCTCGACGCACGCCAGCGCATCGACGCCATCCTGACCCCGCAGCAGCGCCAGCAGGTGCGCCGCGCCTGGGGCGGCCAGTAGGCGACGGGACCTCGCGCCATGTGGGGATCGATGACGGGATGGGGCGGCCCGGGCTGGGGCTGGTTCGGGCTCAGCCACCTGCTGTGGTGGGCGCTCGTCGTCGTCGCCATCGTGCTGCTGGCGCGCCGGGCCGTCGACCGAGGACGCCAGCCCCCGCCGCAACCGCCCGTCGACCGCGCGCTCGAGATCCTGCGCGAGCGCTATGCGCGCGGCGAGATCGGCAAGGACGAGTTCGAACAGCGCAAGCGCGACCTCGCCGGCTGAAGGCGCAGGTTCAACCGCACTGCCCCACGTACCCGCAGGCGGTGCAGAAGTCGCAGCCGTCCTTGTGGATCAGCGTCGCGTTGCCGCACTCCGGGCAGGGCCGGCCGGCGAGCGGCCGCGCAGCGCCGTCGACCGGCGCGTCGAGCACGCCCATCGCCGTCAGCGGCCGGCCGTCCTCGTCGAGCACGCCGAGCATCGCGTAGCGGTGGATCACGAGCCGGGCCAGGTAGGCCACCGTCGACGGCCAGGTCTGCTGGCGGCGCTGGCCGTCGGGCAGGCCGGGGACGAAGGCCATGAACTGGCCCAGCGGCTCGGCGTAGTTGAGCAGCTTGCGCAGCTTCATGCCGATCCACGCCGGGTCGATGACGCGCATGTCCAGCGACAGCACGCGCGCCAGCCCGTCGAGCGCGCGCGGGTAGTTGCCCGAGAAGCCGATCGCGCAGGGCCGGGTCACGGTGCCGCCGCCCGGCGTCGGCAGCGTGACCTCCTTCAGCGTCAGCGTGAACGCCTCGCCGCTGGCCGGGTTGTCGATGTCGACGGCCCAGGCCAGCGTGCCCGAGGTGCCGGTCTTGGGCTCGTCGCGGCTGAACATCGCGTCGACCACCGGCGTCGGCCCGCCCGGGCGCAGCGCGCCGAGCTGCTCGCAGCGCCAGCGCAGCACCGCCGCGACCGCGGCGACGACGCCGGGGAACAGCCGGCGCTGGCCGTCGGGCGGAAACGGCATCTCGAACGCGCGCTCCTCGGCGACGGTGGCCAGCGCATCGAGCTTGAGCAGCAGCCAGGCGGTGTCGTTCGCGCGCAAGTCCATCGACAGCGTCTTGGCCAGCGCGCCCAGCCCGCGCGGCTGCTCCGCGCCGTTGACCCAGAGCTCGAACGGCCGCGCCGGCGTGCCCTCCTCGCCGACGAAGAGCGCGAAGTCGCCGAACGGGTGGTGGACCATGAAGGTCCACGACGGGTTGCCGGCCGGCAGCTCGGGCCGGCCCGGCCAGCGCAGGCTGGCCAGCACCGGCGCGGGCAGCTTGTCGAGCGCGAGGCGGCGGTTCGCGCTGTCGATGCGCATCGGCGTCGCCGGCTCGGGCGCGACGCTGAGCACCGAGCCGAGCACCGCGTTCGGCCGGTAGGTCGCCAGCCCCTTCAGGCCGGCGCGCCAGGCCTCGAGGTAGAGGTCCTGGAAGTCGGCATAGGGGTAGTCGGCCGGGACGTTGACGGTCTTGCTGATCGCGCTGTCGATGAAGGGGGCGACCGCGGCGACCATCGCCGCATGCGCCGACGCGCTGATCTCGAGCGCCGAGACGAAGGCCGGCGTCAGCGCCGCATCGGCACCCTGCAGGTGCCGGTACAGCCGCCAGGCCGGGTCCTCGACGCTGTAGTCGCGCGTGCTGCCGTCGCTCTGGCGCTTCTTGCGCGTGTAGGTCCAGCTGAAGGCCGGCTCGATGCCGTTGCTCGCGTTGTCGGCGAAGGCCAGGCTGATCGTCCCGGTCGGCGCGATCGACAGCAGGTGCGAGTTGCGCAGCCCGCTCGCGCGGATGCGCTCGCGCAGCGGCGCCGGCAGCCGCGCGGCGAAGGCGCTGCCGGCGAGCAGCAGGTCGGCGTTGAAGAGCGGGAACGCGCCGCGCTCGCGCGCCAGATCGGCGGACGCCGCGTAGGCCGCGTCGCGCATGAGCTCGGCGACGTGCGCGGCGAGCGCGCGCGCCTTGGCGGTGTCGTAGCGCAGCCCGAGCATCACGAGCGTGTCGCCCAGCCCGGTGAAGCCCAGGCCGACGCGGCGCTTGCGCCGCGCCTCTTCCTGCTGCTGCGGCAGCGGCCAGACGGTCAGGTCGAGCACGTTGTCGAGCATGCGCACCGCCAGCGGCACGAGCGCCGCGAACGCCGCCTCGTCGAAGCGCGCCCCGGGCTCGAACGGCGCGCGCACGAAGCGCGTCAGGTCGATCGAGCCCAGGCAGCAGCAGCCATAGGGCGGCAGCGGCTGCTCGCCGCAGGGGTTGCTCGCGGCGATGCTCTCGCAATAGGCGAGGTTGTTGTCGCGGTTGATCGCGTCGAGGAAGAGCACGCCGGGCTCGGCGTGGTCGTAGGTCGAGCGCATGATCTGGTCCCACAGCGCGCGCGCGGGCAGCCGCCGGTAGCACCACAGGCCGTCGCCGCGCTGCACCGCGCCGGCCGCCTTCTGCGCCGGCCCGGGCTCGGCGCGGTGCACCAGTTCGACCTCGCGGTCGGCGACCACCGCCTCCATGAACGCGTCGGTGACGCCGACCGAGAGGTTGAAGTTCTTCAGCGCGCCGCGGTCCTTCGCGTGGATGAATTCCTCGACGTCCGGGTGGTCGCAGCGCAGCACGCCCATCTGCGCGCCACGGCGCGAGCCGGCGGATTCGACGGTCTCGCAGGACCGGTCGAAGACCTGCATGTAGCTCACCGGCCCGGACGCGCTGCTGCGCGTGCTGCCGACCCAGGCGCCGCGCGGGCGGATGCGGCTGAAGTCGTAACCGACACCGCCGCCGCGGCGCATCGTCTCGGCGGCTTCGGCGAGAGCGGTGTAGATGCCCGGGTGGCCGTCTTCCACCTGCGTGATGCTGTCGCCGATGGGCTGCACGAAGCAGTTGATCAGCGTCGCCGACAAGCCGGTGCCGGCCGCCGACTGGATGCGCCCTGCGGGCACGAAACCGCCGCGCAGGGCCTCGAGGAAGCGCGCCTCCCAGTCGGCGCGCTGCGCCGGCGCCTCGGCCTCGGCGAGCGCGTGCGCGACGCGCCGGTGCACGTCGTCGACGCTGCGCTCGCCGTCCTTCGCGTATTTCTCGAGCAGCACGTCGTCGCTGATCGGCTGGCGCGCGAGCGCGCGCCGCTTCGTCACGGGCTGGGTCTGCTGCATGCCGGTCTCACCGCGGTTGTGGACGAAAGCCGGAACTTACACCCGCCGGCCACGGCCGATAATGACCTGCAGCAAAGCCCGAAGGACCGATCGATGACGCGCGTGTTCAATTTCAGCGCCGGCCCCGCCGTGCTGCCCGAGCCGGTGCTGCGCCAGGCCGCGGCCGAGATGCTGGACTGGCAGGGCTCGGGCATGTCGGTGATGGAGATGAGCCATCGCGGCCCGCAGTTCATGGCCATCGCCGCCGCGGCAATGGCCGACCTGCGCGCGCTGCTCGACGTGCCGGCCCATTACAGGATCCTGTTCATGCAGGGCGGCGCGATCGGGCAGAACGCGATCCTGCCGATGAACCTGATGCGCGGCAAGGGCGCCGACTACGTCGACACCGGCGAATGGTCGCGGCGCTCGATCGCCGAGGCCGCGCGCTACGGGCGCGTCAACGTCGCCGCGAGCAGCGAAGCAAGCCGCTACACGACGATCCCGCCGCGCGATAGCTGGCGCCTCGACCCCGACGCGGCCTACGTCCACATCTGCTCGAACGAGACGATCGGCGGCGTCCAGTACCAGTTCACGCCCGAGGTCGGCGCCGTGCCGCTGGTCGCCGACATGTCGAGCGACATCCTCTCGCGGCCGATCGAGGTCTCGAAGTACGCGCTGATCTACGGCGGCGCACAGAAGAACATCGGCCCGGCCGGGCTGACGATCGTGATCGTGCGCGAGGACCTGCTCGGCCACGCGATGGCGCTCACGCCTTCGGCCTTCGACTACAAGGTGGTCGCCGAGCACGACTCGATGTACAACACGCCGCCGACCTACGCGATCTACATCGCCGGGCTGGTGTTCAAGTGGCTGCAGGCCGAAGGCGGCCTGGCTGCGATGGCCGAGCGCAACCGGTCGAAGGCCGCGCTGCTCTACGACTTCCTCGACGCGACGCCGTTCTATTCGAGCCCGGTCGCGCGCGACTGCCGCTCGTGGATGAACGTGCCGTTCCGCCTCGCCGACGACCGGCTCGACGCCGCCTTCCTCGCCGGCGCCGAAGAGCGCGGCCTGGTCCAGCTCAAGGGCCACCGCGTCGTCGGTGGCATGCGCGCGTCGATCTACAACGCGATGCCGATCGAAGGCGTGCGCGCGCTCGTCGACTACCTGCGCGAGTTCGCGGCGCGCCACGGCTGAACCGTCAGGCCGCGGCGAGCGTGGCATCGAACAGGCGCAGCAGCGCGTCGACGCGGATCGGCTTGGTCAGGTAGTCGGTGAAGCCGGCCTGGCGCGCGCGCTCGATCTCGGCCGGGATCGCGTTCGCCGACAGCGCGACGCAGGGCACGCCGGCCAGAGCCGGGTCGGCGCGCAGCGCGCGCAGCACCTCGAAGCCGCCGATGTCGGGCAGGTTGATGTCGAGCAGGATCAGCGCCGGCCGCGCGGCACGTGCGGCGGCCAGGCCGCTGCGGCCGTCGCGCGCGACGTGCAGGTCGAGCGCCGGGCGCAGCGTCGCGATCTCCCGCACGAGCGCGACGTTGGACGGGTTGTCCTCGATATAGAGCACCGTGCGGCGCTGCGCGGATGGCGGCGCGGCCTGCCCGGCCGGCGCCGGCGCCACGGGCGCCGCCCGGCAGCGTGAGCGTGAAGGTCGTGCCGACGCCGGGCTCGCTGTCGACCTCGATCGCGCCGCCCATCAGCTCGACCAGCTCGCGCACGATCACCAGGCCCAGCCCGGTGCCCTCGACCGCGGTCGCCTCGGCGCCGAGCCGGTTGAAGGGCTGGAACAGCTGCGCGCGCTGCGCCGCACTCAGGCCGCGCCCGCTGTCGCGGACGGCGATGCGCACGCCGGCGTCGGCGGCCTGCGCAGAGACCTCGACCCAGCCGCCGCACCGGTTGTACTTGACCGCGTTGCCGAGCAGGTTCACCAGCACCTGGCGCAGCCGGACGCGGTCGCCGCGCACCCAGGGCGTCGGCACCGCCAGCGCCTGCCGGCAGCTCACGCCCTGCTCGGCCGCGAGTGACGCGACCAGCGCCAGGCATTCGGCCACCAGCGCGTCGACGGCGACCGGCTCGGGCGACAGCGGCATCGCGCCGGCCTCGATGCGCGACAGGTCGAGGATGTCGTTGACCATCGCGAGCAGGTGCAAGCCGGCGGCGTGGATGTGCGTCGCCTTCGCGCGCACCGTCGCCGGCGTGTCGCTCGCCGAACCGACCTCGAGCAGCTGCGAGAAGCCCATGATCGCGTTCAGCGGCGTGCGCAGTTCGTGGCTCATGCGCGACAGGAACGCGCTCTTCTCGCGGCTCGCCAGCCGCGCCGCCTCGTGCTCGGCGCGCAACCGGTCGGCCTGGACGCGATCGCTGATGTCGCGCACGAGCACGTTGCTCATCAACTCGCCATTGCTCGCACTGAAGATCGACGACGCGACCTCGCACTCGAACAGGCTGCCGTCCTTGCGCCGCATGCGCAGCTCGCCGGTCGCGCGGCCTTCGCGCGCACGGCGCTCGAGAAGTGGCGCCAGGCGTGCATCGCCCAGGTCGAGGATCGCGCCGCGGCCGAGCGCCTGCAGTTCCTCGTCCGTGTAGCCGAACATCCGGCACGCGGCGGCGTTCGCGTGCACGATGCCGCCGCCCGGGTGCGTCAGCAGCACCGCGTCGAGGCTGTTCTCGAACAGCATGCGGTAGCTCTCCTCGCTCGCGCGCAAGGCCTGCTCGGCCTGCCGGCGCGCGTCGAGCATCACGTTGAGCTGGGCCGCGACCGCGGCGACCTCGGCCGGGCCGGTCTCGGGCGCGCGCTCGGCGGTGCGCCCCGAAGCGACCTGGCGCGCGGTCTCGGCCAGCGCCCGCATCGGCACGGTGATGCGCCGGCGCAGCAGCGTCGAGATCGCGAACGCGAACAGCAGCACCGCCAGGCCGAGCCCGGTGTTGCCCAGTGCCGTGCGGCGCGCCCAAGCGAGCATCGTGCGCGTGTCGGTCGCGGCGACGACGTACCAGTCGGTGGCGCGCACCGGGACGAAGCCGTAGATCCGCTCGATGCCCTCGGTCGAGACGGCGCGCGCGGTGCCGCTTCGGCGCGCGAGCACGACCGGCACGATGGGCGCGTTGCTGCGGTCGGTGCCGACGAACTTGTGCGCCTGCTGGCTGCGCGCGACCATCACGCCGCGGCTGTCGATGATCGCGATGATCGTCGTCGGCGGCAGCTTGTCGGCGCCGGCGACGAGCCGGAAATGCACCAGGTCGACCGGCAGCTCGATCGCGCCGACCATGCGGCCGGCGTCGTCGCGCACCGGGTAGGCAAGCACCGAGACGAGCTTGTGCGTCACCAGCCCGACGGAGGGCGGCGCGACGACGAAGTCCTTTGTTGCCATCACGCGCCGGAACCACTCGGTGTCCCGGACCACGGTCGGCTTGTCGTCGGGCTGCGGCACCGCCGAGCAGATCAGCTCGCCAGCCAGGTTGACCTGCGTGAAGTTGGCAAACTGCGGGTAGAGCGCACCGAACTCCTCGAAGATCGGGTCGCAATGCGCCGCGTCGGCGGCGCGGATGCGCGGCCGCAGCGCCAGGCCGGCGAGCAGGCTGCGCGCATCGGCGAGGAAGGCCTCGACGCCGTCGCCCGTCACCTGGGCCAGGTCGTAGGCGGCGTCGGCGGCCTGCTTCTGGTCGCGCTCGTAACCCGCGTAGCTGCTCCAGGCCAGCAGCGCCGCCGAGGGCACCAGCACCGCCAGCACCAGCAGGTGCAGCAGCGTGCGGATCGACGCGCCCCGCTCATGCTTCATCGACGTTCCTTCGGTTGCCGCCGCCACGGCTCCGACACCCGGCCGCGGCCAGTGGGATTCTGGGCCCCGGCATCGGCGTGCGATTGCGGGCTATCAACATTGCGGCGACCGGCCGGGCGCTGGTACCGTCGCGCTCGCCGCGCGTGCCGCGTGGCACCCGACCGAAGACGAAGGAGACCGCCGCCGTGCCCCAGCCCTGGATGAAACCCTGCGCCGCCGCCCTGCTCGCCCTCGCGGCGGCGCGGGCGTGGGCGCAGCAGGCCGCCGACGAACCCTATTGGGCCCAGGGCCGGCCGCCGACCGACGCCGCACTGCAGATCACCCCGGTGGCCGCGCCGCCGGTGCCGACTCCGGCCGACCAGCTGCCGCTGGCGAAGATGAAGCTGCCGCGCGGCTTCCAGGTCGAGGTCTGGGCGAGCGGGCTGCTCGACGCACGCGGACTGCGCCAGGGCGACCGGGGCACGGTCTTCGTCAGCACGATGTCGGTCGCCGGCAAGATCTACGCGGTGCTCGACAAGGGCGATCCGCGCGAGGTCAAGACGATCGCCGACGGGCTGTCCATGCCCAACGGCATCGAGTTCTACAAGGGCTCGCTGTTCGTCGCGACGCCGCAGAAGATCCTGCGCTACGACAGGATCGAGTCGCAGCTGGACACCCCGCCGGCGCCGGTGACGGTCTACGACGGCATGCCCGCCGGGCCGGCGAACGGCGCCCGGTTCCTGAAGATCGGGCCCGACGGCAAGCTCTATGTCTCGATCGGCGCGCCATGCAACGTCTGCGAGCCCGGGCCCGATGCGGCTAAGATCGTCCGGATGAACCCCGACGGCGGCGGCGTCGAGACCGTCGCCCGCGGCGTGCGCAACTCGGTCGGCTTCGACTTCGACCCGACCACCGGCGACCTCTGGTTCACGAGCAACGGCCGCGACTGGCTGTCCGAGGACCTGCCCAACGACACGCTGAACCACGTCGCCTTCCCCGGCCGGCAGGACTTCGGCTTCCCGTACTGCGACCAGGGCGACATCGCCGACCCGATCTACGGCTGGGGCCGGCGCTGCAGCGACTACGCGCAGCCGGCGCAGCTGATGGGCCCGCACGCCGGCGTGCTCGGGATGCGCTTCTACACCGGCAAGATGTTCCCGCCGGGCTACCAGGGCGCGATCTTCATCGCCCGCCACGGGCCCTGGAACCGCACGCAGAAGTACGGCGCCGACATCGTCGTCGCCTGGCCGGACGCGAACGGCGGCATCTCGCGCATGGAGCCCTTCCTGACCGGTCTCGTCGAGGACAACCATTACGTCGGCCGGCCGGTCGACCTGCTGGTGCTGAAGGACGGCTCGCTGCTCGTCAGCGACGACTTCAACGGCGCGGTCTACCGCATCAGCTACGTCGGCAAGTGAGGCGCGCGAACACCTTCCTCGCGCAGCGGCGATGACCCCTACGCTGACCCTGGACGACGACGGCGTCGCGACGATCCGGCTGAACCGCCCGCAGCACCTGAACCGGCTCCACCGCGAGGACCTGCAGGTGCTTCGGCAGCAGTTCGCGGTGCTCGCCGTCGAGCCGCGCGCCCGCGTGCTGGTGCTGACCGGCCAGGGGCGCGTGTTCTGCGCCGGCTTTCACATCGGCGAGCTCGACGGCGCGGACGACCCGCGCCTGTTCGAGACCACCGTCGAGGCACTCGAGGCGCTGGCGCTGCCGAGCATCGCGCGCCTGAACGGCAGCCTCTACGGCGGCGCCACCGACCTCGCGCTCGCCTGCGACTTCCGCGTCGGCGTGCGCGGCATGGAGCTGCGCATGCCCGCGGCTAGGCTCGGCCTGCACTACTACGCGAGCGGGCTGCAGCGCTACATCACCCGGCTCGGGCTGCCGGCGGCCAAGCGCCTGTTCCTGCTCGCCGAGGCGGTGCCGGCCGAGGCCTTGCAGGCGCTGGGCTACCTCGACGAGCTCGTCGACGCCGACGCCCTCGATGCCGCGGTGGCGCGCCTCGTGCACGCGCTGGCCGCAAACGCGCCGCTCGCGGTGCGCGGCATGAAGCAGTCGCTGAACGAGCTCGCGCGCGGCGCGGCCGACCCGGCGCGCCTGGACGAGCGCATCGAGCGCTGCGCCGCCAGCGAGGACCTGCGCGAAGGCCGGGCCGCGTTCGCGCAGCGGCGCGCACCGGTGTTCCGCGGCCGCTGAGTCGAGGCCGACGCGGCGCCGGCGCGGGCACAATGAGCCCACCTTGATCACGAACGCTCCTTCCCGAACGGCACGCGCGGCCTGCCTGGCCCTCGTCGGCGCGCTGCTCGCCGGCTGCGCGACGCGCTCGGCCGACGTCAAGCCGCTGCCGGCCGACCCGGCCGATTTCATCGCCTGGGACTGCGATCACATCGCCGACCAGCTCGACAAGGTCCAGCAACGCGCGGCCGACGTCGCCTACACCGTCGACGAGCGCGTCGGCAACAACATCATCGCGCTCGGCGTCGGCATCGGCATCTTCTGGCCCGCGATCCTGGCGATGCGCCCGGACGGACTGGACGCGGCCGAGCTCGCGCGCCTGAAGGGCCGCTACGACGCGCTGCGCGTCGCCGCGCAGCAGAAGAACTGCCCGCCGCCGGGGCGCGACCTGTCGCCGGCCCGGCTCGCGAAGCTGCCGGTCTCGGTGGGCGAGCGGCTGGTCTACGAGGACCGCAGCGGCAAGGGCGGGCCGGGCAGCGAATGGATCCTGCGCGTCGCGGCGCTGCACCGCGACGTGTTCGAGTTCCGCCTCGAGCTGCCGCAGGGCGGCGGCGTCTGGCGCCAGGACCTGGCCGGCAACGTGACGCGCGCGCCGCCCGGCGCGCTGTTCTGGCCTCGCCTGCTGCACCGCGACCTCGAGCTCGGCCAGATCCTCGCCGGGCATTTCGACATCGCCGGCGATCCCTACACGCATGCCCGCGTGCGCGGCCAGGTCGTCGCGGTCGGCCCGCAGACGGTGGCCGGCCAGCGCTTCGACGTCGCGGTGATCGAGCTCTTCGGCGACGCCGAGCGCGGCAACACGAGCACGCGGCTGGACGGCTCGATCGTCGTCGACCGCGCCAGTGGCGTGCTGCTGCGGCTGGACCTGAACAGCGGCATGCCGGGCTTCGACCTCCAGCGCCGGCTGGTGCGCGTCGAGCGGCCCTGAGCGGCCGTTGGCCGCTCAGGGCCGAACGGGCCTCTTGCACCGCTCCCCCGCGCCCCCTCCGCGAGGGGGCTCCAGCGCGGATGACGATTCGGCCTGACGGTCATGCAGGTTCCCCCTCTCGGAGGGGGCGGGGGGAGCCGTGCGAACCGGCCCTGGCCCCTCGGCATGAGCCACGCCGGCGCCAACCGCCCAGGACACAGATCTTTACCCCGGCCGCATGGCCGCGACATGGCCGGCCGGCACAGTGCGGAGCATCGAATCTCCCCCCCCCTGCCGAAGGAAATGCCATGACCCGATCGAAGCTTTTCTCTGCCCGTCCGCTGCGTGTCGTCGCGGCCGCCCTGGTGGTCGCCGTCGCCGGCGGTCTGGCCGTCAACGCCATCGCACAGCCGCACCGCGGCCCGGGCGGCTACGGCGGCCCGATGATGATGATGGGCAACCCGCATCATCTCGAGAGCCTGCTGAAGACGCTGCACGCGACCGACGCGCAGCGCGCGCAGATCACCTCGATCCTGGCGGCTGCGCGCACCGACCTGCGCGCCCAGCACGAGGCCGGCCGCGCGCTGCAGCAGAAGATGATGGACGTCTTCACCGCGCCGAACGTCGATGCCGGCGCCGCCGAATCGCTGCGCGAGCAGATGCTGACCCAGCACGACCAGGCCAGCCGCCGAATGCTGCAGACCATGCTCGACGTGAGCAACGTGCTGACCCCCGAGCAGCGCCAGCAGTTCGGCCAGATGATGGCCGAGCGGCGCGCGAAGATGGAACAGTGGCGCGCCGCGCACCCGCGCGCCGCGGCGCCGGTGAAGTGAGGTCTCCGCTATCCTGAGCGCGATGCGATGCCCATCCCGCAACCCCGGCCGATGCCCCGGCGCCCTGGCGTCGGGGTGGCCTTTGCCTCCCGGATGCCCGACGTGACGAGCCGACTGCTGCTGATCGACGACGACTCCCGGCTGACCGCCATGGTCGGCGACTACCTGCGCCGCAACGGCTACGAGGTCGACACCGCCGGCTCGCTCGCCGCGGGCCGCGAGCAGTTCAAGCTGCGCCCCTACGACGCGCTCGTGCTCGACCTGATGCTGCCCGACGGCGACGGCCTGGACCTGACGCGCGAGCTGCGCTCCGACGCGCGCACGCGGCGCCTGCCGCTGCTGATGCTGACCGCGCGCGGCGAGCCGATGGACCGCATCGTCGGCCTCGAGCTCGGCGCCGACGACTACCTGCCCAAGCCCTTCGAGCCGCGCGAGCTGCTGGCGCGGATCAAGGCGCTGCTGCGCCGCGCCGCGCCCGAGCCCAGCGGCGACGAGGTGCTCGGCTTCGGCCGGCTCGAGGTCGACCTCGGCGCGCGCCAGGCGCGCCTGGACGGCGAACCCTGCGACCTGACGAGCCACCAGTTCGACCTGCTCGTCGTGCTCGCGCAGAGCCCGGGCCGGGTGCTGTCGCGCGACCAGATCATGGACGCGCTCAAGGGCCACCCCCTCGAGGCCTTCGACCGCAGCATCGACGTCCACATCTCGCGCATCCGTGCGGTGATCGAGGACGACCCGAAGAACCCCAAGCGCGTGCTCACCGTGCGCGGCGCCGGCTACGTGTTCGCGAAGAAGCAGGACGCGGATCAATAGCCCCGCGATGCGCTCGCTCTACCTGCGCATCTACCTGACGGTCGTCGCCGCGCTGGCGCTGTTCGCGCTCGTCTCGGGCTGGCTGCTGCAGAACCACCTCGCCGCCGAGCACGCGCGCTTCGAGGTCCGGGTGCAGGAGCGCCTCGCGGCCTGGGGCGACCTGCTGCAGCGCTCGCTGCCCGGGCCCGAGGCCCCGCTCGACGAGCAGGCGGCCGCGCTGCGCGCCTGGTCGGAACGGCTGCGCGTGCCGATGGCGCTCGACGATGCCCGCGGCCAGCGCATCGCAGCGTCCGACACCTTCGTCCGGCGCGAGTCTGCGCAGTCGCCGCTGGCCGCGCCGCGCCTGCAGCCCATCCACCTCGACGACGGACGCACCCTCACCGTGATGCGCCCCGGCCGGCTGCACCCGGGCCCGCACGGGGGTCCGCCCCCGCGCTGGGGGCGCTGCTGCTCGTGCTCTTCGCCGCCGTCGCCGGCGGCGCGTGGCCGGTCGTGCGCCGGCTGACGCACCGGCTCGAGGCGCTCAAGCGCGGCGTCGAGGCCTTCGGCGCCGGCAACCTGCAGCAGCGCGTGGCCGAGGACGGGCGCGACGAGGTCGCGGCGCTCGGCGCCAGCTTCAACCGCGCCGCGTCGCGCATCGAGGCCTTGCTGCGCTCGCACCAGAGCCTGCTCGCGAACGCGAGCCACGAACTGCGCTCGCCGCTGGCGCGGCTGAAGATGGCGGTCTCGATGATCGAGGACGCGACGCCCGAGCAGCGCCAGGCCTTGCAGCGCGAGGTCGACACCAACATCGGCGAGCTCGACGCGCTCGTCGAGGAAGTGCTGCTCGCGAGCCGGCTCGACGCGACGGTCGGCGTCGAGCGCCACGACGAGGTCGAGCTGCTCGCGCTCGCGGCCGAGGAAGCCGCGCGCGTCCAGGCCAGCGCCGACGGCGCCGACCTGCGCGTGCTGGGCGACGAGCGGCTGCTGCGGCGCGCGCTGCGCAACCTGCTCGAGAACGCGCGCCGCTACGCCGGCGACGAGGTCGAAGTGGGCGTCGCGCGCGCGGGGCCCAAGGTCGAGGTCCAGGTCGCCGACCGCGGCCCGGGCGTGCCCGAGGCCTACCGCGAGCGCATCTTCGAGCCCTTCTTCCGCCTGCCCGGTCACGCCGAGCGCGAAGGCGGCGTCGGCCTCGGCCTCGCGCTCGTGCGCCAGATCGCCGAACGCCACGGCGGCAGCGTGCGCTGCGAGCCGCGCCCCGGCGGCGGCAGCGTGTTCACGCTCAGCCTGCCGGCGCCGGGCTGATGCGCACGCGCCGGCGCCGCGCCAGGATCAAGGCCTGCGCGAGCGCCGCGAGCACCAGCCCGAGCGTCGCGGCGAGCCAGAAGCCGCGCGCGCCGCGCAGCGCGGCCGGCGTGATGCCGAACCGGTCGAACGCGAGCAGGTAGCCGCCGAGCAGGCCCACGCCCCAGAGCGCGCCGGCGTTGACGAGCAGCGGCACGACCGCGACCCGCCACGCGCGCAGCACGAACGCGGCCACCGTCTGCGTCGCGTCGGCGAGGTGGAACAGCGCGACCCAGGCGAGCAGCGGCAGCGCCGCGGCCGCGACCGCGGCGTCGCGCGTGTACAGGCCGACCACCGTCGCGCGCGCGAAGTACAGCGCGCCGCCCATCAGCGCGGCGAGCAGCGCGCCGATCGCCAGCCCATGCCAGCCCAGCCGCTGCGCGTCGCGCAGGTCGCCGGCGCCGATGCGCTGCGCGACCAGCGTCGCGGTGCCGTTGGCCAGCGCGAGCGGCACCATGTAGAGCATCGAGACCAGGTTGGCCGCGATCTGGTGGCCGCCGACCGGCGTCGTCCCGAAGCGCGCGATGAACACCGCCATGAAGGTGAAGCCCGAGACCTCGACCAGGATCGCCGCGCCCATCGGCAGACCCAGGCGCAGCTGGGCCGCGAGCGCGCGCCGCTCGGGCGCGTCCAGGCCGCGGCCGGCGATCGCGAAGCGCGCGTAATGCGGGTCGCGGCGCAGCACGATCCACGCGCCCAGCGCCTGCGCCCACATCGCGATGCCGGTCGCGATGCCGCAGCCGAGCACGCCCAGCGCGGGCAGGCCCAGCCCCGGCAGGCCGAAGATCAGCGCCGCCGACAGCGGCAGCTTCAGCGCCAGGCCGCCGAGCTGCAGCGCCATCACCGCCTTCGGCCGCGAGACCGCGACGTTGAAGCCGCGGTAGGCCGCGAACAGCAGCGACGCCGGCAGCGAGAACGCGAGCGCGAGCAGGTAGGCACGCGCCTTCGCCTCGACCGGCGGCGACAGCTGCGCGAGCGCGAGGAACGGCCCGGGAAAGACGAGCAGCAGGCTGCCCGCGAAGGACAGCGCGATCGCGATCCAGACCGCCTGGTGCAGCTGGCGCCCGGCGTCGGTGTCGCGGCCGGCGCCGTGGAGCTGGCCGACGATCGGCCCGAGCGCGAGCACGACGCCCATGAAGCCGATGAAGGTCGTCACGTAGGCCGCCGTGCCGACCGCGAGCGCGGCCAGATCGGCTGCGCCGTGGCGCGCGACGAGCACGGTGTCGACGGTGCTGAACGCGAGCACCGAGAGCTGGCCGACGAACACCGGCCAGGCCAGCGGCGCGATGCGCCGCGCGCTGGCGACGAGCGCGCGCGTCAAGCCGCGTCCCGCGGCGCGCCGGCCTGCGGGTGGTCGACACCGCTCGCCGTGCGTGCCCGTTCGGCGTAGCGGTTGAAGCGCCAGGCGGTCGCTTCCTGCGTGATGCGGCGCCAGACCGCGCGCTTCTCGCCCGGCGTGAAGGCGGGCCACAGGCGCACCTCTTCGTCGCTGCGGCCGCAGCCCTTGCAGACCGCGTCGCCCTGGCTCGTCGAGCAGATCGCGATGCAGGGCGCGTCGGGCGTGCTCGCGTACCAGGCGAGCCAGGCCTCGCGTGCGCGTGCCGGCATCGACGCCTCGTCGCACAGCGGCTCGTGGTGGTAGACCATCAGCGCATAGACCTCGGCCAGCGCGCGCACCTCGGCGCAGGCGGTCACGCCGTCGGGCGACGGCGAGCGCTCGCGCCACCAGTTGATGGCGGCTTCGATGTCGGTGATGTGCAGGGCGGCCATCGGTTGCTGCGCAAAGGGCGCGCAGGATAGCAGCGTCGTCGCACCGGCGCCGGGCCGGGCGGCGCCGTCAGGACGGCGTCGACCCGGCGGCGAGCGCCTGGCGCCGGTGCTCGCTCGGCGACGAGCCGTAGCGGGCGCGGAACGCGCGCGCGAAATGGGCCTGGCTCGCGAAGCCCCAGCGGTCGGCGATGTCGCCCACCGGCACCCGGCGCAGCGCGACGCTGGCCAGGTCGTCGGCGGCGCGCGCCAGGCGCAGCCGCCAGATCGTGTGGCTGACCGAGGTCTGGCGCGCCGCGAACAGCCGGTTCAGCTGGCGCAGCGAGCGGCCGACCGCCTTCGCCACCGCCTGCGCGTCCAGGCCGGGCTGCTGCAGGTGCTCGCCGATGTAGGCCTCGGCGCGCAGCAGCAGCCAGTAGGCCGAGTCGGTGAGCTCGCCGTGGCCCACGGCGGGCTGCGCAGCGCCTGTATCAGCCCGCGCGTGCGCGCGGCGACGCCGGGCACGTCCTCGGCCAGCGGGCGCTCGACGAAGCCGACCGCGGTCGAGCGCAGCGCGCCGGCGAGCAGCCGGCCGCTGCGCAGCCGGGTGTCGACCTTGATCGGCGCGCGCGGGTGCGCCAGCGGCCCCGGCAAGGCGCCGAGGTCGGCCTCGACGACGAGCAGCCGCATGTCGGCGGTGAAGCCGTGCAGGTAGGCGATGTCGGTCGAATAGACGAGCACGTCGCCGACCGCGGCGTTGATGCACTGGCCGGACTGGTAGAAGAAGGCGTTGCCCTGCAGCAGCACGCTCGCGAACACCGATTCCTTCGGGTGCGTGCGCAGCATGCGCGGCGATCGCTCGACGACATGCTCGTTGCCGCAGATCTCGGTGATGCGCACGCTGCCGAGGTCGAAGCTGCGCTCGCGCGCGCGCAGCCCGCCGGTGGCGAAGGTCGAGCAGCGCAGGCCGATCAGCGCCGACGCGTTGTGCGCTTCCCAGAACGCGAGCCGCTCGTGCGGCGCGACATGGTCGGTGGAAACCTCGCTGACCGGGGCCAGGAACTCGCTCATCGGCAGACCTTGCTCGGGTGGGTCGGGCCGCGCGGTGCTGGCGCCGGCGGCAGGCTTGGTGCGCATCGTACGGGCCGGCCCGCGCCGGGCCGTCGGTGTCGCCCCTAATTGCCGGCCGGCGCCGGCGCCGGCCCGGACGTCCGATCGGAGCAAGCATTTCGTCCGCTCCAGGCAAGCCGGATGCGGCCGCCCTGCCTACACTGCCGGCGCGGGTCATGGCGCAGCGCGGTGCTGCGTCACGCCCAGCAAACCCACATGCCCGGTCCACGTGCAGGAGACAAGTCCATAAGCAAGCCGAAGCCGTCGTTCACCCCCTGGGCCAAGCCCGCCGCCGCCGCGCTGTTCGGGCTGGCCTTCGCCGGCAGCGCCGCCGCCGCGCCCAAGTCGTGCGGGCTGGACAACGGCAAGCCCGCCACCGGCACGCCGATCCTCGTCGGCGCCGTGGTCGGCAAGACCGGCCCGGACGACTTCAGCTCGGCCGCGCGCACGGCCAAGGCCTACTTCGACTGCGTGAATGCCAACGGCGGCATCAACGGCCGGCCGATCCAGTACCTGATCGAGGACGATCAGTGGAAACCCGAGGTCGCCGGCCAGGTGGCGTCCAAGCTGGTCAAGGACCGCGGCGTCGTCGCACTCGTGGGCAACGGCAGCTTCGTCGAGATGACGGTCAACGCCAAGCTCTACGGGCAGCAGAACGTCGCGGTCGTCGCGTCGGCCTGCGCGGTGCGCGAGTGCTTCGAGGCGAAGAACATCGCGTCGACCAACCAGGGCCCGGTGCCGAGCAACATCTCGGCCGTGCAATGGAGCGTGCAGCACCTGGGCAGCAAGAAGGTCGCCTGCATCGGACTGAACATCCCGAGCAACGGCGTCTGGTCGTGCAACCTGACGAACGAATGGCTCAAGGACAAGGGCCTGCAGGGCGTCTCGGTGCTGATGGACCCGGGCGCGCCGGACGCGAACTCGGCGCTGCTCGAGGCGGTGGCCTCGGGCGCCGACACGATGCTCGTCAGTCTGCCCGCCGGCCTGGCGCAGGCCTTCCTGAAGGCGGCGCAGGAGCAGGACCTGCGCGACAAGTACAAGTGGATCTCGCCGACGCCGCTGTACAAGGAAGGCATCCCGCAGGCGCTGGGCGCCTACTGGGCCGGCAAGGTGCACATCGCGATCGAGCTGACGCCGTGGAACGGCACCGGCCCGGACGCGAAGCGCTGGCGCGCGGTGATGGACAAGTACGCCGCGAAGACCGACCCGCGCGACACCTTCAGCGAAGCCGGCTTCGTCTCGGCCAACATCTTCGTCGACACGCTGCTGAAGATGGACCCGAAGAAGATCGACCGCGCGAGCGTGACGACGGCGCTGAAGGCGGTGAAGAACTACCGCAGCGACCTGCTCTGCGGCCCGTGGTACTTCGGCAATGCCGACTTCCACCAGCCGAACCACGCGTCGCAGATGGTCGTCGTCGAGAAGGACGGCTTCAAGACCGAGACCGGCTGCTTCGACGTCACCGGCAAGTACTTCGACAAGATCCGCGCGATGGAGAAGGCCGAGCACCTGACCGGCAACTGAGCGCGGCCCAGGACCCTCGAGCCACGACCCCCGACCCGCGCAGCGGCAAACCGACAACGTGTACGGCGTCTTCTTCGTCACCGGCCTGGCGATGGGTGCGCTGTACGCCTTGTCCGGCGTCGGGCTGGTCGTGCTCTACCGCTGCACCGGCGTGCTCAACCTCGCCTACGGCGCCCTCGGCGCCGCCGGCGCGATGCTCGCCTGGCAGCTCGAGCAATGGGCCTGGCCGGAGCCGGTGGCCTGGGCGGTGGCGCTCGCGGTCGCGACGCTGCTGTCCTTCGTCTACGGCCGCTTCGTCGCGCCGCTGCTGGCCTGGCGCGAGCCGGTCGTCAAGGCGGTCGCGACGCTGGGCTTCGCGCTCGTGATCCTGGGCATCCTGAACTACTTCTGGGTCGAGGCGCCGCGCCGGCTGTCGCTGGCCACCGACGACCTCGGGCTGCGCGTGCTCGGCGTTCGCGTCACGGGCACGCGCGCACTGGTGCTGGTCGCGACGCTGGTGATGACGCTGGGCATCACGCTGTTCCTGAACCGCACCCGCATCGGGCTGCTGATGCGCGCGCTGGCCAGCCAGCGCGACCTGGCCTCGATGCTGGGCGTGCCGGTCAGGCGCGTCGAGGCGACGGCCTGGCTGATCAGCGGCCTGCTCGCCGGCTTCACCGGGCTGATGTTCGGCGACCTCGTGCGGCCGAACCCGGGCGCGCTGACCTTCCTCGTCATCCCGGCGATGGCCGCGGCGGTGGTCGGGCGGCTGCAGTCGCTGAGCCTGACGCTCGCCGGCGGCTTGGTGATCGGCGTCGTCGAGGCCATGGCCACGCTCGTGCACCCGATCTCGGCCTACCGCACCGCGACGCCCTTCATCGTCGCCACGCTGCTGCTGCTGTGGCTGCAGCGCAAGCGCCGGCTCACGTTCTCGGGACAGGACTGATGCGCGACGCCATCACCGGGCGCCTGGGCGACCGGCGCCTGCTCGCCGGATTCGCGCTCGCGATCGTCGCCGTCGCGGTCGTGCCGCCGCTGCTCAATTCGCTCTGGCTGCGCGTGATGATCTCGTCGGTGATCTTCACGATCGCCGCGACCGGCACCGCGCTGCTCTACGCGCGGCTGGGCCTGGTCTCGCTGGCGCAGGTGGCGCTGGTCGGCGTCGGCGGCTGGGTCACGCTGCGCATGTGGCACGCGACCGGGCTGCCCTTCGAGCTGAACATGCTCGTCGCCGGCGTGGTGTCGGCGCTGGTCGGCATGCTCGTCGGGCTGCCGGCGCTGCGCATGCGCGGCCTGTACCTCGCGATCATCACGCTGATGGCCGCGGCCGGCTTCCAGATCCTGGTCACCGGCACCCAGTTCCCGAACGGCGGCGGCGGCTGGCTCGGCATCGCGGTGAACAGCGTGTTCATGCCGCGCCCGCCGCTCGGCCATTCCGACGAGGCGATGCTGCGCTATGCCAGCGTCGTCGCGCTGCTGTGCTTCGGCCTCGTCGCCTGGGCGCGCCGCTCGCGCCCGGGCCGGGCCTGGGCGCTGATCCGCAAGAGCGAGGCGTGCGCCATGGCCGCCGGCGTCAACGTCGCGCTGTACAAGGCCTGGGGCTTCGCGATCGCCGGCTTCCTGGCCGGCATCGCCGGCGCGCTGCTCGCCGGCACGATCGGTGTGCTCGACGCGACCACCTTCCCGGCGAGCGAGTCGATCCTGCTGTTCGCGCTCACCGTCGTCGGCGGCGCCTACAGCGCGCTCGGCCAGGTGCTCACCGGGCTGCTCTTCCGCGCCGCGCCGGCGCTGCTGAACGACTGGGGCGTCGACGGCAACCTCGCCTATGCGCTGTTCGGCATCGGGCTGCTGCACGCGCTGATCACGGCGCCGCAAGGCATTGCCGGGCAGATCCTCGACGGTCTGGCGCGGCTGCGCCGCCCGCGGAGCGAGCGGTGATCGCGATCCGCGACCTGTCGGTGGCGTTCGGCGGCGTGCGCGCGCTGAACCGGCTCAGCGTCACGCTGACCGATCCGATCGTCGGCATCATCGGCCCGAACGGGGCCGGAAAGACGACCTTGCTCAACGTCTTCAGCGGCTTCGTGCAGCCGCAGGGCGGCGCCATCGACGCCTTCGGCACCGACCTGCTGGCGATGGCCCCGCACCGGCGCGCGCGCTGGGGGCTGCGGCGCAGCTTCCAGAACGAGCAGGTCGTCGACGACCTGACGCTGGCCGACAACCTGCGCGCGGTGCTCGACGGGCTGCCGCGTGCCGGCCGCCGCGACGCCGCGCGCCAGATCGCCGATGCGCTGCATCACGTCGGCCTCGAAGGCCGAGCCGAGGCGATGGGCGCGTCGCTGAACGCCTTCGAGCGGCGCATGGCGGAGCTGGCCAAGACCCTGGTCGGCGCGCCGCGCGTGGTGCTGCTCGACGAACCCGCCGCGGGCCTGCGCGACGACGAGGTCGACGCGTTGCGCCAGGCGATCCGCGGCCTGCACGCGCATTGCGGCGCGATGACGCTGCTCATCGAGCACGACGTCGAGCTGATCTCGTCGACCTGCACCTCGACCGTGGTGCTCGACTTCGGCGAGCTGATCGCCTTCGGCGCGACCGCCGAGGTGCTGCAGAGCGAGCGCGTCAAGATCGCCTACCTGGGCGTGGAGGCGGCGGCGTGAGCCGGCGGCGGGCCACCGCGAGCCGGCGAACACCCCCTCGGGGAGCCGGCGTCGCAGGCGCCGTGGCGGCGCCATGACCTCGGTGCTCGAGGTGCGCGACCTGTGCGCGTCGCGCGGCGGCAAGCCGGTGCTGACCGACGTCTCGCTGCGCCTCGAATCGGGCCGGATCGCGGCCGTGCTCGGGCCCAACGGCGCCGGCAAGAGCAGCCTCGTGCTCGCGATGAGCGGCGTGCTGCCGCTCGACGCCGGCGAGGTGCTCGTCGACGGCGTCGCGCTCGGCCGTGCCGCACCGCACGAGGTGCGCCGCGCCGGCATCGCCGCGATCCCCGAAGGCCACCAGGTGCTCACCGGCTTGAGCGTGCGGGACAACCTGCGCGTCGCCGGCTGCGTGCTGGCGCCAGGAGAGGTCGGCGCCGCGATCGAACGCACGCTGCAGGTCTTCCCTGAACTGCGCGAGCTGCAGCCGCGCGACGCCGGCACCTTGTCCGGCGGCCAGCGCCAGATGGTGGCGCTGGCGCAGGCCTTGATGAGCCGGCCGCGCTTCATCCTCGTCGACGAGATGTCGCTCGGCCTCGCGCCGCTGATCGTCGCGAGGCTGATGAAGGTGCTGCAGACGCTGGCTGCCGAGGGCTGCGGCGTGCTGCTGATCGAGCAGTTCACCCATGTCGCGCTGCAGCTCGCCGACCACGCCTACGTGATGAACCGCGGCCGCATCCACTTCGAGGGCGCGCCGGCGGAGATCGAAGCCAACCCGCAGCTGCTGCACGCCGCCTACCTGGCGGGCTGACGGCCGAGCGCGCGACGGACGAACCGGAGACTGCGAGTGAACCTGGCACGACAACTCGAGGGCAAGACCTGCCTCGTCACCGGCGGCGCCGGCAGCATCGGCCGCGCGACCGCGCGGCTGTTCGTCGAGCAGGGCGCGCGCGTGATGCTCGTCGACCTCGACGCCGCGGCGCTGCAGCGCGCAGCCGAGCCGCTGGACCCCGAGTGCAGCGCGTGGATGACCGCCGACGTCAGCGACGAGGCGAGCGTGCGCGACGCCATCGCGGCGACCGCGCAGCGCTGGGGCGGCATCGACGTGCTGTTCAGCAACGCCGGCAACTTCGGCGTCGTGCGCCCGATCGCCGAGTACCCGCTCGACGTGTTCGAGGCGGTCCACGCGGTGCACGTCCGGGGCGCGTTCCTGATGTGCAAGCACGCGGTGCCGAAGATGAACGACGGCGGCAGCATCGTCATCAACTCCAGCGTCGCCGGCACGCGCGGCGACCCCGGCGTCTATGCCTACATCACCGCGAAGCACGCGCAGGTCGGGCTGATGCGCTGCCTGGCCAAGGAACTGGCGCCGCGCCGCATCCGCGTCAACACGATCCACCCGGGCCCGATCGCGAACTGCTTCCAGCTTGCCGTCGAGCAGGACCTGCAAGGCATCATCGGCCGCGACGGCACGCAGTTCTTCGACGAGATCATCCCGATGGGCCGGCACGGCACGCCGGACGAGATCGCGCACTCGGTGCTCTACCTCGCGTCGGCACAGAGCAGCTTCACGACCGGGACGATGCTCGCGGTGGACGGCGGCATGAGCGCCTGATCCCGACTCGCGATCGACCGACCGGGCATGAAGGGCCGCGAGCCGACACATGGCCCATCTCGACGATCGAACGCGAATGGGTATGGGCGATGTGCCTGCCGCGCGTCGTCAGAAGCGCGTGCTCAGCTCTTCGAGCCACTTCGGGGCGAGCCGCAGCAGCCAGGCTTCGACGCTCTTGTCCAGACCGGTGACGATCGCCGTGCCGATTCCGAGCAGGACGGCGCCGAGCAGGCGCCTGCCGGTCGTCCCGGCAGCGACGAGCCTGCCACGCAAGCGATTCAGCGTCGCCGCGGAGAGCTGACCCACCGCGAGCAGCGGCGTGGCCGCGCCGAGGCCGAACAGCGCCATCAGGATGGCGGCCTGGGCGAGTTGCGTGCCCTGTGTGGCCAGCGTCACCGCCGCGCCGAGGGTCGGCCCCGAACACGGTGCCCAGACCAGCCCGAGCAGCAGCCCGATCGCGAACTGGCCGCTCCAGCCCTTGGGGTGCAGGCGCGCGATCAGGCCGTCCCCGGCGTTGCCCAGGCCGGCCGCCGCCTGGGCAAAGCGCTGCTGCAGCCGGGCCGAGAGCAGGAAGGCGCCGAACACGATCATCAGCACGGCCGCCCCCTTGCGCAGCGGGCCCTGGTCGACCCCGGTGGCGAGGCCTATCGTCGCGACGAAGAGCCCGACCGCGGTGAACGACACCGTCAGCCCGGCGGCCAGCGCCAGCGGCCCGTGCCGGTGCTCGGCCAGCGCCGCGGCGACGACGATCGGCAGCAGCGCCAGCACGCAGGGCGAGAGCGTCGACAGCACGCCGGCCACGTAGCCGAGAAGGTAGGTGCCGGGGCCGAAGTCCATCGCCCGCGCGCTGCCCGGCTCAGAGGGTCTTGGCGAACAGCCTGGCGATCGCGTCCTTGCGCGTCTGCCCGGTCGAGCGGCCCACCTCCTTGCAGCCCTTGTAGGCCACGAAGGTGCTCTGCTGCGCGACGCGGAGCCGCTTGCGCAGATCGAGCTCCTTGTCGAAGTCGGCGATGAACACCGTGACGCCCTTGAACTTGGGGTCCTCGATCAGTTCGGTGACGATGGGCTTCTGCACGCTGCAGGTCGAGCACCAGTCGGCGACGAACGCGACGACGATGGGCGCGCAGCGCTCTAGCGCCGCGGCGAAGCGGGCCTTGTCGTAAGGCACCTCGGCCGCCGCGGCGCCGACCGACAGCGAAGCCAGCAGCAGCGCGAAGCCGCCCCGACCAACCCAGTGCGCGAGATTCATGACCGTCCTCCACCGGCAGCACGATTCGACGAACAGTTTGCGCGTTCCGCAGCCCGGGCGACGGGGCCGCGACGACCGGCGTTGCGCGAGGTCAAGCGCCGCGCGAGCACGCGCCGGCTCAGCGCCCGGACTCGGCCCACGCCGCCAGCGATCGGCGCGCGGCGAGCGATCCGCATTCGACCAAGGCCTCGAGCGCGCTGAACTGAAGCATCCCGTAGCGGTCCACCTCGGGCTCGATCAGCACGTCGACGTGGCTCGCCACGCGCTGCATGTGGTCCTCACCGCCGACGGTCATCGTGCGGATCAGCAGGTCGGCGAGCCTGGGCGTCTGGATCGGCGCGAGCCAGGGCACGAAGCGGTGCCACAGCACCGACCACGCCGACGGAAAGCCGCCCTCCGGGGCGCGGACCTCGTCGCTGGGCGCGACCTTGCTGGCGAACACCGTGCCGCCGCATCGGGCCTCCTGATTAGCGATGAACCTCAGCAACCCTGATTCCGCGCTCGGGCTGCTTCGGAGTGGCGGCGAGCGCACGCAGCAAGCTGCCGAGCATGGCGCGC
>MEGM01000086.1 GCA_001725505.1 Rubrivivax sp. SCN 70-15 | reverse complement strand
GCTCCACCCGGCCCCTCCACGAGGGGGCTGCTGCATGACGGTCGGGCCGGCCTCGCGGCCGGTGCGTCGTTCGACGGGCTGCACGTACCGACAGCGCGGCCTGGCTCGAGAGTGGGTCGGCCCGAGGGCCGACTCGTCATCCGAGCTGGAGCCCCCTCGCGGAGGGGGCGCGGGGGAGCGGTGCAAGGGGCCGTTCGGCCCGGGGCGGCCAACGGCCGCAACGAGCCGCGAGCCGACACGCGGTGTTCATCGACGATTGATCGCATGTGAATATGAATACGCCGCCGCAACGCACCGGACCGGGGCGGGTACAGCGCCCCGCGGCGTCGCTTCCGGTCGGCGTAGGAAAACCCCGCAGCAGGGGGCGCCGGCGGGGCTCCTAGAATGCGCCGGACCCGACACCAGGAGCGTTGTGCATGCCATCCACCCGCCGCGCCCCGCCCCCCGGGCCCGAGAGCGTCGCCCCCCTGGGCAAACGAACGCTCAAGAAGTACCCGAACCGGCGCCTCTACGACACCCGGACCAGCAGCTACATCACGCTGGCCGACGTCAAGCGCATGGTGCTCGCGGGCGAGGAGTTCGAGGTCCGTGACGCGAAGACCGCCGACGACCTGACGCGCAGCATCCTGCTGCAGATCATCCTCGAGGAGGAATCGGGCGGCGTGCCGATGTTCAGCACCCCGATGCTGGCGCAGATCATCCGCTTCTACGGCCATGCGATGCAGGGCGTGATGGGCGCGATGCTCGAGAAGAATCTGCAGACCTTCGTCGAGATGCAGAGCCAGCTCGTCGGCGGCCAGGCGCCGGTGCTGCAGACGATGATGACGAACTACCTCGAACAGTCGCGCGCAATGTACGAGAAGATGCAGGAGCAGATGGGCCAGGCCGGCGTCCTCTTCCCGGGCTTTCCGGCCGTCAAGCGCTGAGCAGCGGGCGATCGGGGAAAATCGCCCCGATGAACGACACCGCGACGGCGCCCGCGCCCACCATCGGCTTCGTCTCGCTCGGCTGCCCGAAGGCGCTGACCGATTCCGAGCTCATCCTCACCCAGCTCAGCGCCGAGGGTTACCGCACCGGCAAGACCCTCGCCGGCGCCGACCTCGTCATCGTCAACACCTGCGGCTTCATCGACGACGCGGTGAAGGAAAGCCTGGACGCGATCGGCGAGGCGCTGGCCGAGAACGGCCGCGTCATCGTCACCGGCTGTCTGGGCGCGAAGGGCGGCAAGGACACGGGCGAGGGTGGCGCCAACCTGGTCCGCCAGGTGCACCCGAAGGTGCTCGCGGTGACCGGGCCGCACGCGACGCAGGAGGTGATGGACGCGGTGCACCGCCACGTGCCCAAGCCGCACGATCCCTTCGTCGACCTCGTGCCGGGCTTCGTCCGGGGGGCGGGGATCAAGCTGACGCCGAGGCATTACGCCTACCTGAAGATCAGCGAAGGCTGCAACCACCGCTGCAGCTTCTGCATCATCCCCTCGATGCGCGGCGACCTCGTCTCGCGTCCGGTGGGCGAGGTGCTGAACGAGGCGCGCGCGCTGTTCGAGTCCGGCGTCAAGGAGCTGCTCGTGATCAGCCAGGACACGAGCGCCTACGGCGTCGACGTCAAGTACCGCACCGGGTTCTGGGACGGCAAGCCGGTGAAGACGCGCCTGACCGAACTGTGCGAGGCGCTGGCGACGCTGGCCGAGGCGCACGGCGCCTGGCTCCGGCTGCACTACGTCTACCCGTATCCGCATGTCGACGAGATCCTGCCGCTGATGGCGTCGGGCCGCATCCTGCCGTACCTGGACGTGCCGTTCCAGCATGCCCACCCCGACGTGCTCAAGCGCATGAAGCGCCCGGCCAGCGGTGAGCGCAACCTGGAGCGGCTGGCACGCTGGCGCGAGGCCTGCCCGGAGATCGTCGTGCGCTCGACCTTCATTGCCGGCTTTCCGGGCGAGACCGAGGCCGAGTTCGACCATCTGCTCGATTTCCTGCGCGAGGCCGAGATCGACCGTGCCGGCTGCTTCGCCTACTCGCCGGTCGCCGGCGCGAGCGCGAACGACCTGCCCGGCATGCTGCCGGCCGAACTGCGCGAGCAGCGCCGCGCCCGCTTCATGGCGGTGGCCGAGGCGGTCTCGGCGCGCAAGCTGCAGCGCCGCGTCGGCGCGACGATGCAGGTGCTCGTCGACAGCGCGCCGGCACTCGGCCGCAAGGGCGGGGTTGGCCGCAGCTACGCCGACGCACCCGAGATCGACGGCACCGTGCGCCTGCTGCCGCCCGAGAAGGCCTCGCGCACGCTGAAGGTGGGCGAGTTCACGAAGGCGCGCATCGTCGCCGCCGAGGGCCACGACCTGATCGGAGTCCCTGCATGAAGCCCTCGACCCGGCTGATTCATCACCCGTACCGGCCGCCGGCCGGCTTCGACGCACCGCAGGTCGGCGTGCACAAGGCGTCGACGGTCTTCTTCCCCGACGTCGCGACGCTGCGCGCGCGCGACTGGCGCCAGAAGAACGGCTACACCTACGGCCTGCACGGAACGCCGACCACGTTCACGCTCGAGGAGCGCATCGCGACGCTCGAAGGCGGGCTGCAGTGCCTGCTGGTGCCCAGCGGGCTGGCGGCGATCGCGCTCGTCGACCAGGCGCTGCTCGGGCCGGGCGACGAGCTGCTGCTGCCGGCCAACGTCTACGGCCCGAGCCGCGAGCTGGCGCGCCACGAACTCGCGCGCTGGGGCATCACGCACCGGCTCTACGATCCGCTCGACGCCGCCGCGCTGGCGGCGATGATCGGCCCGGCGACGAAGCTGATCTGGATCGAGGCCGCCGGCTCGGTGACGATGGAATTCCCCGATCTGCAAGGCCTGCTGCAGGTCGCGCGCGCGAAGGGGGTGACCTCGGCGATCGACAACACCTGGGGCGCCGGCGTCGCGTTCGACGCCTTCGCCCTCGGTGCCGACATCGTGATGCAGGCGCTGACCAAGTACCCCTCGGGCGGCGGCGACGTGCTGATGGGCTCGGTGACGACGCGCGACGCGGCGCTGCACGAGCGCCTCAAGCTGACCCACATGCACCTGGGTCTGGGCGTCGCGGCGAACGACGCCGAACTGGTGCTGCGCTCGCTGCCCAGCCTGGCGCTGCGCTACGCCGCGGCCGACGCGAGCGCGCGCGAGCTGGCCACCTGGCTCGCGGCGCGTCCGGAGATCGCGCGCGTGCTGCACCCGGCCCTGCCGGGATCGCCCGGCCATGCGCATTGGCGCGCCAGCTGCCGGGCCGCGGCGGGGCTGTTCTCGGTGCTCTTCGATGCCCGCTTCGCCGGCGCCGACGTGGACCGCTTCGTCGATGCGCTCGAGCTGTTCCGGATCGGCTTCTCCTGGGCCGGTCCGGTCAGCCTCGCGGTGCCCTACGAGCTGGCGGCGATGCGCCAGCCGGCGCCGTACGCGGGCGCGCTGGTGCGTTTCTCGATCGGCTTCGAGGACGTCGAGGACCTGAAGGCCGACCTCGACCAGGCCTTGTCACGCCTTCGCGGGTGACGAGACCTCGTGCCGCATCAGGCGGCCCTTCCGAGCTGCGCTCGACCTGGCCGCGACCGGCTTGGCCGTTCAGTCCTTCGGACCTGACGAGACTTTGTGTCTCATCAGCCGGCCACGTTCCCGTTCCCAGTCGCGCTTCTTCTCGGTGTCGCGCTTGTCGTGCTGCGCCTTGCCCTTGGCGAGCGCGATCTCGGCCTTCACGCGGCCGCCCTTGTAGTGCAGGTTCAGCGGCACGAGCGTGAAGCCCTTCTGCTCGACCTTGCCGATCAGGCGCCGGATCTCGGCCCGGTGCATCAGCAGCTTCTTCGTCCGGTCCGCCTCGGGCGAGACATGGGTCGACGCGGTGCGCAGCGCGTTGATCCGGCAGCCGATCAGGTAGAGCTCACCGTCGCGGATGTGGACGTAGCCGTCGGTCAGCTGCACCTGGCCGGCGCGGATCGCCTTGACCTCCCAGCCGGACAGCACCATGCCGGCCTCGAACTGCTCTTCGATGTGGTATTCGAAACGGGCGCGACGGTTTTCTGCGATGGAGGCCATGAGGGATGCGGCGCGGAGGGCGCCGCCTACAATTCGGGCATTGTATGAAGCACGTGAAGAAGTCGGTCCTGATCTGGTACACGCCGCGCGAGATGTACGAGCTGGTGACCACGGTCGAGGACTACCCGCGCTTCCTCCCCTGGTGCGACCGTGCCGACGTGCTCGAACGCCACCCCGACGGCGTGACCGCGCGGATAGGCCTGGCCTACATGGGGGTCCGGCACGCGTTCACAACCCGCAACGAGAACGTGCCCGGCGAATCGGTGCTCGTGAAGCTGGTCGACGGCCCGTTCTCGCTGCTCGACGGCGTCTGGCAGTTCCAGCCGCTGGGCGCACCCGGCGAGGCCGCGAGCGCCTGCAAGATCGAGTTCGAGCTGCGCTACGCCTTCGCCAGCCCGGCACTCGAAGCGGTGGTGAGCCCGGTCTTCGACAAGGTCGCCAACACCTTCGTCGATTCCTTCGTCAAGCGCGCCGAGCAGGTCTATGGCCGGCGCTGACGCGCTCCACGTCGAGGTCGTCTACTGTCCCGGACCGGGCCAGCTCGACCGCGTCGAACTGCAGCTCGCGCCCGGCGCGACGCTGGCCGACGCGCTGCGCGCGAGCGGGCTCGTCGAGCGCCACGCGCTGGACGTCGCCACGCTGCGCGCGGGCATCTGGTGCAGGCCGCGCGAGGCGTCGACCCTGCTGCGCGAGCGCGACCGGGTCGAGATCTACCGGGCGCTGACGGTCGACCCGAAGGAAGCGCGCCGGCTGCGCTTCAAGCGCCACAAGGCCGGCTGAAGCGCGACCCGTTGCGGCTCAGCGGCATTCGGACGCGATCACCTCGTTGGCGCGCCGCATCTCGTCGGCGCGGCCCTTGTCGTCGAGGATCTCGCGCTCGCCCTTGCCGTTGATGCGTGCCATGCGCTGGCCGCTCTGCAGCGCCGTCAGCTCGCTGCGCGCACGGCGGCAGTTGTCGGCGCGCTGGGCGGCGAGCTTCTGGTCCTCGGCGTGTGCCTTGGCCTGCTGCTGCTGTTCGGCGGCACGGCGCCGGGCTTCGAGCTCGGGGTCGACCGGCGGCTTGGAGGCCGCTGCGCCCGGAGCGCCGGCCGACGCGGCCACCGCTGGCGCCTGTGGGCGCGCGTTCAGGTCAGGGCGCTGCAGGATGTCGCGGTCGGGGATGTCGTGCGGCGGCGGCAGGTCGCTCGCGGTGATGTGCTTGTCCTTGTCGCGCCACATCCATTGCGCGCTGGCCGGCAGGCTGGTGGCAAGCAATGCCGCGAGGACGAGGGCCGCCTGGAAGATGCCGGCGCGGCGGTGCGGCTTCGGACGCGAAGATTGCATCGCGGCAGTGTAGTGCCAGCCCCGCGGGCACCGGCTGTGCAATGCGTCACGCTCGGGCCGCGCGCGGCTGGCTCTTTATAATTCGTTTTTGCGTCTGGAGCCCCTGCATGCGCCTACTCGGCAAAGCGCTCACCTTCGACGACGTGTTGTTGGTGCCGGCCTATTCCCAGGTGTTGCCCCGCGACACCGACCTCTCCACCCGACTGTCGCGCAACATCACGCTGAACCTGCCGCTGGTCTCGGCGGCGATGGACACCGTCACCGAAGCGCGACTGGCGATCGCCATCGCGCAGGAAGGCGGCATCGGCATCGTGCACAAGAACC
The DNA here is from genome assembly GCA_001725505.1 of Rubrivivax sp. SCN 70-15. Taxonomy (GTDB): domain Bacteria; phylum Pseudomonadota; class Gammaproteobacteria; order Burkholderiales; family Burkholderiaceae_C; genus Rubrivivax. The sequence continues at coordinate 5,662 of MEGM01000086.1, read as the reverse complement.
TCACGCCGCGCCAGCAGGCGGCCGAGGTCGCGCGCGTCAAGCGCTACGAGTCGGGCGTGCTGCGCGACCCGATCACCGTCGCGCCGTCGACGACGGTGCGCGAGGTGATCGCGCTGTCGCGCCAGCACGGCGTGAGCGGCTTCCCGGTGCTCGAGGGCCGCAACGTCGTGGGCATCGTCACCAACCGTGACCTGCGCTTCGAATCGCGTCTGGACGCGCCGGTGCGCGAGATCATGACACCGCGCGAGCGCCTGGTCTGGGTCCACGAGGGTGCCGCGCTGGACGAGGGCAAGTCGCTGATGCACCGCCACAAGCTCGAGCGCGTGCTCGTCGTCAACGACGCGTTCGAGCTGCGCGGCCTGATGACGGTGAAGGACATCACCAAGCAGACCGATTTCCCGAACGCCGCGCGCGACGCGATGGGCAAGCTGCGCGTCGGCGCCGCGGTCGGCGTCGGCGAGGGCACCGAGGAACGCGTCGAGCTGCTCGTCAAGGCCGGTGTCGACGCGCTCGTCGTCGACACCGCACATGGCCACAGCCAGGGCGTGATCGAGCGCGTGCGCTGGGTCAAGCGCAACTTCCCGCAGGTCGACGTGATCGGCGGCAACATCGCCACCGGCGCCGCGGCCCAGGCGCTGGTCGAGGCCGGGGCCGACGCAGTGAAGGTCGGCATCGGGCCGGGCTCGATCTGCACGACGCGCATCGTCGCCGGCGTCGGCGTGCCGCAGATCACCGCGATCGACAACGTCGCCACCGCGCTGCGCGGCAGCGGTGTGCCGCTGATCGCCGATGGCGGCATCCGCTACTCGGGTGACATCGCCAAGGCGATGGCCGCCGGCGCGAGCACGGTGATGATGGGCGGCATGTTCGCCGGCACCGAAGAGGCGCCCGGCGAGACCATCCTCTACCAGGGCCGCACCTACAAGAGCTACCGCGGCATGGGCTCGCTCGGCGCGATGCAGCAGGGCAGCGCCGACCGCTACTTCCAGGAAGACAACGCGAACAACCCGAACACCGCGAAGCTGGTGCCCGAGGGCATCGAAGGCCAGGTGCCTTACAAGGGCTCGGTGGTCGCGATCGTCTTCCAGATGGCCGGCGGGTTGCGCGCGTCGATGCATTACTGCGGCTGCACCAGCGTCGCGCAGATGCACGAGCGCGCCGAGTTCGTCGAGATCACGTCGGCCGGCATCCGCGAGAGCCACGTGCACGACGTCCAGATCACCAAGGAAGCGCCGAACTACCGCATGGAATGAGCGGCACCGCGATGTCCCAGGCTCCCGCCGCCGGCCGCGAGGCCGGGATGCGTTTCATCATGCTGACGGTGCTGATCGACATGCTCGCGATCGGCCTGATCGTGCCCGTGCTGCCGGCGCTGGTGGGCAAGTTCAGCACCAGTCCGGCGGAGCAGACCTACTGGTACGGCGTCGTCACGTTCTCGTTCGCGCTCGCGAGCTTCTTCGGCGCGCCGATCCTCGGTGCGCTGTCCGACCGCTTCGGCCGCCGGCCGGTGCTGCTGCTCGGCTTTTGCGGGCTCGCGATCAATTTCTTCGTGACCGCGATGGCGTCCGCGATCTGGATGCTGATCGCGTCGCGCGTCGTCGGCGGCGGCATGCAGGCGAATGCCGCGGTCGCGAACGCCTACGTCGCCGACATCACGCCGCCGGAGCAGCGCGCGCGCCGCTTCGGCATGCTCGGCGCGATGTTCGGCATCGGCTTCATCCTCGGCCCGGTGATCGGCGGCCTGCTCGGCGGCATCGACCTGCAGCTGCCGTTCTTCGTCGCCGGCGGGCTGTCGCTGGTGAACCTGGCCTACGGCTACTTCGTACTGCCCGAATCGCTGCCGGTCGAGCGGCGGCGCCATCTGGACTGGGCGCGTGCGAACCCGTTCTCTTCGCTCAAGCGCCTGGCCGAGCTCAAGGGCGTGGGCCGGCTGCTCGGCGTCGTCGCGCTGGCGGGCCTGGCGCAGTTCACGCTCTACACGACCTGGGTCCTGTATACGACCTTCAAGTTCCACTGGGGCCCGACGCAGAACGGCTGGTCGCTGTTCGCGGTCGGCATGGTCGCCGCGACGGTTCAGGGCGCCTTGCTCGGCCGCCTGCTCAAGCGCTTCACGCCGGCGCGGCTGGCGGTGATGGGGCTGGTCTCGTCGACGCTGGCCTTTGTCGGCTTCGGCCTCGTCACCCAGGGCTGGATGATGTATGTCGTCGTGCTTGCCAACCTGCTCGGCAACACGGTGTCGGCGGCGATGCAGAGCCTGATCTCGGGCGCCGCCGACGGCTCGTCGCAAGGGCAGACGATGGGCTCGGTGAGCTCGCTGAACAGCCTGACCGCGGTGATCGCGCCGATGTTCGGTGCACCGCTGCTGGGCGCCGTCTCGCACCTGCCGGCCGGCGACTGGCGCATCGGCGCGCCGATGTACTTCTGTGCCGCGCTGCAGGCGCTGGCCCTGGGCCTGGCGATCACCCATTTCCGCAAGGTCCGCCGCACGCGTCTGGCCCCGGCCATTCCCGCCGCCACCCCATGAGCACCCACGACAAGATCCTGATCCTCGACTTCGGCTCGCAGGTCACGCAGCTGATCGCGCGCCGCGTGCGCGAGGCGCATGTCTACTGCGAGATCCACCCGAACGACGTCGGCGACGCCTTCGTGCGCGAGTTCGCACCCAAGGCCATCATCCTTTCCGGCAGCCACGCCAGCACCTACGAGGAACACGAGCTGCGCGCGCCGCCGGCGGTGTGGGAGCTGGGCGTGCCGGTGCTGGGCATCTGCTACGGCATGTTCACGATGGCGGTGCAGCAGGGCGGCCGGGTCGAGGCCAGCACGCAGCGCGAATTCGGCTACGCCGAGGTGAGGGCGCATGGCCACACGAAGCTGCTCGCCGGCATCGAGGACTTCGCCACGCCCGAAGGCCACGGCATGCTGAAGGTCTGGATGAGCCACGGCGACAAGGTCACCGCGCTGCCGCCGGGCTTCAAGCTGATGGCGAGCACGCCGAGCTGCCCGATCGCCGGCATGGCCGACGAATCGCGCGGCTACTACGGCGTGCAGTTCCACCCCGAGGTGACGCACACGGTGCAGGGGCGCGCGCTGATCGAGCGCTTCGTGCTGCAGATCGCCGGCGCCAGGCCCGACTGGGTGATGCGTGACCACGTCGAGGAGGCGGTGGCGCGCATCCGCGAGCAGGTGGGCCGCGAGGAAGTGATCCTCGGCCTTTCCGGCGGTGTCGATTCGAGCGTCGCCGCGGCGCTGATCCACCGCGCCATCGGCGACCAGCTGACCTGCGTCTTCGTCGACCACGGGCTGTTGCGGCTGGACGAGGGCAAGCTGGTGATGGACATGTTCGTCGGCCGGCTGCACGCCAAGGTGCTGCACGTCGACGCCAGCGCCGAGTTCATGGGCGCGCTCGCCGGCGTCGCCGACCCCGAAGCCAAGCGCAAGATCATCGGGCGCGAGTTCGTCGAGGTCTTCCAGCGCGAGGCTGGCAGGCTGAAGAACGCCAAGTGGCTGGCACAGGGCACGATCTACCCCGACGTCATCGAATCGGGCGCGGCGAAGACGAAGAAGGCGACAACGATCAAGAGCCACCACAACGTCGGCGGCCTGCCCGAGACGCTGGGTTTGAAGCTGCTCGAACCCTTGCGCGACCTGTTCAAGGACGAGGTGCGCGAGCTCGGCATCGCGCTCGGGCTGCCGCCCGAGATGGTCTACCGCCACCCGTTCCCGGGCCCCGGCCTGGGCGTGCGCATCCTCGGCGAGGTGAAGAAGGACTACGCCGACCTGCTGCGCCGCGCCGACGCGATCTTCATCGACGAGCTGCGCGCCTTCAAGGACGAGGCCACCGGCAAGAGCTGGTACGACCTCACCAGCCAGGCCTTCGCCGTGTTCCTGCCGGTGAAGAGCGTCGGCGTGATGGGCGACGGCCGCACCTACGATTACGTGGTGGCTTTGCGCGCGGTGCAGACCAGCGACTTCATGACCGCCGACTGGGCCGAACTGCCCTACGCGCTGCTGAAGAAGGTCTCGAGCCGGATCATCAACGAGGTGCGCGGCATCAACCGAGTGACCTACGACGTGAGCAGCAAGCCGCCGGCGACGATCGAGTGGGAGTGAATTTGCGTCCTTCGAGGACTATCGCCAGCTATCGAAAAACTGACGTAACGTGTTGATTTAGAAGGAAATACGTCGCGGCAGCTATCGGTGGCTATCGCCGGCCAGCAGAAAAAGTTGACGGTAGGGCTGACGGTAAAAATCGAAGCCGAATTAAGACACTCTCGTTCACTATCCAGACTTTTACCGTCTTTGACGGTAAAAGCCTTCTCGGGAAAGCTTGTTTTATGCGGCTTTCCGGGCATCAGCAGGTCTCCAGGTCCTTGACGGTAAAGCCTGACGGTAAAACCGTCACAAGCCGGAGGAAACCTCGATGCTTACGGACGCTGCACTACGAAATCTGAAGCCTAAGTCCAAGATTTATAAGGCTTCTGACCGGGACGGGATGTACGTGACGGTATCGCCCAGCGGCACTGTCACTTTCCGCTACGACTACCGCCTCAACGGACGCCGAGAGACGCTGACCCTCGGGCGCTACGGCCCCGGCGGCATCTCACTGGCGATGGCGCGCGAACTGCTCCTGGACGCGCGCAAAGCCGTGCTCAAGGGCACCTCGCCGGCACTCGAAAAGCAGCGCGAGAAACGCCGGGTGGTCGCCATCAAGACCTTCGGCGCGGCGATGGACACCTGGCTGGCCAACGCAAGGTTGGCCGACAGCACCCGCGCCATGCGCAAGCACATCATCGACCGGGACATCCTGCCGGTCTTCCAGAACCGCCTGCTGACCGAAATCCAGGCCGAAGACCTGCGGGCCTTGTGCAACAAGGTCAAGGAACGCGGGGCGCCGGCCACGGCGGTCCAGATTCGGGACATCGTGAAGCAGGTCTACGTCTACGCCATCGCCCACGGCGAGAAGGTGGACAACCCCGCCGACAGCGTCGGCGCGGCGTCGATCGCCACCTTCGTGCCGAAGGACCGCGCCTTGTCGCCGCTGGAGATCCGGCTGTTCGTGCAGCAGATGGAATCGGCGGCGACCTATCCGACCATCAAGCTGGCGCTGCGCCTGATTTTGCTGACGCTGGTGCGCAAGAGCGAACTGATCCAGGCCACCTGGGATGAGGTCGATTTCGAGAGCAAGACCTGGACGATCCCGAAGCAGCGGATGAAGGGTCGTAATCCGCACGTGGTCTATCTGTCGAGTCAGGCGCTCGACATCTTCGTGACGCTGCACGCCTGCGCGGCAGGCTCAAGGTTCGTTTTCCCTTCTCGTTACGACGCAGAGCGGTGCATGTCCAATGCGACCTTGAATCGGGTCACGCAGCTCGTGGCGGAGGCTGCAAAGAAGAAGGGACTGCCGCTGCAACCGTTCACCGTCCATGACCTGCGCCGCACGGGCTCGACGCTGTTGAACGAAATCGGCTTCAACCGCGACTGGATCGAGAAGTGCCTGGCGCACGAGGACGGACGTTCCTCGCGCGCGGTCTACAACAAGGCCGAGTACGGGGAGCAGCGACGCCACATGCTGCAAGAGTGGGCCAACCTGGTCGATGCATGGGGTGGCGGACAGACCTACGTGCCGAAGCTGTTGCCGAAGAACGTGCTGGTGCCGGCCTTG
>MEGM01000085.1 GCA_001725505.1 Rubrivivax sp. SCN 70-15 | reverse complement strand
CCTGGAAGCCGACCGCGCGCGCCACACGATCAAGAACACCAGCAGATACGCCGCCATCTCGTAGAACTCCACCGGGTGAAGCGGGACCCCCAATGGCGCCATGCCGCGAGGATCGGTGTACGTGATCGCCCATGCGACATCGGTGGGCCGCCCATAGCTGTCGCCTGTGGCCAGGCAGCCGAGAATGCCGGTGGTCAAACCGAGGCCGATGCCGGGGGCCAGCACGTCCGCCAGGCGCCAAAACGAGACGCCCCTGCTGCGGCAGTACCACAGCGCCACCAGCGCGCCGCCGAAGAGCCCGCCCAGGATGCCCAGGCCGCCGTGCCAGATGGCGAGAATCTCCCAAGGCCTCTGCAGAAAGTACGCCGGCTGTGACAGCGCGACGTAATAGAGCCTCGCACCGGTGATCCCGCCAACCAGCGCGTAGAACGCAAAATCGTGGACGATTCTGGGGTCCAGGCCCTTGCGCTTTGCTTCATGTGCGCCCATCCACAGGGCAGACAGGAACGAGAGGGCGACGATCACGCCGTAGGTTCGAAGCTCGAATCCTCCCAGCTGGACAAGTACGGGATACATGCCGAACCCTGCGATCAGCAGCCACGATGCCGGCGCTGGTCATCGCCGACTTGTTGCGCCGTCGCAAATCGCTCCGGGGCCGCTTCGAATTGGTCTCGGTTCTCGCGTGACGCGAAGCGGTAGATGCGGCCGCGGTAAACGCTCGAGATCGCGCCGTCTCCCGCGACGGCCTCGCGACTGACAGGGTCGATGGCCTCCCGCTTGGCACCGTCGTCACGTCCGTGCGAACCGTGCTGCGTGCTGCCATGCGAACCGTGACCGCCCATACCGCAACCCATCATCCCGCGGCCGCGCAGCATGAACAGCAAGATGCCCCCGCCAATCAGGAGCGGCAACCAGTTTTCGCTAAGCCATGTCATTTCAAGCTCCTTTCAATTCAAAGGCGGACGACCGGTTGGCCGATCGCCCTCGTACGCACCATCCGCCCGGATGGTGTCGACGTCTACAGCATCGAGGCTGCCACGATGGGAGAGTCAAGGCGATCGCTTGAAAGCTTGATCCCGATCAGGTCGGACATCGTGCGGCCTTGACCTTCCCATCGCGGCAACGTCTAAGGTCTTGAACGTGCTGCATCGACAAGGAGGCTTCATGACGACGATGACCATTGGCCACGCCGCGAGCAATTCCGGTGTGTCGCCGAAGATGATCCGCCATTACGAAAGCGTGCGGCTGCTCGAGCCGGCGACCCGCAGCGAGGCCGGCTATCGCCACTACAGCGAAAGCGACGTGCAGATACTGCGTTTCGTCCGTCACGCGCGCAACCTGGGTTTCTCGATCGACCAGATTCGCGAGTTGCTCGGGCTTTGGCGCAACGACGCGCGCCCGAGCCGGGATGTCAAGGCGTTGGCGATGGCGCACATCGCCGCGCTGGAAGCCAAGGAAGCGGAGCTGCGCGCGATGCGCAGCACACTCGAGCACTTGGTCCACGCGTGCCGGGGCGACGACCGTCCGGCATGCCCCATTCTCGACGGGCTGACCGACGACGTTACTGCCACGGCCGTCGGAACCGACACCGCGCCCGCCGGCACGCGCCATCCCCTGCCGTCTCCGCGCTGGCGGCATGCCCACCGAGGCCATGAGCGATGACCGGCCGGCGCGGCTTCGTGGCACTGGCGGGAGCCTTCCTGCTGCCGGTGCCGGCATGGGCCGAGGAGCCGAGCGGACGCGCAATCATCGAGCGCAGCGAGGCGCTGCTGTGGGGCCGCACGCTGCAGGGCCGCTACGAGATGACGATCACCACGCCGCGCTGGCAGCGCACGCTCGGGCTGCGGGTGTGGATCGAGCGCCCGCGGCGCAGCTTCGTGCGCATCGAGTCGCCGGCCAAGGAAGCCGGCATCGGATCGCTGCGGATCGGCGCGCAGATGTGGAACTACCTGCCCGCCGTGGAGCGCACGATCAAGATCCCGCCGTCGATGATGCTGCAGCCGTGGATGGGGTCCGACTTCACCAACGACGACCTCGTCAAGGAAAGCAGCGTGCTCGACGACTACGTGCATGAGCGGCTGGACGACGCCACGTTCGACGGGCAGCCGGCCTACCAGGTCCGGGCCACGCCCAAGCCGGACGCGGCCGTCGTGTGGGGCCGCATCGCGCTCTGGGCGCGCCGAGGTGACTTCGTGCCGCTCGCCCAGCAGTACCACGACGAGCGTGGCCAGCTCGTGCGCACGTTGAGCTTCTCAGACGTTCGCCCCGTCGGCGGCCGCAACGTGCCCACGCGCTGGGAGATGCAACCCGCGGACACGCCGAGCCAGCGCACGACGGTGATCCTGAAGGATGCAGTCTACGACCAGCCGATCGCCGACGAGGTGTTCAGCCAGCGCCACTTGCAGCAACGATGAGCAGCAACGATGAGTGCGACCGTGAACGCCGTCGAGTTGCGCGCCGTCGCCCGGATCTATCGCCAGGGCAGCGTCGAGGTGCGCGCGCTCGACGCGATTGACCTTGACATCGCCACCGGCGATTTCGCGGTGCTGGTCGGGCCGTCGGGGTCTGGCAAGACGACCCTGCTGAACCTGATCGGAGGCCTGGACCGGCCGAGCAGCGGGCGCATCGTCGTGGCCGGCACCGAGATCGGCGGCATGACGCGCGCCGAGCTGGCGGCGCTGCGCCTGCGCCGGATCGGCTTCGTGTTCCAGGACTACAACCTCGTCCCCGTGCTCTCGGCGCTCGAGAACGTCGAGTTCGTGATGCTCCTGCAGGGCGTCGGCGCCGCCGAGCGCCGCCGCCGCGCGCGGGCGCTGCTCGAGGAACTGGGGCTCGCCGGGCTCGAGCAGCGGCGCCCGAACGAACTCTCCGGCGGCCAGCTGCAGCGCGTGGCGGTGGCGCGCGCCGTCGCGGCCGGACCGGCGATCGTGCTGCCCGACGAGCCGACCGCGAACCTCGACTCGACCGCCGGCGCCGCGCTGATGGATCTGATGCGCCGGCTCAACGAGCGCCAGGGCGTGACGTTCGTGTTCTCGACCCACGACCCGATGGTGGTCGAACGCGCGCGGCGCGTCATCCGCCTGCGCGACGGCCACATCGAGTCCGACCAGCGCGGGAGCGGCTGATGCTGCTGCGGCTGGCCTGGCGCAACGTGCTGCGTCACCGGCGGCGTTCGCTGATCACGGTGGCGGCCATCGGCGTGGGCGTGGCCGCGCTGACCTTCCTGTGGGCCTTCATCGACGGCATCAACGCGCAGATGGTCGACAACAGCACGCGCTACTTCGCCGGCGACGCGCAGGTGCACGCGCAGGGCTACCAGGACGACCCGGGTCCGGACCGGTCGTTGGCCGACGCCGGGCCGGTGCTCGACGCCGTGCGGGGCGACCCGGCAGTCGCCGCTGCCACGCCGCGGCTGGAGGACACGGCGCTGGCAAGCCACGGCGAGAGGTCGCGCGGCGTGAACTTCGTCGGCGTCGATCTCGCGCGCGAGGCGGCGGTGACCGACCTCGCGCGCAGCATCGTCGACGGCCACGCACTGGTACCGGGCGAACCGGGCGTGCTGATCGGCAGCGACCTCGCGCGTGCGCTCGCCGTCGGCCCGGGAGGCGAGATCGTGTTCCTCGGCCAGGGCTTCGACGGCTCGGTGGCGAGCGCGCGGCTGGCGGTGCGCGGTGTCTTTCGCACCCGGATCAATGAGCTCGACGGCTACCTCGCTGTGGTGCCGATGGCGGTGGCGCGCGAGTTCTTCGCCGCCCCCACGGCCGCGACGGCGGTCGCGCTGCGCCTGCGCGACCGCGGCGCGTTGCCCCTGGCGCGGGCGCGCCTCGCGCGGCAACTGGGCGGGGGATTCGAGATCATCGGCTGGCCGCGCCTGCTGCCGTCGCTGCCGGGCATGCTGCGCTTCCACGATGTGATGGGCTACGTGGTCCTGGTGATCTTCTTCGTGATGGTGGGCGCGGGCATCGCGAACCCGATGCTGATGGCGGTGCTCGAGCGCACGCGCGAGTTCGGCGTCATGCTGGCCCTCGGGGCGAGTCCGGCACGCGTACTGGGCATGGTGCTCATCGAGTCGATGCTGCTGGGCGGGCTCGGTCTGTTGCTGGGCAATGCGCTGGGCTTGACCGCCACGGCCGCGTTCGGCCGCGTCGGCATCGACCTGGGGGCTTTCGAGGCGGGGTTGCGCACCATGCCCGGACTGTCCGGCATCGTCTACCCGGTGCTGCAGCCGCAGCGCAGCGCGCTGATCTCCGTGCTCGTGTTCGCCTTCGCGGTGCTCGCGGCCCTCTTCCCCGCCGCCAAGGCGGCCGGGCTGGAGCCGGTTGCGGCGTTGCGCGGCATCGCCCGCCGTCGCCCGCGGGCACGCGCCGCAAAGGCGGGGCGCATTGTGCACGACGCGTGGCTGCCGGTGTTCGCGCGCATCGCGCAGCGCAACCTGCTGCGCAACCCGCACCGCAGCGCGATCACCGTCGGCGGGACTGCGTTTGCGATCGTGGCGTACGTGTTCCTGAACGGCTACTTCGACGGCTTCGACGAACAGGTCATCGATACCGCCACGCGCTACATCACCGGCCACGCGCAGGTGGAGCGTGTCGGCTTCCGACGCGACCACTCGCCGCAGCTTGCCTTCGGCCCCGCGCAGCCGCTGCTCGATGCGTTGCGCGCTCTGCCGGGCGTCGCCGCCGCCGCGCCGCGCGTGCAGGCGCAGGCGCTGGCCAGCAGCGCGCGCAAGTCGGCAGGCGTCCTGCTGATCGGCGTCGACCCGCCGGCCGAGGCCGGGCTCACGCTCATCGGACAGGCGATCGTGCAGGGACGCATGCTGCGCGCCGGTGACGATCACGCCATCGTGCTCGGCCGCAGACTGGTGCAGCGGCTCGGGCTGGCGCCGGGCGAGAAGTTGGTGGTGACGGCGGGTGCGGCCGACGGCGAGCTGGGATCCGCCGCCTACCGGCTGCAAGGCGTGTTCGCCACCGAGAGTCCGGAGTTCGACGAAGGCGTCGCGTTCGTCACGCTGCCCGCCGCGCAGGCGCTGCTCGGCCTGCCGGGCAAGGTGTCGACCGTCAATGTGCGACTCGATCGACGCGACCAACTGCCGGCAGCGATCGCGGCGCTGCGAGAGCGCGGCGGTGGCCTGGACGTGGTGCCGTGGCCCGTGCTGCTGCCGGGCGTGGCGCAGATGGTCGGGCTGGACCGCGCGATCCGCGCCGTCGTCGTCGGGCTGTTCCTGGTCGTGGTGGCGCTGGCGGTCATGAACACCGTCGTGATGTCGGTGTCCGAACGGGCGCGCGAGTTCGGCGTGCTGATGGCGCTCGGCACGCCGCCAGCAGCGATCGTGCGCATGGTGCTTTACGAGACCGCAGCGCTGATGCTGATGGCCTCGCTGCTGGGCTACGGCCTCGGCGCCGCGCTGGTCGCCGCCTTCGGACGCTATGGGCTCGACCTGTCGGGCCTGTTCGCCGGCTACGACACGATCCCGGGGCTGACCGGCATCACCCACCCGCGGCTCGTTGTCTCGAGCGTCGTCGTGCCGGGCGTGGCGCTGTTCGCGGCGAGCATCCTGGCGGCGCTGCTGCCTGCAACCCACGCGGCCCGGCTCGACCCGGTGCAGGCGATTCGCCATGCGTAGATTCGTCCCTGTCCTGCTTGCTTGGGGGCTCGCCATGCAGTCGGCCTTAGCCGGCGAAACCTGGGACTTCGGGGGCTACGTCAAGAACCGGCTGGCGCACTCGCACACCGTGTATCCGGCGGGCGAGCGCTACACGGAAGACTTCAACCGGCTGCGCCTGGAGCTGCGCGGCCGGCCTTGGCCCGGCGTCGCGATTGAGGTGCAGTACGACAACGAGATCGTGCTGGGCAGCTATCTGGACACGCAGCAATTCCAGGTGCAGAAGAATCTCCCGCGGCCAACCTACTGGGACGCGCAGGCGACGTACGCAGACACGCGCGACCTCTATGGCGAGCACCTGCTGCATCGCGCCGCCGTGACCTGGTCCGGTGACAACGTCGACGTGCGCATCGGCCGCCAGCGCATCGCCTGGGGCACTGGGCGGTTCTTCAGCGCGCTGGACCGGCTCAATCCCTTCAGCCCGACATCGCTCGAGCGCGCCGAGCGCCCGGGTGTCGATGCGCTGCTGGTCGAGTTCCGGCCCGGCGCGCTCTCGCGGGCGAGTGCGGTGGTGGCGCCGCAGCGTGCGGCTGGCGGCTCGACCCGGGTGCTGCGCTGGCATGCCAACGCGGGCGCGGCCGACTACTCGCTGATGGCGGGCCGCTTCAGGGGCGAAGAGGTGGCGGGCGCAGACCTCGCAACCCAGGTCGGCAGCGCGGGCCTGCGCGCCGAGCTCGCGGCCATCCGGACGGCCGGACGCCTGCACGAGCGCGCGCTGGTCGGCATGGACCAGGCGTTCGCCGGCGGACTCACCCTGGGCGCCGAGATCTACCTCGATGGCACCGGTGCTGCCCGCAGCAGCGACTACGACTTCGCCGCGTTGTTCGCCGGCGAGCGGCAGACGGTCGGGCGCCGCTACCTGGGCGCGTACGCCGGCTACGAGATCACGCCGCTGCTGAAGCTGAATGTCGACCTCATATTCAATCTGCGCGATCGAAGCCGCTACCTGGCCCCATCGCTCACTTGGTCCTTGCGGCCCAACCTCGAGGCGGTGCTGGGCACGCAATGGTTTGCCGGCCGCGCCGGCAGCGAGTACGGTGCATTCAAGGACCTCTACTTCGTCCAACTGCAGTGGTACTTCTGACCGCTGGGTCCAGGCATCGGGAACGCTGCGCATCACGTCGACAGGCCGCCCGATCGCAGTGGGAACCGCGTGTTCCGCCAGCTATCGAACGGACCACATCCACGACATTCATTGCACCCGAGATTGGAGAGGAAGATGAGACGCAGACTGATCGCGATGGGGGGCTTGCTCGCAGCAGCACCCATGGCCCGTGCGATGGGCATGGGCGGAGGCATGATGGGTGGCGGAGGTGGCGGATTCGGCAATGGCATGGGCCAGCAACGCGGCGGCTGGCCGTGGTCGGTGTTCTGCCCCGATGTCGACCGCGGCCACGGCAGCCAAGGCCGGGCCGACCAAGAGCACGAATCGAGCCGTGACCCCTACGGAAACCTGGACCTGTCCGCTGCGCAGCGCAAGCGGATCGAACAGATCCGGGACGAGATGGATCGGGAAGAACGCCGCCGCATCGGCTCTGTGCTGTCGCCGCAGCAGCGGGCGCAACTCGACCGCGATCGCGATGGTCGCTAGGCAAGGAGATTTTCGATGGGCGGAATGATGGGTGGCGGCTGGGGCGGCAGCGCCATGTTCGGGGCATCGAACATGTTCTTGTGGCTGCTGTTGATTGTCGGTGTCGTGGTCCTCGCGATCTGGTTGGCGCGCGGCCCGCGTTCGGACGCGAACGACCGCGACGGCCGGGACCGTGCCCTCGCCATTCTGAAAGAGCGCTATGCCCGCGGTGAGATCGACAAGGCGGAGTTCGACACCCGCAAGCGCGACCTCGCCTAGGCATGGGAAAGCTCGCGGCTCGCGCGTTTGGCGTTTGCCGTCGGCACCCTCGCCCAGGTGGGATGCACAGCTCTGCCTCGAAGGCGCCGAAGTTGTTCGGGTCTGCTCTCGAACGTGGACGACTGTTGCGCCGCGGGAGGCAGCAACTTGCGCGACCGCTTCAGCCTTCGCACTTCATCCCGGCCCAGCTTGGCCTGATTGGGACTGTGTCCAATTTGGATGCACCAAATGACGTCCTGATAAGAACACTTCTCAGGACATCCCCCACCGCGATGCGTTGACTGTCGATCACGTAGAACATCCTTCCACGGACATCGCGTCCAGGTCGATCAACGCATCCGCCATCGCCGTCAGCTCCTGCGTCTGCGACACGAAGAATTCCCGCGCGTAGCCCCCCAGTTCCAGCACCCGCCGCTTCATCGCCATGAACATGCGCTTGCGCTCCGGGTCCAGCGGTCCGTCGGTCTCGTCGGAGAACAGGGTGTCGTAGCGCCGGCCGGTGTTCTGCGCCAGGTACAGCGCCACGGCCCTCACCAGGCACTCGTTGATCCACTATGCCGAGAACCCGAATATGCCGAGCTTGCGATCTGGCCGGCGTCCCCGCCGCTGCAACTGCGCCGCGGGAACCTGCGAAGCGACGCGGCATAACGCGGCTGACTCGGGGACGATCGGCGCCAACTCGCGCGGAGGCACGAGCCTGAGCCTGATGAGCGGCGGTGAGCGGACTTTCATCGACGCCTGCCTGACGCGTGCCATCGCCCTGTACTTGGCCCAGAACACCGGACGGCGATTCGACACGCTCTTCTCCGACGAGGCCGATGGGCCTCTCGACCCCGAACACAAGCGCATGTTCATGGCCATGAAGCGCGAGGTACTTCGGCTCGGCGGCTACCGCCAGGAGTTCTTCATCACCCAGACCCCGCACCTCGCGGCGATGGCCGACGCGATCATCGACCTCGACGCCATGCAGGTCGATGCGCTTCGGGACGTTGCACTCGTCGCCGAAGAAGCCAGGACGTAGAGCGAGCGAATCACGATCGCGGCGTGGGTGTTCCCGATCGGAAGAAAGGTTCGTTCGGTCGACACACCGCAAACGTCGGCACGTACCGCGTACCGCATTGGGAGCGATCGACTCGACGAGGCGAACGTGCGCAATGTGCGCACAGGTGCCGTTCAACCGTGAGGGCTGTGCGTCGCGGAACGGCCAGTTCTGAGCGGTCGTCCGCGATCGCCGTAGTCGCGGCGTTCTTCCTGCCCAGCTAGCCCACCTCGACCATAAGGCCGGCGTCAAAGAGCGCGTTCTCATTCACGCCGTCTTTCGCGTAGCCGCGCGGGTTGCAGAGCACGCGCGTACCGTTGACGACGTAGTCGAAGCTGTCGTGCGTGTGGCCGTGAATCCACAGGCCGGCACGGCGGCCGTCGATGAGATGCTCGGCGCCGGAGACGAAGCAGGCGTTCAGCGCAGAGCCAGCAAAGCGCGGATGGATGCTCTGCAGCGAGGGCGCGTGGTGGGTGATGACTACTGTCGGACCGGGATGCGGTTCCGCAAGCTGCGCCGCGAGCCATGCCGCGTCCTCTGCGAAGAGAGCCGCCGAGGCTTGCGGCGTGAACGATGCGTCACCCGCGCGCACGACACTGAAATCGCGCATGAAGCGCTGCGCTTCGCACATCGCCGCCTCGCGCGCCTCGCCTCCGCCGGCGGCGAGGAAATCGGTCCATAGCGTCGCGCCGAGGAAGCGCACGCCATCGATCAGCGCCGCGTCGCGATCGAGCACGCGTACGTTGGTTCCGGCGGCGAGCCGCTTCAGTTCAGCAGGCGTGCCTTCAATCGTGCCGCCGTAGTACTCGTGGTTGCCGGCGACGTAGAGCACCGGTCTGCCGATGCGCGAGGCCCAGGCGATCGCGCGCTCCGGGCGCGCGATGTCGCCAGCAAGGATGACGAGGTCGGCACCCTCACCGGGAAGCGGCAGATCGCCCTTGCTGAGGTGAAGGTCAGAGAGAACGTTCAGCTTCAAAAGTACGCCTCGGTGGCCCGCAGGAAGGTGCCCAAAGTCTAGCCTGAACCGCCCCGGGATTCGTGGAGGCCCGTTGGTGTGAGTCAGGCCGACGTGGCCGACTCGGCGAGTTGACGATAGTAGGCTTCCTCGAGCTCCGCGGGCGGTACATGCCCGATGGGTTCGAGCAGCCGGCGGTGGTTGAACCAGGACACCCATTCCAGCGTCGCCAGTTCGACAGCCTCCTTGGTCTTCCAGGGCGCCCGGCGGTGGATCAGTTCGGCCTTGTACAGGCCGTTGATCGTCTCGGCCAGCGCGTTGTCGTAGCTGTCGCCGCGGCTGCCCACCGAGGGCTCGATGCCGGCCTCGGCCAGCCGCTCGCTGTAGCGGATCGAGACGTACTGGCTGCCGCGGTCAGAGTGATGAACTAGGCTGCTGTCGCGTTCGGGCTGCCGGGCATACAGCGCCTGCTCCAGCGCGTCCAGCACGAAGTCAGTGTGCATCGAGCTGCTCACGCGCCAGCCAACGATGCGCCGCGCGAAGACGTCGATCACGAAGGCCACGTACAGCCAGCCCTGCCAGGTCGAGACGTAGGTGAAGTCCGAGACCCAGAGTTGGTTGGGCCGGTCGGCCTTGAACTGGCGGTTGACCTTGTCCAGCGGGCATGGCGCCTTCGGATCGGGGATCGTGGTGCGCACGACCTTGCCCCTGATCACGCCGCGCAGGCCCTGGCGGCGCATCAGCCGCTCGACGGTGCAGCGGGCCACCGCATGACCTTCGCGGTGCAGCTGCCGCCAGACCTTCTTCGCGCCGTAGACCTGCAGGTTGGCTCGCCACACACGCTCGATGTGCGGCAGCAGCGCCTCGTCGCGCTGCGCGCGCGGGCTGCACAACGCCGGCACGAGCTGCCGGGCCGCGTGGCGCCGGTAGCCCGACGGGGCGATCTGCAGCACCCGGCAGATCGGCTCGACCCCGTGGGCGTCCCGGTGCTCGTCGACGAACGCCCTCATTACTTTAGACGGCGGTCGAGCTCCGCCTGGGCGAAAAACGCGCTGGCCAGCTTCAGGATCTCGTTGGCCTTGCGAAGTTCGCGGTTCTCCCGCTCGAGCTCCTTGATCCGCTGTGCCTCGGCGGTGGTTAGACCCTCGCGCTGGCCGGTGTCGCGCTCATGCTGGCGCACCCAGCGCCGCAGCGTCTCGGACGTGCAGCCGATCTTGGCGGCGATGGACTCGATGGCCGCCCACTGCGAGTCGTGCTGGCCCTGCGCCTCCACGACCATCCGCACAGCCCGCTCCTGGACCTCGGGCGAAAACTTGCTTGCTCTCTTCATGACTCCATCCTCTCAAAGGTTGGAGCCTCCTCAAAACCCGGGGCGGTTCAGCCTTCGGATGTCCGCTCCGGGTCGTTCTCGCACATTCGGCGTGGCAGCTCGAATGATCGCGAAGTGAGTGAAGGGAACGCGCGCGCCGGTGCTCAACGCTCCCTTCGTTGCCACAACCAATGTCCGGGCCCTTCAGTCGCATCGCTCCCAACGGATTTGTTCGGGAACTATGGCGTCCGCTGTCCTCACACCGATACCTGGCGGCCGACACGAACCCTTGGGCCCGCCGTGTTGCCGGCGAAGTCGGGGTGCCAAGTCGTCGTGTCCGCCCGGCACGACCGCCGCCAGCACGCGCGGCGACGGCCGGCACTACTTGCAAGACCGATGTCGGAGTGCCGCCTGTTCACAGCCCGCTGAGGAACGCCATCAACTGATCATCCGGCCGATAGCGTCTGGCCAGCACATCGGGAGGCGCCACCTTGTCCAGTACATGTTCCTTCAAAGTCAGATCGGCATCGAGGTAGATCTGCGTGGTCTCCAGCGATTCGTGGCCAAGCCACATGGCGATCACAGACCGGTCGACTCCGGCCTGAAGGAGGTCCATTGTGCGCGCCGACCGAATTTTGACCACCCGTGCCGACTGAACATTGACCAGGGGTGGAAG
>MEGM01000084.1 GCA_001725505.1 Rubrivivax sp. SCN 70-15 | reverse complement strand
GACGCCCGACGGCCCACGCCAGGTCGAGGCGGCCTTCCTCGCCTTCGCCAAAGCTCGCGGCGAGCACACCGGCGAATTTGTTGCCAAACGCTGCGCCGAGAAACCAGATGCCCATCATCGCGCCGACGAGATGGCGAGGAGACAGTTTGGTGAACGTGCTCAGGCCGACCGGGCTCAGGCACATCTCGCCGACCGTGGAGAGAAAATAGAGGCCGAGCAGCCACAGTGGGCTGACACGTCCATGCGCGGCGAGCTTGGCCGCGGGGATCATCAGCGCGAACGAAGTCGCGAGGAAGAACAGGCCCAGCGTGAACTTGAGCGGGCTCGACGGCTGGCGGCGGCCGAGGCGCGTCCAGAGCAGGGCGAACAGGGGCGCCAGCAGCATGACGAAAATGGGGTTGGCCGACTGATACCACGAGGACGGCACTTCGAGGCCGGCGATGTGGGTGGCGGTGAACCGGTCGGCGAACAGGTTGAGCGACGTGCCGGCCTGCTCGAACAGAGCCCAGAAAATCAAGGCGCCAATGAAGAAGAAGAAAATGGCGCCGAGGCGACGCGTCTCGGGGTTGGCCGAGTAGCCGAACCAGACCATCAACGCGGTGGGCACGAGAATGAACAGGTAACGCAGCCAGGTGAAGCCGGTGCGATCGGACAGGAAGTACAGCGAACCGTCGGCGTCCCATTGCGGTTCGAGCACCGATTCGCCCGGCGCGCCGGCCACCGTGTGCACGGCACCCGGCGCGCCGTCGTTCAGCTCGACGACGACCAGCCGCGTCCCGTCCCAGGGCATGGCCGGGTGGTCCCAGGCCACCAGCGCGAGCCGGCGGCCGTCCGGGCTGGTGCGCGGCCAGGCGACGAAGTCGCTGGCGTCGTACAGCACGGTCTCGCCCGGTGCGTCGAGGCCGATCGCGACGACCGCGTTCACCGGTTCGCCGCCGCCGCGGTGGTCCTCGCGCACGCAGACCAGCGTGCGTCCATCGGGCGTGCCCTGGCCGTCGGCGTAGCGGCAGCCCGGCGGCGTCAGTGCGGTCGCGCTCCCGTCGGCGCCGCGCAGGACCAGGCGCTGGTCGTCGAACTGCGAGACCATCAGCCGGTCACCGACCACCGCCCAGGGCGTGCCGCCGTATTCGTGCACGCGGCTGCGCACGTTGGCGCCGGCGTCCAGCACCTCGGCCACGCGGCCGTCGGGTGCGCGCGCCATCAGCACGCTGCGGCCGCGCTCGGCGGGCCGGCCCTCGATCCAGTACAGCGTGTCGCCGGCCGCGCCCGCGAAGGCCAGCGAGACGGCGCCGGCGGCGGCCCGCTCCGCCGTCAGCGGCGAGGGCCAGGTGCCGCAGGGCAGGGTGTGCGGGTCGGGCATGGTCGGGCTCTCAGCGCAGGTCGAGGTGGTCGGGCAGCTCGTTCGGGTTGACCTGGCCCGGCGCGAGAGCGAAGTGCTTCTCGAGCACGGCGTCGACGGCGTCGATGGCACCGGCCAGCCCGTCCTCGAAGCGCCCGGCGGCGAAGGCGCTGCGCATGCCTTGCAGCACCTCGCTCCAATGCGTGTCCGGCACCAGGCGCGCGACGGCCCGGTCGGCGACGATCTCGATCGCGTGCTCGGCCAGCAGCAGGTAGATCAGGACACCGTTGTTGGCCTCGGTGTCCCAGACGCCGAGTTCGCCGAACAGCGCCACCGCCCGCTGCCGCGGCGTGACGCGGCGCCACAGGTGACGCAGCGGCAGCCCGGCCTCGATGCAGACGCGGATCTCGCCGCTGTGCCTGCCCTCGCTGGCGACCAGGCGCGCCTGCAGGCGCTCGCGTGCGGCGGCGTCGATGGCGCGCCGCACCTGCCGCTCGTCGAACCAGCGGTGGCGGGCGATGCGGGTCAGGCGGCCCATCACCAGCGTCCCGAGGCGCCGCCGCCGCCGAAGTCGCCGCCGCCGCCGGACGAGAAGCCGCCGCCGCCACCCCCCCCGCCACCGCCGCCGCGGCCGACGCCCATCGCGAGCAGCTGCAGCACGGTGCCGATGCCGAGCACGCCGACCAGGATCACCGTCGCGAGCGCAGCGCCCAGCGCCAGCAACAGGCCGGCGCCCAGCCACCAGGCGACGCCGCCGGCGGCGGCGGCGGTGACGATCGACCCGATCCGGCGCCCGAGCACGGCGCTGAGCAGGCCGCCGACGACGAGCACGCCGACGAAGAAGAACAGCATCCCCTGCTGGAACGGCACACCCTGGGGCGCGCCCGTGCCGCCCGCCGCGGGCAGCGGCAGGTCCTCGCCGCGGATGCGCGCGATGAGCTGGTCGACGCCGGCGTTGAGCCCGCCGGCGAAGTCGCCGGCGCGGAAGGCGGGCGTGATCGCGCGCTGGATGATCTGGTTCGCGGCGAGGTCGGGCACCGCGCCTTCGAGCGTCTTCGCGACCTCGATGCGGATCGCCCGGTCGTTCTTCGCCACCACGACGAGCAGGCCGTCGCCGACCTGGCGCCGGCCGATCTTCCAGACGTTCGCGACCCGGTTGGCGTAGGCCGCGATGTCCTCGGGCGCGGTCGTCGGCACCAGCAGCACGACGATCTGCGGCCCGGCCTGGGCCTCGAAGGCGGCCAGCTTGGCCTCCAGCCCGGCGCGCTGGGTCGCATCGAGGGTGCCGGTCTGGTCGATCACGCGCGCGCTGAGCGCCGGCACCGGCAGCAGGTCCTGCCCGAGAGCCGGCGCGAGCATGCCCAGCGCCGCCAGCAGCGCCGCGAGCAGCGTGCGCAGCCAGCGCCCCACAGCGAGGATCATCGGGCGGTCAGCGCGATGCCGCCGCCGGCGCGGCCGGCTTGTCGAAGCTCACGCTCGGCGGCTTGGAGATCGCGGCCTCGTTCTCGACCGTGAAGTTCGGCTTGACGCTGTAGCCGAACATCTTGGCCGTGAGGTTGGTCGGGAAGCTGCGCGCGAGCACGTTGTAGGCCTGCACCGCCTGGACGTAGCGGCCGCGCGCCACGGTGATGCGGTTCTCGGTGCCTTCCAGCGTGACGCGCAGGTCCTGGAAGGCCTGGTTCGCCTTCAGGCTGGGGTACTGTTCGCTCACCACCATGAGCCGGCTCAGCGCTCCCGTCAGCTCGCCTTGCGCGGCCTGGAATTTCTGGAACGCGGCCGGGTCGTTGATCAGCTCCGGCGTGGCCTGGATGCTGGTCGCCTTGGCGCGCGCCTCGATGACGCGGGTCAGCGTCTCCTGCTCGAAGTTGGCCTCGCCCTTGACCGTCGCGACGATGTTGGGCACCAGGTCGGCGCGCCGCTGGTACTGGTTGAGCACCTCGGACCAAGCGGCCTTGGTCTGCTCGTCCAGGCGCTGGAAGTCGTTGTAGCCGCAGCCCGAAAGGCTGGACAGCACCACGGCCGCGAACAGGCCGGCAAACCAGGTCTTGAACTTCATGCGTTTTCTCCGAGGCAAGCGGGTGCGATCCTACCCGCGCCGGCCCAGATGGGGGCCGACAATGCGGGCTTCAAGCATGGACACCGTCGAACAGGCGCTGCGCGGCGCCGCGCGCCCCGCCGCCCAGCCGCTGCTGCGGCGGCAGACCGCGCTCGTCGTCGGCGCCGGTGGCACGCTGGGGTCGGCGCTGCTGGCCGAGGCGCTGGTCGGCGGGCGCTTCCAGCGCGTCGCCGCCCTCGTCGCCGGGCCGCTGAGCTCGGCGGTGCGCGGCTTCGACGCGTTGCCGGCAGCGGCGCTCTCGACGACCCGCCGCGGCCGCTCGCGGCCGAGCTTGCCTTCGTCGTCTTCGAGCGCGCACGCCACAGCAACCGCCGCGACGAGGCCTTCGTCCAGCCCGAGCCGGGCGAGCTGCTGGCTCTGGCGCGCCGGCTGCACGCGCGCGGCGTGCGCCGCCTGCTCGTCGTGCTGCCGCATGCACCGGCGCTGCTGCCCAGCGCGCTCAAATCCGGCTTCGCGTCGCTGGCCGAGGGCGCGGTCGCGGCGCTCGGCTTCGAGCAGCTGGTCTTCGTGCGCGCGGCGCAGGCGGCCGACGGCGTGGCGCAGGGCACGGGCCTGGAGCGCTTCGCGCGCTGGTGGCTGTCGCAGCTGCGCTGGATGGTGCCGGCGCAGGAGCAGCCGCTGCGCGCGGTCAGGCTCGCGGCGCTGGTCGTGCGGCTCGCGCAGCAGCTGCCGGCGGCGCCGCCGGGCACGCGCGTGCTGGCGCCCGAGCGCCTGTGGCGGGCCGCGCAGGTCGCGCCCGACGCCGCCGACGCGGCACTGTCGGACTGGCTCGGCCGGCCATAATCGACCGATGTCCGCGCCGCTCCAGAACGACAACTTCCTGCGCGCCTGCCTGCGCCAGCCGACCGAGCACACGCCGCTCTGGCTGATGCGCCAGGCCGGCCGCTACCTGCCCGAGTACAACGCGACGCGCGGGCGCGCCGGTAGTTTCATGGGGCTGGCGACGAGCCCGGACTTCGCGACCGAGGTCACCTTGCAGCCGCTCGAGCGCTACGCGCTCGACGCCGCGATCCTGTTCTCGGACATCCTGACCGTGCCCGACGCGATGGGCCTGGGCCTGTCGTTCGCGCAGGGCGAGGGCCCGCGCTTCGCGCACCCGCTGCGCGACGAGGCCGGGGTCGCCGCGCTGCGCGTGCCCGACCTGGACAAGCTGCGCTACGTCTTCGACGCGGTTGCGTCGATCCGCAAGGCGCTGCTCACCACCGACGACCAGGGCCGCCGGGTCGGCCGCGTGCCGCTGATCGGCTTCTCGGGCAGCCCGTGGACGCTGGCCTGCTACATGGTCGAGGGTGCCGGCTCGGACGACTACCGCCTCGTCAAGACGATGCTCTATGCGCGGCCCGACCTGATGCACCGCATCCTGGCCGTCAATGCCGAGGCCGTCGCCGCCTACCTGAACGCGCAGATCGATGCCGGCGCGCAGGCGGTGATGGTCTTCGACAGCTGGGGCGGCGTGCTCGCCGACGGCGCCTTCCAGCGCTTCAGCCTGGCCTACACGCAGCGCGTCGTGCAGGGGCTGAAGCGCGAACGCGACGGCCGGCGCGTGCCGGTGATCGTCTTCACGAAGGGTGGCGGACCCTGGCTCGACGAGATCGCCGCTTGCGGCGCCGACGTCGTCGGCCTGGACTGGACGGTGAACCTGGGCGCGGCACG
This sequence comes from Rubrivivax sp. SCN 70-15, assembly GCA_001725505.1. Taxonomy (GTDB): domain Bacteria; phylum Pseudomonadota; class Gammaproteobacteria; order Burkholderiales; family Burkholderiaceae_C; genus Rubrivivax. The sequence goes on along the minus strand of MEGM01000084.1, from coordinate 14,520 downwards.
CGCGCGCGTCGGCGACCGCGTCGCGCTGCAGGGCAACCTGGACCCGAACGTGCTGTTCGCGCCGCCCGAGGTGGTCGCGCGCGAAGCGCAGGCGGTGCTCGACAGCTTCGGCCCGCCGCAGCGCGCCGACGGCCGCTGGGACGGCCATGTCTTCAACCTCGGCCACGGCATCAGCCAGCACACCCCGCCCGAGAGCGTGGCCGTCCTGGTCGAGGCCGTCCACGCGCATTCCCGCAGGCAGCGCGCTGCGGGGTAAGTGAGCGCTCAGGGGTTGACTTATCCCCAAAGACCATGCTGCGGCGCAGCGCCCGCTGCGGCCGGGGCCGATCCCCTCGGGGATCACCCGAATAGAAGCCAACTCGTTGATTTTGCTGGATTCCCGGACCTGCTGCGAAATCGCGCAGCGCAAGCCGCGGCCCCGCAGAATCAAGCACTTGGCAGCGCTGGACGCAGATTCCCCACAAAGTTATCCACAGAACTTGTGGGCAGCCCGAAAAAGCCTTTTCAATCATGAACTTCGGCGCGATCCTTGAGGTGAAACCGAGCTTTCGCGCGCAACTGCCGCAAGCTCCGAAAGGCCGGCTTGGACTTTGACGGCCGCGTCACGGTCGCCGTCGAGGCGCCGCAGCACGCCGCGCTCGGCACCCTGCTCGATTACGCCAGTGAGCAGCCACTCGCGCCGGGGACGATGGTGCGCGTGCCGCTGGGTCGGCGCGAGGTGCCGGGCATCGTGTGGCACCGTGATGCGGCGGCGCCCGCCACCGAGGCCCAGCTGCGTCCGCTCGCCGAGGTGCTGGCGGCACTGCCGCCCCTGGCCGCACCCTGGCGCCGTCTCGTCGACTTCGCGGCGGCCTATTACCAGCGCGCCGTCGGCGAGATGGCGCTGGCGGTGCTGCCGCCCCAGCTGCGCCGGCTCGACCCGGCGCAGCTGGGGCGTCGCGTCGCCAAGCTGCAGCGCCTGCCACCGCCGGCCGGCAGCGCGAACGTCGCGCGGCCGGCGCTGACCGGCGAGCAGGCGGCCGCGCTCGAGGCCGTGGCCGCGAGCGCCCAGCCGACGCTGCTGCACGGCGTCACCGGCAGCGGCAAGACCGAGGTCTACCTGCGTGCTGCCGAAGCCGCGCTCGCCGCCGGACGCCAGGCGCTGGTGCTGGTGCCCGAGATCAACCTGACGCCGCAGCTCGAGGCGCGTTTCGCCGAACGCTTTCCGGACCGCTGCCTGGTCAGCCTGCACAGCGGCCTGACGCCGGCGCAGCGGCTGCGCCACTGGCTGCTCGCCCATCTGGGCACGGCCGACCTCGTGCTCGGCACGCGGCTGGCGGTGTTCGCGTCGCTGCCGCGGCTCGGGCTGATCGTCGTCGACGAGGAGCACGACCCCTCGTTCAAGCAGCAGGAGGGCGCGCGCTACTCGGCGCGCGACCTCGCGGTCTGGCGCGCGGTCGACGCCGGCGTGCCGGTGCTGCTGGGCTCGGCGACGCCGTCGCTCGAGACCTGGCAGCGCGTCCAGGAGGGCCGCTACCGGCGGCTGGCGCTGGACCAGCGCATCGGCGGCGGCGCGATGCCGCGCGTGAGGCTGTTCGACATGGGCCAGCTGCCGCGCGAGAAGGGCCGCGACGCACCGGCGTTGGCGCCGCCGCTGCTGGCCGCGATCGGCGCGCGCATCGAACGCGGCGAGCAGAGCCTGCTGCTGCTGAACCGGCGCGGCTACGCGCCGGTGCTGCAATGCGGCGCCTGCGGCTGGAAGAGCGGCTGCCCGCATTGCAGCGCGTGGCGCGTGTTCCACAAGGCCGACCGCACGCTGCGCTGCCACCACTGCGGTTTCACCGAGCGCGTGCCGCGCGCCTGCCCCGACTGCGGCAACCTCGACATCGCGCCGATCGGGCGCGGCACCGAGAAGCTGCAGGAGCAGCTCGCCGCGCTGCTGCCCGGTGCGCGTGTCGCGCGCATCGACGCCGACAGCACGCGCGGCGTCGGCATGCTCGAGTCGCAGCTGGCGCAGGTGCACGCGGGCGAGGTCGACGTGCTCGTCGGCACGCAGATGGTCGCCAAGGGGCACGACTTCCGCGGCATCACGCTGGTCGCTGCGGTGAACCCGGACGCGGCGCTGTTCGCGAGCGACTTCCGCGCCCCCGAGCGGCTGTTCGCGCTGCTGATGCAGGCCGCCGGCCGTGCCGGGCGCAGCGCCCAACAGGCCGCGCGCAGCGAGATGTGGATCCAGACCTGGCACCCGCGCCACGCGCTCTACGCGGCGCTGCAGCGCCACGACTTCGCCGCTTTCGCGGCGAGCCAGCTCGCCGAGCGGCGCGCGGCCGGCCTGCCGCCGTTCACGCATCTGGCGCTGCTGCGCGCCGAGGCGAAGACGGCCGACGTGGCGAGCGCCTTTCTGCACGACGCGGCAGCGCTGGCCGAAGACCAGTCCGGGCTCGCCGTCTACCCGCCGGTGCCGCCGACCGTGCAGCGCGTCGCCGATGTCGAACGCATGCAGATGCTGCTCGAGTCGCCCTCGCGCGCGCACCTGCAGCGCTTCCTGGCCGGCTGGCTGCCCGCGCTGCAGCCGCTGCGCGCGCGCCACAAGGGCCTGCTGCGCTGGGCGGTGGACGTCGACCCGCTCGCGATCTGACCTGAGTCAGCGCAGGCGGCGCTCTCGAGCAAATGTGGCTCTGCCACTTTGCTTGATCCCCACGGGGGACGGCCGGCTTCGGCCGGCCTTGGGGCGCTCAGCAGTTGGCCAAGGTCGACGCGAGAGCGCGAAACGCCGGCCGTGCGAACAGGTAACCCTGCATCAGCGTCACGCCTTCGTCGACGAAGAAGTCGCGCTCGGCCGCGGTCTCGATGCCTTCGGCGATGACCTGGACGCCCAACTCTTGGCAGATGCGCACGACGCCGCGAGCGATGGCCTGGCGCGCGGCGGAGGTATCGATCCCGCGCACCAGCGCCATGTCGAGCTTGATGATGTCCGGCCTGAAGTCGGCCAGCAGCGTGAGGCCGGCGTAGCCCGCTCCGAAATCGTCGATCGCGGTGAGGAACCCGCAGCGCTGGTATTCGCGCAGGATGGTCGCCAGCCAGGGGCCGTCCTCGACGCGCTCGCCCTCGGTCACCTCGAAGATGATGCGCTCGGTCGGAAATCCGTGCGTGCGCGCGGCTTCCAGGGTCGTGCGGATGCAGACCTCCGGCTTGTAGACCGCGTTCGGCAGGAAGTTGATCGAAATGCGCTCCTGCATGCCGAGTTGCGCTGCCGTCTTGATGGCCTTCACGCGGCAGGCCTGGTCGAAGCGGTAGCGGTTGCCTTCCGTGACCTGCGCCATCACCGACATCGCACTCTCGCCCTCCGGCCCGCGCACCAGGGCCTCGTGGGCGTAGATGCGGCGGCTGGCCACGTCGACGATCGGCTGGTAGGCATAGTCGAAGCGGAAGCCCAGCCGGTCGCCGGTGCCGCAACCGGCGCATTGGTCCTGAACGCCGGCGTCCAGTTGGGCGAAGTCGGACGGTTGCGGCTGGATCGTGATCATCTCGGGTTCCCACTGGCAGTCGATGCAATATCGGCCGTTCCGCCCAGGACCTGAGCCGAGGCCCGGACGCGGCTGCGGCCCAGCCCCGGCCGCGACGTCAGCGCAGCGCCAGCCAGATTTCGTTGCGCCGCATGAACCAGGGCGTGAAGGGCGCGTTGTAGCGCGCGAGCACGGGTTCGCCTTGCGTGGCAACGCCCGCCGCTTCCAGGGACGCCTTCAGCTGGCGCAGGTGGTCGAGATAGTTCGACCGGGACCAGGTGCCCGAGTAGCGGATGACCGCCCAGTTGCCGCCCGGCTCCAGGCGCAGATGCACGCGCGGGTCGATCGGCTCGGGCGCCGTCGCCAGCGTGACGCCCTTGGGCAGGACGAACTGCACCCGCATGCCGCCCGCCACGGCAGCCTGGGTCACCGGCGCGGTCATGTCCATGCGCACGGGCGTGGCAGTCTGCGTCACCGGCGCCGTCATCGCGTACTTCTTCTCGCCCTTGTTCTTGCCGAAGATGTAGCCGGCCAGGATAGGGAAGGCCTGGCTGCCAGCGTCTTCGGCCGAGGCGTCCAGCACCACTTCGGCGACGACGTAGGGTGCGTAGTGGCGCAGCTCGACCTTGTCGAACTTGCGGATGACTTCGTACTCGGGTTCCTCGATGGCGTGACTGAACAAGGGCATGGTGGCGAGCGTGACGAGCAGCAGGAAGCGACGCATGGGCAGGGTGGCTCCGGAGGCAGGCGGCATTGCCGGATGGCCGGCATTTCGGACGCAGCTTAGGCGCGCCGGCGCGGCCGTGTGGCGGGCAAGGACTTCGGCGCCCGGCGCTCCCTGTCCCGCGTGACCCGCGCAGGTTGGCGCAGCACGCCTTCGTGGACTGCGCCCGTGCCGGCCCGGCGCAATCTCGGCACCCGATCTGCGGGATGCGAGGCCGGAGGTGCTCAGCCCGGCCGCACGCCGAACACCCAGGCCAGGCCCGAGAAGCTGACGAACGCGATCACCGTGCTGCTGAGCACGATGCGCGCGACGCGGCCGTTGTCGGCGCCGTAGCGCTCGGCGAGCAGCGAGACGTTGCTCGCGCTCGGCAGCGCGGCGGCCAGCGTCAGCACGGTGATCTGGAACGTCGACAGCGGCGCGCCCAGGGCGTGCGCCGCGGCCGCGAGCAGGAACACGAGCAGCGGGTGCAGGAAGAGCTTGATCAGCGCCACCGGCAGGAAGTTCGCGACCGGCGTGCGCGTGTGCGCATGCTGGCCGGCGCGCCAGAGCACGGTGCCGATCGCGAACAGCGCCACCGGCGTCGCGGCATCGGCGAGCATGCGCACGACCACGTCGACCGGCCCGGACAGGTGCAGCCCGGCGACCGAGAACGCCGCGCCCAGCGCGATCGACCAGGGCAGCGGGTTCGACAGCGCGCCGCGCAGCGCGCGCAGCGCCGCGACGCGCGCACCGTGGCCCGAGGCCTCGTGCGCCTGCGCCAGCGCGATGCACAGCGAGCTGGTCACGAACAGGTCGGCGAGGATGGTGCTGATCACCGGCCCGGCGGCGGCCTGCCCGAGCAGCGCGACGAGCAGCGGCACGCCCATGAAGCCGGTGTTCGGGAAGGCCGCGACGAGCGCGCCGAAGGCGGCGTCCTTCATGTGCACGCGCTCGCCCAGCGTGAGCGCGATCGTGACGAACACGATCAGCAGCGCGGACAGCAGGTACACGCCGAGCAGTGCCGGGTTCAGCAGGTCGAACAGCGGCGTGTTCGCGCCGAAGCGGAACAGCAGGCACGGCAGCGCGAAATAGAGGACGAAGGCGTTGAGCCCCGGGATCGTGCTCTCGGGCAGCACGTGGCGCTGTCCGGCCAGGTAGCCGGCGAGCACGAGGGCGAAGAACGGGACGGTGACGGCGAGGATCGACTGCATGGGCGGGCGCGAGTATCTCAAGCCCGGCGCGCGGCAAGCCGGTGCGCCCATGCCTTAGGCTCGCGGCTGGAACTTTCCGTCGGAGACCCGGATGTCGAATTCCCGCATGGGCAGTGTCGGCCGCGCGTTGCGCTGGCTGTGGTGGCTGCTCGATGCCAGCCGCCGCGCGCTGATGAACCTGCTGCTGCTGCTGCTGCTCGCCACGCTGGCCTGGTATGCCTTGCGCGCCGGTGCGCCGCCGCTGCACCACAAGACCGCGCTCGTGCTCGCGCTGCGCGGCCCGCTGCACGAGCAGTTCTCGGGCAACCTGCGCGACAACGCGCTGCGCCAGGCGCGCGGTCTGCCGGTCGAGCAGACGCGGCTGCGCGACGTGCTCGCCGCGCTCGACGCCGCGGCGAAGGACGATCGCATCGAGCGCGCGGTGCTCGTGCTCGACGACTTCGCCGGCGCCGGGCTGCCGACGCTGCGCGAGGTGGCCGCGGCGATCGACCGCTTCAAGGCCAGCGGCAAACAGGTCGTCGCCTGGGGCACCGGCTACGACCAGCGCCAGTACTACCTGGCCGCGCATGCGAGCGAGGTCTGGCTCGACCCGATGGGCGAAGTGTCGATCGAGGGCTACGGCGGCCGTCGCACCTACTACAAGAGCGCGCTCGACCGCCTCGGCGTGACGGTGCACGTGCTGCGCGTCGGCCAGTACAAGAACGCGGCCGAGAACTTCGTCGCCGACGGCCCGTCGCCGCAGACGCTGCAGGAGGACGGCGCGCTCTACGGCGCGCTGTGGGCGAGCTACACGGCCGGCGTCGAGAAGGCGCGCAAGCTACCCGCCGGCAGCATCGAACAGGCGCTCGACGACTTGCCCGAGCGGCTCGAGGCGGCGGGCGGCGACTCGGCCCGGCTCGCGCTGCAGAGCCACTGGGTCGATGCGCTGAAGACGCGCGACGAGATGCGCCGCACGCTCATCGAACGCGGCGCGCGCGACGACGACAACCGCCACACCTTCCGCCAGATCCCGCTCGACGCCTACCTCGCCACCGTGCGCCCGCCGAGCGGCGCCGATGCGGTCGGCGTCGTCGTCGCCGAGGGCAACATCGTCGACGGCGACGCCGACGGCGGCACGATCGGCGGGCTGTCGACGGCCGAGCTGATCCGCCAGGCGCGCGAGGACGAGCACATCAAGGCGATCGTGCTGCGCGTCGACTCGCCCGGCGGCAGCGCCTTCGGTGCCGAGCTGGTGCGGCGCGAGCTCGCGCTCACGCGCAAGGCCGGCAAGCCGGTGATCGTCTCGATGGGCGACCTCGCCGCTTCGGGCGGCTACTGGATCTCGACCGCCGCGGACGAGGTGATCGCCGACCCGGACACGATCACCGGGTCGATCGGCGTGATCGCGGTGCTGCCCAGCGCCGAGCAGGGCCTGACCAGGCTCGGCGTGCACACCGGCGGCTACACGACCGGCTGGCTCGTCGACGCCTACGACCTGCGCAGCGGGCTGGACCCGCGCTACCGGCGTCTGCTGCAGGCCGGCATCGACCACACCTACGACGACTTCGTCGCGAAGGTGGCCGTGGCGCGCAAGTCGACTCCGGAGAAGATCGACGCGGTCGCGCAGGGCCGCGTCTGGACCGGCGCGCAGGCGCTCCAGCGCGGCCTGGTCGACAGGCTCGGCAGCTTCGAGGACGCGATCCAGGCGGCCGAGCAGCGTGCCCACCTGCCGGCCGCGACGCGCGTGCAGTACATCGAGCGCGAGCCCGGCCGCGTCGAGCAGCTGCTGTCCTTCCTCGGCGTCGACCTGGCCGCGTTCGGCGCCGGCGGTTCCGGCTGGCTGGGCCCGCTCGGGCTGCCCGCGCCGGCGTCGTTGCAGCAGGTGCAGCAGGACCTGGGCTGGCTCGCCGGCGCCGGCGACGTGGCCGACGGCCGCAAGCCCTTCGTCACGCTGACGCACTGCATGTGCCGCGCGCCGTAGGGGTCGCAGCGGTCAGGCCGGCTGAGGTCCGGGGCGGCCGGCCTCGACGACGAAGCGGGCCAGCGTGCCCGCGCCGCTGGCCGGGTCGCGTGCGTCGTCGAGCACGCGCAGCTCGGCGTGCAGCGCCTCGGTGTCGAGCCTGAAGCGGCCGTAGCCGCGCCGGTCGCCGCGCGCGAGCTTGACGTGCGGGTTGAAGGCGAGTGCGGCGTCGATGCGCGACTGCGGCAGCGACAGGCTCGTGATCGAGGTGCCGCAGAACTCGCTCGCGACGACCGGCGACTTCGGGTCGTCGAAGTCGGGCCGCAGGTCGGCGACGTAGTTCGTGTGCACGTCGCCACCGAGCACGACGACGCCGGGCACGCGCTTGTCGGCGACGGTGCCGAGCAGGCGGCGGCGCGCGGCCGGGTAGCCGTCCCAGCCGTCGGTCCAGTACCGCCCGCCGTGCGCCGGGTCGGCCCAGCTGAAGCGCGCCATCAGCGTCTGCTGCGCGAGCAGGTTCCACGGCCGCCCCAGGTCCCAGCCTTCGGCGAGCCAGGCTTCCTGCGCCGCGCCGAGCAGCGTGCGCCGCGGGTCGGCGAGCGCGGGGCAATCCTGCGGCCGGACCGTGTTCGAGCCGCCTTGGCCGGGGCGCGGGCAGGCCTGCGGGTCGCGCATCTGGCGGTCGTCGAGGAGGTGCACGCGCGCGAGCCGGCCCCAGTCGAGCCGGCCGTGCATGCGCATCGACCCGTCGACGGGCCGTGCCGACTTCGCCAGCGGCATGTGCTCCCAGTAGGCGCGGTAGGCGGCGGCGCGCCGGGCCGGGAAGTCGGGCTCGAGGCGGCTGCCCTGCAGGCCGGCGTAGTCGTTCTCGACCTCGTGGTCGTCCCAGACCAGCAGCCAGGGGCAGGCGGCGTGCGCGGCCTGCAGCGCCGCGTCGCTCCTGTGCAGCGCGTAGCGGGCGCGGTAGCCGTCCAGCGTGTGCACGAGCAGGCCGTCGGTCGGGCGCACGCTGTGCGCGCCGCCCGGGTATTCGTAGATGTAGTCGCCCAGGAACAGCACCAGGTCGAGCGCCTCGGCGGCGGCATGCCGCCACGCGGCGTAGTGGCCGACGTCCCAGCGCTGGCAGCTGGCGATCGCGAAATCGAGCCGTGCCACCGCAGCACCGGCGGCCGGCGCGGTGCGCGTGCGGCCGACGCTGCTGGCCTGGCCGAGCGCGCCGAAGCGGTACCAGTACCAGCGCGCGCTCGCCAGCCCCGTGGGCTCGGCGTGGACGCAATGCGCGTCGGCGGCCAGCGCCGTCTCGACGCCGCGCGCGACGATGCGCGTGAACGCCTCGTCCTCGGCAACTTCCCAGCGCACCGCGACCTCGGCCGGCAGCTCGGTGCCGGTCAGCCGCGTCCACAGCACCATGCCGTCGGCACGCGGCTGGCCGCTGGCCACGCCGAGCGCGAATCGCGGCCGGTCGGCGGCGCGCGCATCGCGCACGAAGGCCGGTGGCGCGAGCGCCGCGGCCAGCCCGGCACCGGCCAGGCCGAGCAGATCGCGGCGGCGTGCCATGGTCCTTGTCAGGCGGCCGCGACGGTGCCGGTGAACAGCGGGTCTTGCCGGGTGCGTGGCCGGTAGGCCGAGACGCGGCGCGCGATCTCGGCGATGTGCTCGGGCGTCGTGCCGCAGCAGCCGCCGGCGATGTTGATGAAGCCGCTCTTCGCGAACTCCTCCATCAGCGCGCCGGTCACCGGTGGCGTCTCGTCGAAGCCGGTCTCGCTCATCGGGTTGGGCAGGCCGGCGTTCGGGTAGCAGCTGATGTAGGTGTCGCCGGCGACGCGCGACAGCTCCTCGATGTAGGGCCGCATCAGCGCCGCGCCGAGCGCGCAGTTCAGCCCCACCGCGAGCGGCCGCGCATGGCGCACCGAATGCCAGAACGCGGCCACCGTCTGCCCCGACAGGATGCGCCCCGAGGCGTCGGTGACGGTGCCGGAGACGATCACCGGCAGCCGCTCGCCGCTGTCTTCCATCAGCGCGTCGAGCGCGAAGATCGCCGCCTTCGCGTTCAGCGTGTCGAACACGGTCTCGACGAGGAACAGGTCGCAGCCGCCGTCGAGCAGCCCCTCGGCCTGCTCGCGGTAGGCGTCGCGCAGCTGGTCGAAGCCTACGTTGCGCGCGCCCGGGTCGTTGACGTCGGGGCTGATGCTGGCGGTGCGCGGCGTCGGCCCGAGCGCGCCGGCGACGAATCGCGGCTTGTCCGGCGTCGCGACCGCGTCGCAGGCCGCGCGCGCGATCTTCGCCGCGGCGACGTTCATCTCGCGCGCGATCGACGCCAGGCCGTAGTCCTCCTGCGCGATCGAGGTTGCACCGAAGGTGTTGGTCTCGACGATGTCGGCGCCGGCGGCGAGGTAGGCGTCGTGGATCGCGCGCACCAGCTCGGGCCGCGTCAGCACGAGCAGGTCGTTGTTGCCCTTCAGGTCCTTCGGATGGTCGCGGAAGCGCTCGCCGCGGAAGTCGGCCTCGGTCAGCTTGTGGCGCTGGATCTGCGTGCCCATCGCGCCGTCGATGACGACGATGCGCTGGCGCAGCAGCGCCGGCAGGGCCTGGCCGCGCGTGTAGACCGGAAGGCGAGCGTTCATGCGCCGATTGTAGGAAGGCCCGTCCGGGCGCGGCCTCAATAGGGCCGGTAGCGCCGGCGCACGCGCTTGCGGCGCAAGGGGGCGGCGGCCACGCCGAGCCGCGCCTGGCGACCGAGCTCGCGGCGCATCTTCAGGTCCGCCCACAGCAGCACCAGCGCCATCGGCACGCCGATGCCGGCCACCAGGCTGGCGACGACCGCGGGCACCTCGTGCTGGTGGGTCGACGCGGTCTGCCGCTCGAGCCCGGCGGCGGTGGTCACCAGGTCCTGGCAGGCGAGGACCGCGAAGCCGAGCATCGCCGCGGCGAGCCAGCGCCAGACGCGCCGCCGCTGCCCCTGCCGGCCCCCGGCCAGGAAGGCGATCCACAGCCCGCCGACACCGCCGCTCGCGGCCATCGGCCCGGCCAGCGCGATCGCGTCCCAGCGCCAGGTCTNNNCCGCCGCTCGCGGCTATCGGCCCGGCCAGCGCGATCGCGTCCCAGCGCCAGGTCTGCTCGGGCTGCAGCCCGGTCGCGACGACGACCAGCATCTGCGCGACGACCGCGCCGGCGCCGATGAGCAGCCCGCTCGCGACGACGATGCCGGCGTTCGGCCAGCGCGCCATCAGCGTCATCGGTACCGCGGCCGCGGCGACGGCCGCACACCAGGCTGCGCCCAGCAGCAGCGCGCCGAAACCGAGCTCGTAGGCCAGATCCTGGCTCGCGACGCCGAGCAGCATCGCGGCCCAGATGCCGGTGCCGAGTGCGACCGAGGCTGCCGCCGCGAGCGCCCATCTCGGCTTCGCCGCCGTCGCGCGCTGGGCCAGGCGCAGATAGCCGAGCGCGACATGCGCGCCGAGCATCACGACGACGACCGCGGCAGTCCACAGCAGCCACGCTGCCTGGCCCAGCGTGCTCGCACCGACGGCGTCGCTCACGTCGCGCTCGGCCGCGACAGGAAGCCGACCCCGCGCCGCTGCCGGACCTCGGGCTTGACGCGGTGCTCGCTCTCGAGCTGGGCGAGGAACTCGTCGGGCTCGAACGCCGCATCGAGGATCTCGACCTGCCGCTTCACCGCGGCGAAGTCGCCGGCGACGAGCTGGTCGAGTGCGGCCAGCCGCGCACGCTGCTCGGCGCCAAGGGCCGCGGCGTCGCCGGCGAGCGCCTCGGTGACGAACATGCGCTCGCGCTGCGCGGCGGTGAGCGGATGGAAGCGGATCTTGAAGGTGAAACGTCGCAAGGCGGCTTCGTCCAGATCGTCGAACAGGTTGGTGGTACAGATGAACACGCCGGCAAAACGTTCCATGCCCTGCAGCATCTCGTTCACCTCGCTGACCTCGTAGTGTCGCTCGGCGAGCCGGCGGCTGCGCAGGAAGCTGTCCGCCTCGTCGAGCAGCAGCACCGCGCCTTCGGTCTCGGCCTCGTCGAACATGCGCGCCAGGTTCTGCTCGGTCTCGCCGACGTACTTGCTCGCGATGTCGCTCGTCTGGCGGATCATCAGCGGGCGCTGCAGCGAGAGCGCGATGTGCTCGGCGAACGCCGTCTTGCCGGTGCCCGGCGCGCCGTGGAAGCACAGCGTGCCGTGGCCGCGGCGCTTGAGCGCCTCGACCACGCGCGCCGGCTCGAAGCGGCTCTCGACGTTGAGCAGCGACAGCTCGTAGCCGGTGACCGACGGCCTCGCGCCGCGTTCGGTGTCGGCGCTGCCGAGCGCGCGGTCGGCGTTGGCGAGCTGGCGCTGGATCATCGCCTCGCAGGAACTCGGCGCCGCGCTGCCGTCCTCGGGGCAGGCCAGGCGCGCGAAGCGCACCGCGGTGCGGATCTGCGCCGGCGTCAGCGCGCGCCGCTCGGCCAGCCTGGCGGCGAAGCCCTCGCTCACCGGCGCGCCCGCGAGCGCGCGCCGCACCAGCCCTTCGCGCGCGCCCGGCGGCGGGCTGAGCAGGCGCAGGTGGTACTGGAAGCGCCGGCGGAACGCCGGGTCGATCTGCTCGATGCGGTTCGTGACCCAGATCACCGGCACCGGGTTCGTCTCGAGGATCTGGTTCACCCAGGCCTTGCCGCTCACGCTGGCCGACGGCGCGTCGCCGCTGCTGTCCAGGCGCGCGAGCAGCTGCGCCGCCTCGCCCGAGATCGGCGGGAACACGTCCTCGACCTCGTCGAACAGCAGCGCGACGCCGGCGCTGCCCTTCAGGAAGACCTGGCTGATCTGCAGGCTGCGGTAGCGGTCACGCCCGGTCAGGCTGTTGCCGTCGCGGTCGGCGTATTCGACTTCGTACAGGTCGAGCCCGGCGGCCTGCGCGCAGACCTTGGCGAGCTCGGTCTTGCCGGTGCCGGGCGGGCCGTAGAGCAGCACGTTGACGCCGGCCTCGCGGCGCTCGGTGGCGTTCTTCAGCAGCGCGGTGAGCACGCGCGTGTCCTCGTCGACGAAGGCGAAGTCGGCTGGCGTCAGCTCGCTCCTGCTCGCCGGGCGGGTGAACACCGCCATCAGGTCGTTCGGGCCGCGGTACTCGCGCATCAGCACCGGCGGCAGCTGCTCGCTGACCTTCATCAGGTCGGCCAGGTCGGTGATGTTCTGTTCCGAGATCAGGTTCTCGACCATCCCGATGCGTTCGAGGCGCGAGCCCGCACGCAGCGCCTCGGCGACGTCGGCGGCCTCGACGCCGGCGACCGCGGCGATCGCGGCATAGGCCTCCTGCGCGTTGCTGACCTTGAACTCGACGAGCAGCCCGCGCAGCTCGCGCTGGTAGCGCGCGAGCGTGCCGTAGAGCAGCAGCGCGCGCTCGGCCGGGTTCAGCTGCAGCAGCCCGGCGAGCGCGTCGATGTTCTTCTGCACCAGCGTGCTCTGCTTCTTCAGCCGGCGCTGCAGCCATTCGCAGGTCGCGCCGAGCACCGCGAGCAGGTCCTTGGGCGCGTCCTTGATGTATTCGTCGACGTAGAAGAACAGCGTGCCTTCCTCGTACGGCCCGTGCCACGCACCGTGGCGCTGGATGAAGGCCTCGTCGCTCAACGCCTCGTGGCCGCGCCAGTGGGCATTGCCGCGACAGCGCTGGTTCAGAAACGCGCGCAGCCGGCCCAGCACCGGGACCGGCCAGACCAGGTGGCGGCCGGTCAGCGCGAGCAGGCCGTTCCAGTCGCGCCGCAGGTTGAAGTGGCCGGGCTGGCGCAGCGTGAGCGTAAGGACGAAATGCGAGCACAGGCTGTCCAGCACCGGGGCCTGGTCCAGCCCCGGCGACAGCACCCAGCGGGCATCGGACAGCCCCTTCGGCATCGCGCCCCTTCACGCATCACGCAGATGCGGCCGATCTTGGCGCAGCGGCGCAGGGACGACAAGCCCCGTTGCAAACCCCCCTTCGCCGGGGGCGGCGTCAATGCAGGGTCAGAGGCTGCTGCGCGAGTTGCGCGTAACCCTCGATGTAGTCGTCCATCGCCTGCGGGTCCGGGCTGGCGTCGATCAGCGCCTGCACGCCCTGCTTGAACGATTCCGCCAGCGCGCCATCGATGAAGATCTCCTTGCGCGCGAACTTGTCGACGATCTCGTAGCCACCGCGCGAGAGCGGGCCGGCCTCGGCGTCGGCCGCGGCCTCGAACTGGACGACCACGAAACTGTCGGAGTTGTAGAGCATTTGCATGGGTTCACCGCCTTTGCGCAGAAGATGGGTGCTGCCCTGCATATATCAAGCCCGGTCATGCGCGCCGGGCTCCGACCACTGGCGACACAATGCGTGCCCCGGAAACACTTTGCCCGCCCACCGATGAAGCTCGCCACGCTCAAAGACGGCTCGCGCGACGGCCAGCTGGTCGTCGTCTCGCGCGACCTGGCCCAGGCCCATCACGCCACCGGCATCGCGACGCGGCTGCAGCAGCTGCTCGACGACTGGAACTTCATCAGCCCGCAGCTCGAGGACCTGTACGCGACGCTGAACGGCGGCAAGGCGCGCCATGCCTTCGCCTTCGACCCGCAGCAGTGCATGGCGCCGCTGCCGCGTGCCTACCAATGGGCCGACGGCTCGGCCTACCTGAACCACGTCGAGCTGGTGCGGCGCGCGCGCAACGCCGAGATGCCTGCATCGTTCTATGAAGATCCGCTGATGTACCAGGGCGGCAGCGACGACTTCCTCGGCCCGCGCGACGAGGCGAGGTTCGCCGACGAGGCCTGGGGCATCGACTTCGAGGCCGAGGTCGCGATCGTCACCGGCGACGTCGCGATGGGCGCCTCGCCCGAACAGGCACTCGAAGGCATCCGGCTGCTGATGCTGGTGAACGACTGGAGCCTGCGCAACCTGATCCCGGCCGAGCTCGCCAAGGGCTTCGGCTTCCTGCAGAGCAAGCCCGCGACCGCGTTCGGCCCGGTCGCGGTGACGCCCGACGAGCTCGGCCCGGCCTGGCAGGGCGGGCGCGTCCACCTGGCGCTGGAAAGCCGCTGGAACGGCGCGCGCGTCGGCCTGTGCGACGCCGGTCCCGAGATGACCTTCCATTTCGGCCAGCTCGTCGCCCATCTCGCGAAGACGCGCAACGTGCGCGCCGGCAGCATCGTCGGCAGCGGCACCGTCAGCAACAAGGACTGGGCGCGCGGCGTCAGCTGCA
>MEGM01000083.1:433-12289 GCA_001725505.1 Rubrivivax sp. SCN 70-15 | reverse complement strand
CAAGGAGATGGTGATGCCGGGCGACAACGTCAGCATCACGGTCAAGCTGATCGCGCCGATCGCGATGGAGGAAGGCCTGCGCTTCGCGATCCGCGAGGGTGGCCGCACCGTCGGCGCCGGCGTCGTCGCGAAGATCATCGAGTGACATGGTGCCCCCGGGTGACTGCGGGCGCCGAGGCGTCCGCGTCATCTGCCCCCCGAGGGGGTTCGCTTCACGACCGGGAGACCCGGATCGTGAAGCGCCCTTCGGTCCGCACCGAGCGCCGGCAGCCCTAGGGGCTGCCGGACGACATTGCATCAGAGGAACACCATGTCTACGAAACAGAAGATCCGCATCCGCCTGAAGGCCTTCGACTACAAGCTGATCGACCAGTCGGCGCAGGAGATCGTCGAGACCGCCAAGCGCACCGGCGCCATCGTCAAGGGCCCGGTGCCCCTGCCCACGCGCATGCAGCGTTTCGACATCCTGCGCTCGCCGCACGTCAACAAGACGAGCCGCGACCAGTTCGAGATCCGCACGCACCAGCGTCTGATGGACATCGTCGACCCGACCGACAAGACCGTCGACGCTCTGATGAAGCTCGATCTGCCGGCCGGCGTGGACGTCGAGATCAAGCTGCAGTAAACGCGAACGGCAGTTGCGGGCTCGTCCGCAACTGCTACAATCGCGGGCTTTTCCCGATCAGGATTTCCTGGTCGAGGAATCCTCACCCCGGCCAATCGATGTCGGGATCGTGAACAAAGGCGCTGCCGCCGTCTGGGTGGTGGTGCTGGAGAAAACCATGAGCATGAGCGAAAAGCTCGGCTTGCTGGGCCGCAAGGTGGGCATGATGCGCATCTTCACGGACGATGGCGACGCCATCCCCGTGACCGTGCTTGACGTGTCGAACAACCGCGTCACGCAAGTCAAGACGGCCGCCACCGATGGCTACGACGCGCTGCAAGTCGCGTTCGGCAGCCGCAAGGCCAGCCGCGTCAGCAAGCCCGCAGCCGGGCACCTGGCCAAGGCCGGCGTCGAGGCCGGACAGGTCCTGAAGGAATTCCGCGTCGCCGCCGACGTCGCCGGCCAGTACAAGCCCGGCGCCGTGCTGCCGGTGAGCGTGTTCGCCGCAGGCCAGAAGGTCGACGTGCAGGGCACCTCGATCGGCAAGGGCTTCGCCGGCACCATCAAGCGCCACAACTTCAGCTCGCAGCGCGCGTCGCACGGCAACAGCCGTTCGCACAACGTGCCGGGCTCGATCTCGATGGCGCAGGATCCGGGCCGCGTGTTTCCGGGCAAGAAGATGACGGGCCACATGGGCGACGAGACCGTCACCACACAGAACCTCGACGTCGTCCGCGTTGACGAGGCGCGCTCGCTGCTGCTGGTGCGCGGCGCCGTGCCCGGCGCCAAGAACGGCCATGTGGTCGTGCGCCCCGCCGTCAAGGCGCGTGCCGGAAAGGGAGCCCAGTGATGCAGCTCGAGCTCCTGAACGAACAAGGTCAGGCCACGTCCAAGGTCGACGCGCCGGACACCGTCTTCGCGCGCGACTACAACGAGGCGCTGGTGCACCAGGTTGTCGTGGCCTTCCAGGCCAACGCGCGCCAGGGCACCCGCGCCCAGATGGACCGCGGCGAGGTCAAGCACTCGACGAAGAAGCCGTTCCGCCAAAAGGGCACCGGGCGCGCGCGCGCCGGCATGACCAGCTCGCCGCTGTGGCGTGGCGGTGGCCGCATCTTCCCGAACCGGCCCGACGAGAACTTCTCGCACAAGGTCAACAAGAAGATGTACCGCGCCGGCATGGCGTCGATCCTCTCGCAACTGGCCCGCGACGGCCGCCTCGCGGTGGTCGACAGCATCAGCGTCGACGCCCCGAAGACCAAGCTGCTCGCCGCCAAGTTCAAGGCCATGGGCCTGGACTCGGTGCTGGTCATCGCCGACCAGATCGACGACAACCTCGCGCTGGCCTCGCGCAACCTGGCCAACGTGCTCGTCGTCGAGCCGCGCTACGCCGATCCGCTGTCGCTCGTCTTCTACAAGAAGGTGCTGGTGACCAAGGGCGCGATCGAGCAGCTCAAGGAGATGTTCGCATGAGCCGCATCAATCCGAACAACGTCAAGTACGACGAGGGTCGTCTCGCGACCGTGCTGGTGGCGCCGATCATCTCCGAGAAGGCCACCCGCATCGCCGAGAAGCAGAACCAGGTGCTGTTCAAGGTGCTGCGCGACGCGACCAAGCCCGAGATCAAGGCCGCCGTCGAGCTGATGTTCAAGGTCGAGGTGGCTTCGGTCGCCACGACGGTGCACAAGGGCAAGGTCAAGCGCTTCGGCAAGTCGATCGGTCGCCGCGATCACGTCAAGAAGGCGTACGTGTCGCTGAAGCCGGGCCAGGAGCTCAACTTCTCCGGGGAGGCCGCTTAAATGGCTGTGATCAAGGTCAAGCCGACGTCGCCGGGCCGCCGTGCCGTGACGAAGGTGGTGCACAAGCACCTGCACAAGGGCGCGCCGGAAGCCTCTCTGCTCGAGCCGCAGAAGCAGAACGCCGGCCGCAACAACAACGGCCACATCACGATGCGGCACAAGGGTGGCGGCCACAAGCACCACTACCGCGTCGTCGACTTCGTGCGCAACAAGGACGGCATTCCGGCGAAGGTCGAGCGCATCGAGTACGACCCGAACCGAAGCGCCCACATCGCGCTGCTGTGCTACGCCGACGGCGAGCGCCGCTACATCATCGCGCCGCGCGGTGTAGAAGCCGGCGCGACGCTGATGTCCGGGGCCGAGGCGCCGATCAAGGCGGGCAACACGCTGCCGATCCGCAACATCCCGGTCGGCTCGATCATCCATTGCATCGAGATGCTGCCCGGCAAGGGCGCGCAGATCGCGCGTTCGGCGGGCGCCTCGGTGACGCTGATGGCGCGTGAGGGCATCTACGCTCAGGTCCGGCTGCGTTCGGGCGAGGTGCGCAAGATCCACATCGACTGCCGCGCGACGATCGGCTCGGTCAGCAACGAAGAGCACAGCCTGCGCCAGTACGGCAAGGCCGGCGCGATCCGCTGGAAGGGCATCCGCCCGACGGTGCGTGGCGTCGCGATGAACCCGGTCGACCACCCGCACGGCGGTGGCGAGGGCCGCACCGGTGAAGGCAAGCCGCAGGTGTCGCCGTGGAACACGCTGACCAAGGGCTACCGCACTCGCAGCAACAAGCGCACGCAGACGATGATCGTCTCGCGGCGCAAGAAGTGAGGTCAACCAAATGACCCGTTCGCTCAAGAAAGGTCCCTTCGTGGACCACCATCTGCTGGCCAAGGTCGAGAAGGCCGCCGCCATCAAGGACAAGAAGCCGATCAAGACCTGGTCGCGCCGCAGCACCATCCTGCCCGAGTTCATCGGCCTGACGGTGGCCGTGCACAACGGCAAGCAGCATGTCCCGGTCTACGTGACCGACCAGATGGTCGGCCACAAGCTCGGCGAGTTCGCGCTGACCCGCTTGTTCAAGGGTCACCCGGCGGACAAGAAAGCCAAGAGGTAAGGGCGCGCCATGGAAACCAAAGCAAGTGTTCGTGGCGTCCGCCTGTCGGTGGACAAGGGCCGGCTCGTCGCCGACATGATCCGCGGCAAGAAGGTCGACCAGGCATTGAACATCCTGGCCTTCACGCCGAAGAAGGCCGCGCTGATCATCAAGAAGGCAGTCGACTCCGCGGTGGCGAATGCCGAGCACAACGACGGCGCCGACATCGACGAGCTGAAGATCAAGTCGATCTACGTCGAGCAGGGCGCGACGCTGAAGCGCTTCTCGGCGCGTGCCAAGGGCCGCGGCAACCGCATCAGCAAGCCCACCTGCCACATCTTCGTGACGGTCGGCAACTGAGGAGCTGGGAAAGAACATGGGACAGAAAATCCACCCGACCGGCTTCCGCCTGAGCGTCACCCGTGCCTGGGGTTCGCGCTGGTTCGCCAATCACCGTAACTTCGCCGGCATGCTGGCCGAGGACCTGCAGGTGCGCGAGTACCTGAAGGGCAAGCTGAAGAATGCCGCGGTCTCGCGCATCCTCATCGAGCGCCCGGCCAAGAACGCCCGCATCACGATCTTCTCGGCGCGGCCGGGGGTCGTGATCGGCAAGAAGGGCGAGGACATCGAGAACCTGAAGGCCGAACTGGGCCGACGCCTGAAAGTGCCGGTGGCGGTGAACATCGAGGAGGTGCGCAAGCCCGAGATCGATGCCCAGCTGATCGCCGACTCGATCACCCAGCAGCTCGAGAAGCGGATCATGTTCCGCCGCGCGATGAAGCGCGCGATGCAGAACGCGATGCGCCTGGGTGCGCAGGGCATCAAGATCATGTCCTCCGGCCGTCTGAACGGCATCGAGATCGCGCGCTGCGAGTGGTACCGCGAAGGCCGGGTGCCGCTCCACACGCTGAAGGCGGACATCGACTACGGCTTCTCGGAGGCCAAGACGACCTACGGCGTCATCGGCGTCAAGGTCTGGGTCTACCGGGGTGACCGCCTGGCCAATGGCGAGGCGCCGACGATCGCGAAGACCGAAGGCGACGACGACCGCCGCAATCGGCGCGGTCCGCGCCCGGGCGAACGCCCTGGCGCCGGCCGGGGTCGGCCCGGCGCCGATCGTGGTGCACCGCGTGCGGCCGAAGGTGCCCCGGCGCCGGCCGCCGATGCCGCGGCCAAGAGCCCCGGCCCGGCCGTCAAGCGCGTCCGCCGCGCCGCCACGCCGGGTGCCGCGGCACCGGCCGGCGGCGAGACCAAAGGAGAATAACGATGCTGCAACCTGCACGTCGCAAGTTCCGCAAGGAACAAAAGGGCCGCAACACCGGCATCGCCACGCGTGGCGCGGCGGTGTCGTTCGGCGACTTCGGCCTGAAGGCCACCGAGCGTGGCCGGATCACGGCGCGCCAGATCGAAGCCGCGCGTCGCGCGATCTCGCGCCACATCAAGCGCGGTGGACGCATCTTCATCCGCATCTTCCCGGACAAGCCGATCAGCCAGAAGCCGGCCGAGGTCCGCATGGGCAACGGCAAGGGCAATCCCGAGTACTACGTCGCCGAGATCCAGCCGGGCAAGGTGCTGTACGAGCTCAACGGTGTGCCGGAGGCGCTGGCGCGCGAGGCGTTCACGCTCGCCGCGGCCAAGCTGCCGCTGCGCTGCACCTTCGTGGCACGCCAGGTCGGTACCTGAGGAGACGGACGATGAAAACATCTGAACTGCGCGCCAAGGACGTCGCCGCGCTGGAGAAGGAAGTCTCCGATCTGCTCAAGGCCCATTTCGGCCTGCGCATGCAGAAGGCCACGCAGGCGCTGACCAACAATTCCCAGCTGGGCAAGACGCGGCGCGACATCGCGCGCGTCAAGACCATCCTGGCCGAAAAGAAGAGGGCTGCCAAATGAGCGCAACCGAGACCGGAACCCCGACCGCCGCGGCGCCGCTGAAGAACACGCGGACCTTCGTCGGCCGCATCGTCAGCGACAAGCGCTCGAAGACGGTGACGGTGCTCGTCGAGCGGCGTGCCGCGCACGAGCTCTACGGCAAGATCGTCGCACGCTCGCGCAAGTACCACGCGCACGACGAGAAGGGCGAATACAAGCTCGGCGACCTCGTCGAGATCGCCGAAGGCCGCCCGATCAGCAAGACCAAGTCCTGGGTCGTGACCCGCTTGATCCAGAAGGCCGACCTGGTCTGACGACCCGCGTCTGCAGCCAACGGCCGGAAGCTGGATACTGTTCCAGCCCCGGCCGTTTTGCTTGAGGCCGCGCGCCGCGGCCGGCGCCTCTTCATTGGCTGGTTCACAGGAGTACTACCCCATGCTGAAAGTCGGAGACCGCCTGCCCGCAGGCAGCCTGCAGGAATACATCGAGACCGAGGGCCCCGGCTGCTCGGTCGGCCCGAACAGTTTCGACGTCGCTGCGGCCACCGCTGGCAAGAAGATCGCGATCTTCGCGCTGCCCGGCGCCTACACGCCCACCTGTTCGGCCAAGCATGTTCCGGGCTACGTCGAGAAGGCCGATGCGCTGAAGGCCGCTGGCGTCGACGAGATCTGGTGCGTGTCGGTCAACGACGCGTTCGTGATGGGCGCGTGGGGCCGCGAGCTCGGTACCGCCGGCAAGGTCCGGATGATGGCCGACGGCAGCGCCACCTTCACGCAGGCGACCGGGCTCACGCTCGACCTGAGCGCGCGCGGGATGGGACTGCGGTCGAATCGCTACTCGATGCTGGTCGACGACGGCGTCGTCAAGACGCTGAACATCGAGGCGCCGGGCAAGTTCGAGGTGAGCGACGCCGAGACGATGCTGAGCCAGGTCAAGGCGCTGGCCTGATTTCGCGCCCGGCTGCGTGGCCGAACGCAGCCGCTTGACGAATCTGGATTGTTCATAGCATAATCGAGAGCTTCGCCGGCTTGCCGCAGCCGACGCCGTTCTCGGCGCCACGCAGCAAGCCGGATTCGCCCAGATCTACCCAGACACGGGCCCAAGACTGACCGGCGGCGCCTTCGCGGGCGACGACGGGACAAGTTGGGGACACAAAATGATCCAAATGCAATCGCGGCTCGACGTGGCCGACAACACGGGCGCCAAATCCGTCATGTGCATCAAGGTGCTCGGCGGCTCGAAGCGGCGCTACGCCGGCATCGGCGACGTCATCAAGGTCAGCATCAAGGAAGCCGCGCCGCGTGGCCGCGTCAAGAAGGGCGAGGTCTACAGCGCCGTCGTCGTGCGCACCGCCAAGGGCGTGCGCCGCCAGGATGGTTCGCTGGTCAAGTTCGACGGCAATGCCGCCGTGCTGCTGAACGCCAAGCTCGAGCCGATCGGCACCCGCATCTTCGGGCCGGTGACGCGCGAGCTGCGCACCGAGCGCTTCATGAAGATCGTCTCGCTGGCGCCGGAAGTGCTCTGACGCGCCGCCGTTCGCAAAGGACCGACCATGAACAAGATTCGCAAGGGCGACCAGGTCATCGTGCTGACCGGCCGTGACAAGGGCAAGCGCGGCACGGTGGCGCAGCGCGTCGACGACGAGCGCATCGTCGTCGAAGGCGTGAATGTCGTGAAGAAGCACGTCAAGCCGAACCCGATGAAGGGCACGACCGGCGGCGTCGTCGACAAGACCATGCCGATCCACCAGTCCAACGTGGCGATCTACAACGCCGCCACGGGCAAGGCCGACCGGGTCGGCATCAAGGTCGACGGCGACAAGAAGACGCGCGTCTTCAAGTCGAGCGGCGCAGAGATCAAGGCCTGAGGCTAGAGGGACACATGGCAAAGACTCAAGCGGCCCCGGCGGCCGGCTCGGCCCGCCTGCAGGCCATCTACCGCGAGAAGATCGTCCCCGAGTTGATGGCCAAGTTCGGCTACGCCTCGGTGATGCAGGTTCCGCGTCTGGAGAAGATCACGCTCAACATGGGCGTCAGCGAGGCGGTCTCCGACAAGAAGGTGATGGACAACGCCGTCGGCGACCTCACCAAGATCGCCGGCCAGAAGCCCGTCGTCACGAAGAGCAAGAAGCCGATCGCCGGCTTCAAGATCCGCGAGGGCGTGCCGATCGGCTGCATGGTCACGCTGCGCGGCGTGCGCATGTACGAATTCCTGGACCGCTTCGTGACCGTGGCGCTGCCGCGCGTGCGCGACTTCCGCGGCATCTCGGGACGTTCGTTCGACGGCCGCGGCAACTACAACATCGGTGTCAAAGAGCAGATCATCTTCCCCGAGATCGAGTACGACAAGATCGACGCGATCCGTGGCATGAACATCAGCATCACGACCAGCGCGAAGAACGACGACGAGTGCAAGGCATTGCTCGCCGCGTTCAAGTTCCCGTTCAAGAACTGAAGGCAAGAGATGGCAAAAACATCGCTCAAGCAGCGCGAAGAGAAGCGCGAGAAGCTGGTCGCCAAGTACGCCAAGAAGTACGCCGAACTGAAGGCCGTCGCCAACGACGCGCAGCGTTCCGACGAGGAGCGCTATGCCGCCCGGCTCGAGCTGCAGAAGCTGCCGCGCAACGCGAACCCGACGCGTCTGCGCAACCGCTGCGCACTGACCGGTCGTCCGCGCGGCACGTTCCGCATGTTCGGCCTCGGTCGCAACAAGATCCGCGAGCTCGCCTTCAAGGGCGACATCCCCGGTCTGGTCAAGGCCAGCTGGTGACAGCGCCGAGAAGCGAAGGAGATTTGTTATGAGCATGAGTGACCCCATCGCCGACATGCTGACCCGCATCCGCAACGCGCAGAGCGTGGAGAAGGCGGTCGTCACGATGCCGTCGTCCAAGCTGAAGGTCGCGATCGCGCAGGTGCTGAAGGACGAAGGCTATGTCGACGGCTTCGCGATCCGCGACAACGGCGGCAAGAGCGAACTCGAGATCGCGCTGAAGTACTACGCCGGGCGTCCGGTGATCGAGCGCATCGAGCGCGTCAGCCGCCCCGGCCTGCGCATCTACAAGGGTCGTGACGCGATCCCGCAGGTGATGAACGGCCTCGGCGTGGCGATCGTGACCACGCCCAAGGGCGTGATGACCGACCGCAAGGCTCGCCAGACCGGTGTCGGTGGCGAAGTCCTCTGCTACGTGGCCTAACGGAAGGACCAGACGACTATGTCGCGCGTAGGAAAGATGCCGGTCGCCGTCCCGCCAGGGGTGGACGTCGCGATCACGGCCGAACAGATCACGGTGAAGGGTGCGAACGGCACGCTGTCGCGCGCGCTGAACCCTCTGGTCAGCGTGAAGAAGGACGGCGGCACGATCAGCTTCACCCCCGCCAACGACAGCACCGCGGCCGATGCGATGAGCGGCACGATGCGGGCGCTCGTCGCCAACATGGTGAGCGGTGTCGGCAAGGGCTTCGAGCGCAAGCTCACGCTCGTCGGCGTGGGCTTTCGTGCCCAGGCCCAGGGCCAGAAGCTGAACCTGCAGATCGGGTTCTCGCACCCCGTCGTCAAGGACATGCCCGCGGGCATCAAGGTCGCCACGCCGACGCAGACCGAGATCGTGATCTCGGGTGCCGACCGCCAGGTCGTCGGCCAGTTGGCCGCCGAGGTGCGCGCCTTCCGTCCGCCCGAGCCCTACAAGGGCAAGGGCATCCGCTACGCCGACGAGCGCGTGGCCCTGAAAGAGACGAAGAAGAAGTAAGGAGCGACTGCGATGATGACCAAGAAAGAGCAGCGCCTGCGCCGTTCGCGCCAGACCCGGGCGCGCATCGCCCAGCAGAACGTCGCGCGGCTGACCGTGTTCCGCTCCAATCTGCACATCTACGCCAGCGTCATCTCCGACGACGGCTGCCGGGTGCTCGCGAGCGCCTCGACGGCCGAGAAGGACGTGCGCGAGCAGATCGGCGCGGCCGGCAAGGGTGGCAACGCCGCCGCCGCGTCGATCATCGGCCGCCGCATCGCCGAGAAGGCCAAGGCCGCCGGCATCGAGAAGGTGGCGTTCGACCGCTCGGGTTTCGCCTACCACGGCCGCGTGAAGGCGCTGGCCGAGGCGGCGCGCGAAGCCGGCCTGCAGTTCTGAGCGCAGAGAAGGAAGACCTCATATGGCAAAGTTCACCCCCCGCGCCCAGACCGAAGCCAACGACGACGGCCTGAAGGAAAAGATGATTGCGGTCAACCGTGTCACCAAGGTGGTGAAGGGTGGCCGTACGCTGAGTTTCGCGGCGCTGACCGTGGTCGGCGACGGCGACGGCCGCATCGGCATGGGCAAGGGCAAGGCCAAGGAAGTGCCGGTCGCCGTCCAGAAGGCGATGGAGTCCGCGCGCCGCAACATGGTCAAGGTGGCGCTGCGCAACGGCACCATCCATCACAACGTGCGTGGCGAGCATGGTGCGGCCAAGGTGCTGATGGCGCCGGCCAAGCCGGGTGACGGCATCATCGCCGGCGGCCCGATGCGCGCAGTGTTCGAGGTGATGGGCGTGACCGACATCGTCGCCAAGAGCCTGGGCTCGAGCAACCCGTACAACATGGTGCGCGCCACGCTGGACGCACTGAAGCGCTCGACGACCGCGGCCGAAGTCGCGGCCAAGCGTGGCAAGTCGGTCGAAGACCTCTTCAACTGATCGCCGAGCAGGAGAGAACCCGATGTCCGAGAAGAAGACCCTCACGGTCAAGCTCGTCAAGAGCGTGGCCGGCACGCGCCAGTCGCACCGCGACACCGTGCGCGGGCTGGGCCTGCGCAAGCTGAACAGCCAGCGCGAGCTCGAAGACACGCCGGCGGTGCGCGGCATGATCAACAAGGTCTCGTACCTGGTACAGGTGCTGTGATGGAAATCAACACGATCAAGCCTGCCGACGGCAGCAAGAAGGCGCGTCGCCGTGTCGGCCGCGGCATCGGATCCGGCCTGGGCAAGACCGCCGGCCGTGGTCACAAGGGTCAGAAGTCGCGTGCCGGCGGCTTCCACAAGGTCGGCTTCGAGGGCGGCCAGATGCCGCTGCAGCGCCGCCTGCCCAAGCGCGGCTTCAAGTCGGCGCAGCTCAAGTTCAACGGCGAAGTGACGCTGTCCGATCTGCAGCGCCTGGCGGTCGACGAGGTGGACCTGCTCACGCTGAAGGCCGCCGGGCTCGTGCGCGAGCTGGTCAAGACCGTCAAGGTCATCAAGTCGGGCGAACTTTCGCGCAAGATCGTGCTCAAGGGCATTGGCGCGACGGCAGGCGCGAAGGCGGCCATCGAGGCCGCCGGCGGTTCCGTGGCCTGAGGAGCGACGTGGCAACTTCGGCGAACCAGCTGGCCAAGGGCGGGAAGTACGGCGACCTGCGGCGTCGCATCGTCTTCCTGATGCTGGCGCTGGTGGTGTATCGCATCGGCGCGCACATTCCCGTCCCAGGCATCGACCCGAACCAGCTCCAGCAGCTGTTCAAGGGCCAGGGCGGGATCCTGAACCTGTTCAACATGTTCAGTGGCGGTGCGCTGTCGCGGTTCACCGTGTTCGCGCTCGGCATCATGCCGTACATCAGTGCATCGATCATCATGCAGCTGATGTCCTACGTCGTGCCGTCGCTGGAGGCGCTGAAGAAGGAAGGCGAGTCGGGCCGGCGCAAGATCACCCAGTACACGCGCTACGGCACGCTCGTGCTCGCGATCTTCCAGTCGCTGGGCATCGCGCTCGCGCTCGAAGGCTCGCCCGGCCTCGTTCTCGCGCCCGGCTTCGGCTTCCGCATGACTGCGGTCGTCAGCCTGGTCGCCGGCACGATGTTCCTGATGTGGCTGGGCGAGCAGATCACCGAGCGCGGCCTGGGCAACGGGATCTCGATCATCATCTTCTCCGGCATCGTTGCCGGCCTGCCGAATTCGATCGGCGGCCTGTTCGAGCTGGTGCGCACCGGATCGATGAGCATCGTCGTCAGCCTGTTCATCCTGGCCGTGATCGTCGCCGTGACCTTCGTCGTCGTGTTCGTCGAGCGCGGTCAGCGCAAGATCCTGGTGAACTACGCCAAGCGCCAGGTCGGCAACAAGGTCTACGGCGGACAGTCGTCGCACCTGCCGCTGAAGCTGAACATGTCCGGCGTGATCCCGCCGATCTTCGCGTCGTCGATCATCCTGCTGCCGGCCACCGTGGTGGGCTGGTTCGCGACCGGGCAGGGGCTGCAGTGGCTGAAGGACGTCTCGGCCGCGCTGTCGCCGGGCCAGCCGATCTACGTGCTGCTGTACGCGACGATGATCGTGTTCTTCTCGTTCTTCTACACCGCGCTCGTCTTCAACAGCCGCGAGACGGCCGACAACCTGAAGAAGAGCGGCGCCTTCATCCCGGGCATCCGCCCGGGCGAGCAGACGGCCAAGCACATCGACCGGATCCTGTCGCGCCTGACGCTGGCCGGTGCGATCTACATTACCGCGGTCTGCCTGCTGCCCGAATTTCTGGTGCTGAAGTACAACGTCCCGTTCTACTTCGG
>MEGM01000083.1:0-376 GCA_001725505.1 Rubrivivax sp. SCN 70-15 | reverse complement strand
CATCGTCGTCATGACGATGGACTTCTGGGCCCAGGTGCAAAGCTACGTGATGAGCCAGCAGTACGAGAGTCTGCTGAAGAAGGCCAACTTCAAGACGAGCTGAGATGTCGAAGGACGACGCCATCCAGATGCAGGGTGAGATTCTGGAGAATCTTCCCAACGCAACCTTTCGCGTGAAGTTGGAAAACGGACATGTGGTGCTCGGCCATATCTCCGGGAAGATGCGGATGCACTACATCCGCATCCTGCCCGGCGACAAGGTCACCGTCGAGCTCACGCCCTACGATTTGAGTCGCGCGCGAACGGATCGTTGGTGCGCGCGTAGTCGTTCAGCGTGGCCGCGCCTGTATCCGTGGTGTAGTTGTAGGCTTCGAGC
>MEGM01000082.1:20182-27623 GCA_001725505.1 Rubrivivax sp. SCN 70-15 | reverse complement strand
TGGGCCCTGCGCCCGCACCCCCGAACAACCGTCTCCTGCCACCACCGAGGGCCGGCCCCTCGACGCACGCCACCGACGGTCTCGCAGGGCGGTGGGGGTACCCGCGGGCGCAGGGCCCATTCGCGGTCGCCGGGGCGTGAGCACGAAAACGCCGGTGTTGAAGCCACCGGGACAAGCCTGCCCAGGCGGGGGCCCGCAAGCGTGGCCCGGAGAACGCGGGTGCCGCCAGCGACCTGCCGCAGCGGCGCTCGCGGAAGCGGACCACGAAGGCCGGCAACGGGCCGGCGCCTGCCGCTGACCGGGAGCCTTTCGCGGCGGCGAACAGGTCCGCGGTCGTCGTGCGCCTGTTTCGGCCGGATCTGAGCATGCCTGTCCTTGCCACCCGGCTCGACCCACGCTCACCCGCCTTCCAGGCCAACGCGCAGCGCATGGAAGAGCGCCTCGCCGAGGTGCGCGCGCTCGAAGCCAAGGTCGTCGCCGAGTCGGCGAGCAAGCGCGACAAGTTCGAGGCCCGCGGCCAGCTGCTGCCGCGCGAGCGGGTGGCGCGGCTGATCGACCGCGGCAGCGAGTTCGTCGAGCTCAGCCCGCTCGCGGGCCTGGGCATGCACGACGACGACGGCAGGAAGAGCGTGCTCGGCGGCGGCAGCATCGTCGGCATCGGCGTCGTCGCCGGCAAGCGCGTGCTGGTCTCGGCCAGCGACAGCGCGGTCAAGGGCGGCACGGTTGCGCCGATGGGGCTGAAGAAGGCGCTGCGCGCGCAGGAGCTCGCGGCCGAGAACAGGCTGCCGCTGATCGCGCTGGTCGAGTCGGGCGGTGCGAACCTGATGTACCAGGCCGAGATCTTCGTCGACGGCGGCCGCACCTTCGCCAACCAGGCGCGACTGTCGGCGGCGGGCATTCCGCAGATCGCGGTGGTGCACGGCGCGTCGACCGCCGGCGGCGCCTACCTCCCGGGGCTCAGCGACTACGTGGTGCTGGTGCGCGGGCGCTCCAGCATCTACCTCGCCGGGCCGCCGCTGGTGAAGGCCGCGATCGGCGAGGACGCGACCGAAGAGGAACTCGGCGGCGCCACGATGCACGCCGAGGTCACCGGACTGGGGGAATACCTGACCGAGAACGATGCCCATGCGATCGCGCTGACGCGCGAGCTGGTCGACAAGCTGCCCTGGGACAGGGTTCCCGAACGCAGGGCCGTGCCCGAACCGCTGTTCCCGGCCGACGAGCTGCTGGGCGTGGTGCCGGCCGACGAGCGCGAGCCCTACGACGTGCGCGAGGTCGTCGCGCGGCTCGTCGACGGCTCGGACTTCCTCGAGTTCAAGGCCGGCTACGGCGCCGACACGGTCTGCGGCCACGCCCGGCTGCACGGGCACGCGGTGGGCATCGTCGGCAACAACGGGCCGATCCAGCCGAGCGGCAGCACGAAGGCGGCGCAGTTCATCCAGCTCTGCGACCAGAGCGGCACGGCCCTGGTCTTCCTGCAGAACACCACCGGCTACATGGTCGGCCGCGCGGCCGAGCAGGCCGGCGCGATCAAGCATGGCAGCAAGATGATCCAGGCGGTGGCGAACGCGCGCGTGCCGAAGTTCACCGTCGTGCTCGGCGGCAGCTACGGCGCCGGCAACTACGGCATGTGCGGGCGCGGCTTCGACCCGCGCTTCATCTTCGCCTGGCCGAGCGCCCGCACCGCGGTGATGGGCGGCGCACAGGCGGCCAAGGTGATGGACATCCTGAACCGCAACAAGCTCGAACGCATGGGACTGCCGGCGAACGACGCGGCGCTGGCCGCGATGAGCGACGCGCTGCGCCTGCGCCTGGACGCCGAGAGCGCGGCGCTGTTCGGCACCGCGCGTCTCTGGGACGACGGCATCGTCGACCCGCGCGACACGCGCCGGCTGCTCGGCCTGTGCCTGGACCTGGCACGCGACGCGGCCCGACGAACCCTGCGCCAGAACACCTTCGGCGTGGCCCGGATGTAGCAAGGAGACAGCGCATGAAGTTCACGACCGAACATCGCCAGATCGAGGACACGGTGATCAGGTTCTGCGACAGGGAGATCAACCCCCACGTCGCCGAATGGGAGGCTGCCGAGGAGTTCCCCAGCCACGCGCTTTTCAAGAAGCTCGGCGACCTGGGCCTGATGGGGCTGAAGTACCCCGAGGAATATGGCGGCGCCGGGCTGGACTTCAGCTACTCGATGGTCATGGCCGAAGCGCTCGGCCAGTGCAACTGCGGCGGCGTGCCGATGGCGATCGGCGTGCAGACCGACATGGCCACGCCGGCACTGGCGCGCTTCGGCTCGGACGAACTCAAGCGCGAATTCCTCGCGCCGACGATCGCCGGCGACGTCGTCGCCTGCCTGGGCGTCAGCGAGGCCGGCGGCGGCAGCGACGTCGCGGCGGTGAAGACCACCGCGCGCAGCGACGGCGGCGACTACGTCATCAACGGCAGCAAGATGTGGATCACCAACGGCCTGAAGGCCGACTGGTGCTGCCTGCTCGCGAACACCAGCGACGGTCCGCCGCACAAGAACAAGAGCCTGATCGTCGTGCCGATGGACGCCCCGGGCATCACGAAGCACAAGATCAGGAAGATCGGCATGAACAGCAGCGACACCGCGCAGCTGTTCTTCGACGACGTGCGCGTGCCCAAGCGCCACCTGATCGGCCAGGAAGGGCTGGGCTTCACTTTCCAGATGCTGCAGTTCCAGGAAGAGCGGCTGTGGGGCGCGGCCAGTTCGCTGCGCAGCCTGGACCGGCTCATCGACCAGACCATCGCCTACACTCGCGAGCGCAAGGCCTTCGGCAAGAGCATCCTGGACAACCAGGTCGTCCATTACCGGCTCGCCGAGCTGCGCACCGAAGTCGAGGCGCTGCGCGCGCTGACCTACCGCGCGGTCGAGATGTACGTCGGCGGCAAGGACGTGACCAAGCTCGCGAGCATGTCCAAGCTGAAATGCGGCCGCCTCAGCCGCGAGGTCACCGACGCCTGCCTGCAGTATTGGGGCGGCATGGGTTTCACCTGGGACAATCCGGTTTCGCAGGCCTACCGCGATTCGCGCCTGGTCTCGATAGGCGGCGGCGCCGACGAGGTGATGCTGGGCATCATCTGCAAGCTCGAAGGCACGCTCCCCGGCAGGACATGACCACGCCCGCAGCGGCTTCCCGCTCGACCGCGCTGCGTTGATCGCACTTGGAGAATCGCTTGGACACATTGCTCGTTCGTCACGATGGCGCGGTGCTGCACCTCACGCTGAACCGCCCCGAGGTGCGCAACGCGATGTCGCTCGCGATGGTGCTCGAGCTGCGCGAAGCCCTCGCCACCGCCGAGGCCGACGGCCTCACGCGCGTGATCGTGCTGCGTGGCGCCGGTGGCCATTTCTGCGCCGGTGCCGACCTGAAGGACATGGCCGGAGCGCGTGCCCGGCTGGCCGACGACCCCGATGCGGTGGCCAAGATCAACGCCGCGTTCGGCGAGCTCTGCGTCGCGTTCGCGAACACCGGTCTCGCGCTCGTCGCCGTGCTCGAAGGCACGGTGATGGGCGGCGGCCTGGGCCTGGCCTGCGTCGCCGACGTCGCGCTCGCCGGCACCGGCGCGGTGTTCAGGCTGCCCGAGACCAGCCTCGGCGTGGTGCCGGCGCAGATCGCGCCCTTCCTCGTCGAGCGGCTGGGCTATTCCGAAGCGCGGCGCCTGGCCGTCACCGGCGGCCGGCTCGACGCCAACGCGGCGCTGGACCTGCGCCTGGTCCACGCCGTGCATGCGTCCGGCGCGCTGGACAACGCGCTCGCCGCCGTCGTCCACGAGATCCTGCAATGCGCTCCCGGTGCCGTGGCCGCGACCAAGGCGCTAATGGCCAAGGCGCGCTTCCACGCCCCGGCCTCGCTGGTGCACGAGGCAGCCGAGGTGTTCTCGAAGGCCGCGCTCGGCGCCGAGGGGCTGGAAGGCACGACCGCGTTCCTGGCCAAGCGCAAGGCGAGCTGGGTTCCGCAGTGAGCTTCGGCAAGATCCTGATCGCGAACCGGGGGGAGATCGCCTGCCGCGTGATGCGCACCGCACGGCGCCTGGGCTACCGCACGGTGGCGGTCTGCAGCGATGCCGACGCGAGCGCGCTGCACGTGCGCCAGGCGGACGAGGCGGTTCGCATCGGCGCCGCGCCGGCCTCGGATTCGTACCTGAACATCGAGGCGCTGCTCGCCGCGGCGCGGCGCACCGGCGCCGACGCGGTGCACCCGGGCTACGGTTTCCTGTCCGAGCGCGCCGACTTCGCCCAGGCCTGCGCCGACGCCGGCCTGGTCTTCATCGGCCCGCCGCCGGAGGCGATCCGCGCGATGGGCGACAAGGCGGGCGCCAAGCGTCGCATGCAGGCCGCCGGCGTGCCCTGCGCGCCCGGCTACCTGGGCGAGGACCAGAGCGACGAGCGGCTCGCGAGCGAGGCCGCGAAGCTCGGCCTGCCGCTGCTCGTCAAGGCGGTGGCCGGCGGCGGCGGGCGCGGCATGCGGCTGGTGCGCACGCTGGCCGAGCTGCCCGAGGCGCTGGCCGGCGCGAGGCGCGAGGCGGGCAGCGCCTTCGGCGACGCCCGCTTGATGCTCGAGAAGCTGATCGCCGACGGCCGGCACATCGAGATCCAGGTCTTCGCCGACGCGCACGGCCATGCCCTGCACCTGGGCGAGCGCGACTGCAGCGCGCAGCGGCGGCGCCAGAAGGTGATCGAGGAGGCGCCGTCGCCGGTGGTCGACGCCGCGATGCGCGCCGCGATGGGCCGCGACGCGGTGGCCGCGGCGCTGGCGGTGGGCTACCGCGGCGCCGGCACGGTGGAGTTCATCGTCGACGCGGCGATGAAGCACCACTTCCTCGAGATGAACACGCGGTTGCAGGTCGAGCATCCGGTCACCGAATGCATCACCGGGCTCGATCTCGTCGAATGGCAGCTGCGCGTCGCGGCCGGCGAGCCGTTGCCGCTGACGCAGGACCAGGTCAGCTTCAGCGGCCATGCGATCGAAGCGCGGCTCTATGCCGAGGACCCCTACGACGGCTGGACGCCGCAGACCGGCCGCATCGCCGGCTGGCGCCCCGAGCGCGCCGAGACGATGGACGGCACCCGGCCCGGCGGCGTGCGCATCGACCACGGCATCGCCGAGGGCGACGCGATCACGCCCTGGTACGACGCGATGGTCGCCAAGTTCGTCGCCCACGGCCGCGACCGCAACGACGCGATCCGCCGGCTGACGCGCGCGCTCGAGGACGCACCGTTGCTCGGGCCGCGCAACAACGGCCGCTTCCTGCGCGACCTGCTCGACCACCCGCAGTTCAGGGCCGTAGCGATGACGACGACGCGGCTCGACGAATGGGCCGCGTCCGGCGAGGCGCTGCTGCGGCGCCAGGCCGCCAGCGACGCCACCTGGCGGCTCGCCGCCGCGCTGCTGGCGCCGGCGGCCGGCGCACGGCCGGCTAGCGTCGCCAGCTTCGACCTGACGCTGGAATGCGACGGCGAGCGGCACACGCTGCGCGCGCCGCCCGACGGCGTGACGGTCCATGCGTTGGCCGACGGCCGCGTGCGCTA
The DNA here is from genome assembly GCA_001725505.1 of Rubrivivax sp. SCN 70-15. GTDB lineage: Bacteria > Pseudomonadota > Gammaproteobacteria > Burkholderiales > Burkholderiaceae_C > Rubrivivax. Next base: position 22,066 of record MEGM01000082.1, on the reverse strand, counting down.
CACGCTGGACGGCGTGACGCGCAGCGCGGCTGCGGTGCGCGACGGAGCGCTGCTCCATCTGTCGATCGACGGCGCCGCGTTCACGTTCGGCGAGCCCTCGCCCTGCCCCACCCAGGGCCGCAGCGCCGACCCGGGCCGCGCCTGTGCGCCGGTGGCCGGCGTCGTCGCCCGACTGCGCGTGGCCGTCGGCGACCGCGTCGCGGCCGGCCAGCCGCTGGTCTGCGTCGAGGCGATGAAGATGGAGATGTGGCTCAACGCCGCCGCCGCGGGCACCGTGCGCGCCGTCCACGCCGGGGCCGGGGACACGGTGGCTGCCGGCACCCTGCTCGTCGAACTGGAGATCGCCGAATGACCGACGGAATCACCCACGACAAGGCCATCCTGACCTGCGCGCTGACCGGCGTGCTGACGAACCCGAAGCAGCACCCGGTGCCGGTGACGCCGGCACAGATGGCGGCCGAGGCGCGCGACGCCTTCAACGCCGGCGCCAGCATCATGCACGTGCACCTGCGCTCGCAGGAGCCCGGCCAGGGCCACATGCCGAGCTGGGACCCCGACATCGCCGAGGCCGTGGTCGGCGCGATCCGCGACGCCTGTCCGGGCGTGATCATCAACCTGACCACCGGTGTCGTCGGCAAGGACATCTCGGGCCCGGTCGCCTGCCTGCGCCGCGTGAAGCCCGAAGCCGCGGCCTGCAACGCCGGTAGCCTGAACTACCTGAAGATCAAGGACGACGGCCACTGGGCCTGGCCGCCGATGGTCTTCGACAACCCGGTGGCCAAGGTGCAGGCGATGCTCGACGTGATGAACGAGCTGCACATCCACCCCGAGTTCGAGTGCTTCGATGTCGGCATCGTGCGCAGCGTCGGCATGTACCTGAAGGCGGGGATGTTCAGCGGCGTGCCCGAAGTCAACTTCGTGATGGGCGTGGCCAGCGGCATGCCCTGCGACGCCGAGCTGCTGGTCTTGCTGCCGCGCTATGCGCCGCCGAACGCGGTCTGGCAGACCACGCTGATCGGCCGCGCCGAGATCTGGCCGGTGCACCAGAGGACGGCCGAACTCGGCGGCATGCTGCGCACCGGCCTGGAGGACACCTTCTACCTGCCCGGCGGCGAGCGCGCATCCGGCAACGGCGTGCTGATCGAGGCGCTGGCCGCCTGCGCGCGCCGCGCCGGGCGCGAGGTCGCGAGCCCGGCCGAGGCACGTGCGCGGCTGGGGCTGCGCGCATGACGGCGCCCGTCCACCGCGACGCCGCCGAGCAGGCCAGGCTCGACGCGGCACTGGTCGAGCTGTTCGAGCGCCACATCGCGTTCAACCAGTTGCTCGGGCTGAAGGTCGAATCGCTCGTGCCCGGCGACGTGCGGCTGCGCTTCGCGATGCGGCCTGAGCTCGTCGGCCACTACACCTACGGCCGGCTCCACGGCGGCGTGATCTCGTCCGTGCTCGACGCGCTCGGCGGCCTGGCGCTGATGGTCGCGATCGCCGAGCGCCACCCGCACGACAGCATGCTGCAGGTGACGCAGCGCTTCTCGAAGATGGGCACCATCGACCTGCGCACGGACTTTCTGCGCCAGGGCCTGGGCCGGCATTTCGTCGCCCATGGCGAGGTCACGCGACTGGGCGGGCGCATCGGCTCGACCCAGATGCGGCTCGTCAACGACGAAGGCACGCTGATCGCCACCGGCGCGGCGGCCTATGTCGTCGCCTGAGCGCTTCACCGCCGCTTAACCCAGGGGCATCGACGCGCGGTTACGCTGGCGGCCTGCAACGCCGTCACTGCCGCCGATGAAGCCACCGCGCCTGCCCGACCGCTTCCCCAGCCTGACCCTGGCGATCATGCTCGTGCTCGCGGCGGCCGGCGTCGCCTTCCTCGTCGCGCCGGCG
>MEGM01000082.1:0-20120 GCA_001725505.1 Rubrivivax sp. SCN 70-15 | reverse complement strand
CCGCCGACGAGCTGAACAACATCGACGTGTTCCGGCGCGTCTCGCCGTCGGTCGTGCACATCACGACGCTGTCGACCCAGCGCGACCTGTTCTCGATGAACGTGCAGGAGGTGCCCAGCGGCACCGGCACCGGTTTCATCTGGGACACGCAGGGGCACATCGTCACCAATTTCCACGTGATCCAGGGCGCGAACGCGGCGCGCGTGACGCTGTCCGACCACAGCACGCACCAGGCGACGCTGGTCGGCGCCTTCCCCGACCGCGACCTCGCGGTGCTGAAGATCGACGTGCCGCGTGCCAAGCTGCCGCCGATCCCGCTGGGCACCAGCCGCGACCTGCTCGTCGGCCAGAAGGTCTACGCGATCGGCAACCCGTTCGGGCTCGACCAGACGCTGACCACCGGCATCGTCAGCGCGCTCAACCGCGAGATCGACTCCGTGACGCAGCGCACGATCCGCGGCGTGATCCAGACCGACGCGGCGATCAACCCCGGCAACTCGGGCGGCCCACTGCTCGACAGCGCGGGCCGGCTGATCGGCGTCAACACCGCGATCTACAGCCCGAGCGGCGCCAACGCCGGCATCGGCTTCGCGATTCCGGTGGACGAGGTGAATCGCATCGTGCCGCGGCTGATCCGCGACGGCCGCGTCGTGCGCCCGGCGATAGGCATCACCGCCGGCCCGCCGGCGCTGACGCGCGCGCTCGACCTGCCACGCGGCGTCGCGCTGATCCAGGTCCGGCCCGGCAGCCCCGCGGCGCGCGCCGGCCTGGTGCCCTTCCGCCAGGGTCGTGGCGACCAGATCGTCTCCGGCGACGTGATCACCGCGGTCGACGGCGTCGCGGTCGGGAGTCTCGACGACATGCTTTCGCTGTTCGAGGACCGCAGCCCGGGCGACCGCGTCACGCTCAGCGTATGGCGCGCGGGCAAGACGCGCCAGGTCGAGGTCACGCTGGCCGCGGCGGACTGAGTGCGAAAGCCGGCCCGGGCGTGTCCCGCACGCGCGGGCCGACGCCGCCGCGCCGCTGGCCGGCCCGCGCGGGCCGGCCCCGTGGCTTCACGCGTGCTTCTTGTCGAAGAACTGCTCGTCCTCGGTCGAGCCCTTCAGCGCCGCAGTCGAGGCCTCGCGCTCGATCGTCGTCGTCACCGCGTCGAAGTAGCCGGTGCCGACCTCGCGCTGGTGCTTCACCGCGGTGAAGCCGCGTTCGGCCGCGGCGAATTCCTTCTCCTGCAGCTCGACGAAGGCGCTCATGTTGTTGCGCGCATAGCCGTAGGCGAGATCGAACATCGAGTAGTTCAGCGCGTGGAAGCCGGCGAGCGTGATGAACTGGAACTTGTAGCCCATCGCGCCGAGTTCGCGCTGGAACTTGGCGATCGTCGCGTCGTCGAGGTTCTTCTTCCAGTTGAACGACGGCGAGCAGTTGTAGGCCAGCAGCTTGCCCGGGAACTTGGCGTGGATCGCGTCGGCGAAGGCCTTCGCGAAAGCCAGGTCGGGCTTGCCGGTCTCGCACCAGATCAGGTCGGCGTAGGGCGCGTAGGCCAGGCCGCGGCTGATCGACTGCTCGAGGCCGTTGCGCGTCTTGAAGAAGCCCTCGACCGTGCGCTCGCCGGTCATGAAGGGCTTGTCGTTGTCGTCGACGTCGCTGGTCACGAGGTCCGCCGCTTCGGCGTCGGTGCGCGCGAGCAGGATCGTCGGCGTGCCCATCACGTCGGCCGCGAGGCGCGCGGCGACGAGCTTGGCCACGGCCTCGCGCGTCGGCACCAGCACCTTGCCACCCATGTGGCCGCACTTCTTGACGCTGGCGAGCTGGTCCTCGAAGTGGACGCCGGCGGCACCGGCGTCGATCATGGACTTCATCAGCTCGAAGGCGTTGAGAACGCCGCCGAACCCGGCCTCGGCGTCGGCGACGATGGGGGCGAAGAAGTCGACGTCGTTCTTGCCCTCGCTCCACTGGATCTGGTCGGCGCGCGCGAACGTGTTGTTGATGCGCTTGACGACCTTCGGCACCGAGTCCACCGAGTACAGGCTCTGGTCGGGGTACATCTCGCCGTTGCTGTTGGCGTCGCCGGCGACCTGCCAACCCGACAGGTAGATCGCCTTCAGCCCGGCCTTGACCTGCTGCATCGCCTGGTTGCCGGTGAGCGCGCCGAGGGTGTTGACGAAGGGCTCGGTGTTGATCAGCGTCCAGAGCTTTTCGGCGCCGCGCTTGGCCAGCGTGTGCTCGATCTGGACCGAGCCGCGCAGGCGCACGACGTCGGCGGCGCTGTAGCCGCGCTGGATGCCTTTCCAGCGCGGGTTCTGGGCCCAGTCCTTCTCGAGGGCGGCGGCTTGCTGTTCACGGCTTGCAGTGTTCATCGCGATAACTCCTGGTGACGAAGAAGAGGAAATCGCCTCCAGCGTAGCTGCTGCACCGCCGCATGGGAAGACTTCTGTCTTATATAAGACAAAAGAGACAGACCCAATAAATCAACGACTTGCGCCATTCGTTTCGCCATGTGGAGCTGCGTTTTCTCATATGCCGGATTTTGTTGCGGCGCAGCGCGTCCATTTTGCACATTGCGATAAAAGAAGTTCGCGATGCGAGAACGGTGCGGCCGCGCGCGCCCTGCTGCGTCCTGCGAAGCGACTCGCGCCGGGCCGCCGAACGCCGCGCGATGGCCTCCGTATCATCCGTTGGCTTCACCCTGACCCGGGCCGCGATGAGCTCCTTTGCCTTTCTCTCCGATCACCGTTTCCTGAAGGCACCGCCGGCGGCCGAGGGGCTGCCGTACGCGGTGGCCGGCATCGCCTGGGATGGCTCGACGACGAACCGTCCCGGCGCCCGCTTCGGCCCGCGCGCGATCCGCGAGGCCAGCCACATGCTGTGCGACGGCACCCACCCGCTGTTCGACTGCAGCCCGCTCGGCCATCTCGGCGACGCCGGCGACCTGGCGCTGCCCAACACCTCGCTGGCCGCGATGCGCGGCGCGCTGCAGCCGCTCGCCGCGGCGCTGATCCGGCGCCACCACATGGCCTGGCTCGGCGGCGACCACTCGATCACGCTGCCGTTGCTGCGCGAGTACCGCGCCTGGCTCGGCCGGCCGCTCGCGGTGATCCACTTCGACGCCCATTGCGACACCTGGACCGACCATTTCGGCGAGCCGAGCGGCCATGGCACCTGGGTCCACGAGGCCTTCGAGGAAGGTCTGGTGCTGGCGCCCTGCTTCCTCCAGATCGGCATCCGCTCGGCCGCCGAACGCGCAGCGCGCGACTACGTGCGCGAGCGCGGCGGGCTGGTCTTCGAGGCGCGCGAACTGCGCGGGCGCGAGAACGCGGCGCAGCTCGCGCCGGTGCTGGATGCGATCCGTGCGCGCCTGGCCGAACATGACCGGCCGCCGCTGTACCTGAGCCTGGACATCGACTGCCTGGACCCGGCCTTCGCGCCCGGCACCGGCACCCCCGAGCCCGGCGGCCTGAGCACGAACCAGGTGCTGACGCTGCTCGAGGAGACGGCCGGGCTGCCCTTCGTCGGCATGGACTGCGTCGAGGTCGCGCCCGCCTATGACCATGCCGAACTGACGAGCAACGCCGCGGCGAACTTCGTCTGGACCTACCTCTGCGCCCGCCTGGCCGCGCAGCCGGGCCGCGCCGCCTGAACCGGCGCGCTGACCAGGAGCCTGTCGGGCTTTGGGTTGGGCCCGCGCCCAAAGCCCGACAGGCTCCTAGAGCACCAGTGCCGTGGTCCGCTTCACGGTGCGCAACACGAGCATCGAGTTCGATCGCATCACGCCGGGCAGGCGCGGCAGCACCTCGGCGTGGAAGCGCTCCAGGTCCTCGGCGTCGCGGTAGGTGAAGCGCACCAGGTAGTCGTTCGCACCGGCGACGTAGAAGCAGTCCAGGATCTCGGGCACGTCGCGCACCGCGCGCTCGAAGGCCTCGAGCCGGTGCGGCTGGGTGCTGTCGAGGTTGACGATGGTGTAGCTCAGGCCATGCCGTCCCACCGCCTTGGGGTTCAGCAGCGCCACGTACTGGGCGATGACGCCGCCGTCCTCGAGCGCCTTGACGCGGCGCAGGCAGGCCGACGGCGACAGGTGCACGCGCTGCGCTAGCTCGACGTTCGACAAGCGTCCGTCGCGCTGCAGCTCGTCGAGGATCGCCAGGTCGATGCTGTCCAGCGACGCATGGCGTTGCGGCGGTTCGGCTGAAATTCGCATCTCGTGGCGTGGCGCTGCTTCGATGCCGCATGATATTGCGTGGCCGCGGGCTTTCCCGCGGCGATGGCGCAAGCACATTGCGCAACGCCTTCTCTAGACTATCGGCGTTGCCGTGCGAACGCCCGTGCAGCCCCTGCCTCACCCGGAGATCAACATGCGCCCCGAACTCGACGCCTACTGGATGCCCTTCACGGCGAACCGCCAGTTCAAGAAGTCGCCGCGCCTGCTCGCCCGCTCGTCGGGCATGCATTACTGGGACGACCAGGGGCGCCAGATCCTGGACGGCGTCGCCGGGCTGTGGTGCGTCAACGCCGGTCACGGCCGGCCGAAGATCGTGCAGGCGATCCAGGACCAGGCCGCCGAGATGGACTTCGCGCCGCCGTTCCAGATGGCGCACCCGAAGGCCTTCGAGCTCGCCGACCGGGTCGCGAAGATCGCGCCGGCCGGCATGGGCAAGGTGTTCTTCACGAACTCGGGTTCCGAGTCGGTCGAGACCGCGCTGAAGATGGCGATCGCCTACCACCGCGTGCGCGGCGACGCGTCGCGCACGCGCCTGATCGGCCGCGAGCGCGGCTACCACGGCGTCAACTTCGGCGGCATCTCGGTCGGCGGCATCGTCGGCAACCGCAAGATGTTCGGCACCCTGCTCGCCGGCGTCGACCACATCCGCCACACGCATGACCCGGCGCGCAACGCGTTCAGCGTCGGCCAGCCGGCGCACGGCGCCGAGTACGCCGACGAGCTCGAGCAGCTCGTCGCGCTGCACGACGCGTCGACGATCGCCGCGGTGATCGTCGAGCCGGTCGCCGGATCGACCGGCGTGCTGATCCCGCCGCAAGGCTACCTGCAGCGCCTGCGCGAGATCTGCGACAAGCACGGCATCCTGCTCATCTTCGACGAGGTCATCACCGGCTTCGGCCGCACCGGCCAGCCCTTCGCGGCGCAGACCTTCGGCGTCACGCCGGACCTGATGACGGTGGCCAAGGGCCTGACCAACGGCTGCGTGCCGATGGGCGCGGTGATCGTGAAGGACGCGATCCACGACGCCTTCATGAACGGCCCCGAGCACCTGATCGAGTTCTTCCACGGCTACACCTACTCGGCGCACCCGCTGGCCTGCGCCGCCGGGCTGGCGACGCTGGACACCTACGCCGACGAGGGCCTGCTCACGCGTGCCGGAGAGCTGCAGGGCTACTTCGCCGAAGCGGTGCATTCGCTCAAGGGCGAGCCCAACGTGATCGACATCCGCAACATCGGCCTGGTCGGCGGCATCGAGCTCGCGCCGCTGCCGGGCGAGCCGACCAAGCGCGCGTTCAACGTCTTCCTCGACCTGTACGAGAAGGGGCTGATGGTGCGCACCACCGGCGACACCGTCGCGCTGTCGCCGCCGCTGATCATCGAGCGCGGCCAGATCGACCAGATCGTCGACATGCTGCGTGCCGCGCTGCGGCGCGCCGCCTGACGCATCGAGCGACCGCCGCCGCAGCAACGTGCCGCTCCTGCTCGACACCGACGCGACGCTGGCCCGCGATTCGTACTACGCCGCTACGGCCGTGCGCGGCCCCGGACACCCCGCGCTGCAGGGCGGCACGAGCTGCGACGTGGCCATCGTCGGCGGCGGCCTGGCCGGGCTGTCGGCGGCGCTCGAGCTGGCCCAGCGCGGGCTCGACGTGGTGCTGCTCGAGGCGCGCGAGCTCGGCTGGGGCGCGAGCGGGCGCAACGGCGGCCAGGCGATCCACGGCCTGGCCTGCGACCCGGCGACGATCGAGGACCAGCTCGGGCTGGACGACGCGCGGCGCGTCTGGGCGATGTCGATCGAGGCGCTGGACCTGATCCGCGAGCGCATCGCGCGCCACGCGATCGATTGCGACTGGCGCGACGGCTACCTCGGCCTGGCGACGAGCGCGCGCAAGGGCGCCGAGCTCGCCGCCTGGGCCGACCGCGTCGAGTCGGTCTACGGTTACCCGCTGGAGCGCATCGCGCCGGCACGGATCGTCGACTGGATCGCGAGCCCGCGCTACCACAGCGGGGTGCACGACCCGCGTTCGGGCCACCTGCACCCGCTGAAGTACACGCTCGGGCTGGCACGCGCGGCCGCGGCGGCGGGCGCGCGACTGCACGAGAACACGCCGGTGCAGGCGCTCGTGGCCGGCGCGCAGCCGGTGCTGCGCACCGCCGGCGGCGAGGTGCGTGCGCGCCAGGTGCTGCTCGCCGGCAACGTCTACCTGCACGCGTCGCTGCCCGGGCTGGCGCCGCAGCTGGGCGCGCGCATCATGCCGGTCGGCACGTACATTGCATGCAGCGAAGTGCTGGATCCACAGCGCGCCGACCGCCTCGTTCCTTCGCGCGCGGCGGTCTGCGACACCAATTTCGTGCTCGACTACTTCCGCACCACCAACGACCACCGCATGCTCTACGGCGGGCGCGTCAGCTACAGCACCGTGACACCGGCGAACCTGGCCGAATCGATGCGACGCCGGATGGTCCGTACATTCCCGCAGCTCGAGGACGTGAAGATCGATTACGCCTGGGGCGGCTTCGTCGACATCTCGATGAACCGGGCGCCCGATTTCGGCCGCCTGCCGTCGGCCCCGAGCGTCTACTACCTGCAAGGCTTCTCCGGCCACGGGCTGGCGCTGACCGGGCTGGCCGGGCGCCTGGTCGCCGAGGCGATCGCCGGCGACGCGTCGCGTTTCGACGTCTTCGCCCGGCTGCGCCACCGCGCCTTCCCTGGCGGCGCGCTGCTGCGCACGCCGGCGCTGGTGCTCGGGATGGCCTGGTACCGCCTGCGCGATATGCTCGGCTGACACACCCATGGCAAGCCACCCCATCGTCCTGATCCCGGCCTGCAATCAGCAGATCGGAGACCACCCGTTCCACGTCGCCGGCCGCAAGTACGCCGACGCGGTGCGCCTGGCCGGCGCGCTGCCGCTCGTCGTGCCGCGCGCGCTGCCGGACGAGGTCGACGAACTGCTCGACCTCGCCGACGGCGTGCTGCTGACCGGCTCGCCGTCGAACGTGCACCCGTCGCACTTCGGCGAGGCGGTGCACGACCCGTCGCTGCCGCTGGACCCCGAGCGCGACGCCTGGACGCTGCCCTTGATCCGGCGCGCGCTGGCGCGCGGCATCCCGCTGTTCTCGATCTGCCGCGGCACGCAGGAAGTGAACGTCGCGCTCGGCGGCAGCCTGCACCAGGCGGTGCAGGAAGTGCCCGGGCACGACGACCATCGCGGCCCGAGGGGCGACGCCGAGTCGACCTACGGCTTCGCGCACCGCGTCGACGTCGCCCCCGGCGGCCTGCTCGAGGCGCTCGTCGGCCGGCCGAGCTTCGAGGTCAACTCGGTCCACGGCCAGGGCATCGCGCGCCTGGCCGACGGCCTGCGCGTCGAGGCGCGCGCCCCCGACGGCCTGGTCGAGGCGTTCACCGAGCCGACCGCGCCGGGCTTCAACCTCTGCGTCCAGTGGCACCCGGAATGGCGGGCCGCGTTCAACCCGGTCTCGATGCAGCTGTTCGACGCGTTCGGCCAGGCCGTGCGCGCCTACCGCGACCGCGTGCGCGGCCCTTTGCCACGGGTTCCTGCAGTCTCCGATTGACTCAGGGTTCCGGCGCCGCCCCTGGCTGCGGCGCACAAGCGAAGACAGGTGATTCCATGATGGTCCGAGAACCATTCACGTTCAGCGAGCTGGAACAGTGGCTCGACAAGCACCGTGTGACCGAGGTCGAGTGCCTCGTGCCCGACCTCACCGGTGTCGCGCGCGGCAAGATCCTGCCGCGCGAGAAGTTCACCGAGGACCGCGGCATGCGGCTGCCCGAGGCGGTGGTCGCGATGGGGGTGACCGGCGAGTTTCCCGAGGAAGGGCCGTACTACGACGTGATCAGCCCGACCGACCAGGACATGCACCTGCGCCCCGACCCGTCGACGGTGCGCATCGTTCCCTGGGCGGTGGACCCGACGGCGCAGGTCATCCACGACTGCTTCGACAAGACCGGCAAGCTCGTGCCGTTCGCGCCGCGCTCGGTGCTGCGCCGGGTCTGCGAGCTGTACCAGGCCGAGGGCTGGGACCCGGTGGTCGCGCCCGAGCTCGAGTTCTACCTCGTCGCGCGCAACACCGACCCGGACATGCCGCTGAAGCCCCCGATCGGCCGCAGCGGGCGCGCCGAGACCTCGCGCCAGGCCTACTCGATCGACGCCGTCAACGAGTTCGACCCGCTGTTCGAGGACGTCTACAAGTACTGCGAGCTGATGGAGCTCAACGTCGACACGCTGATCCACGAGGTCGGTGCCGGGCAGATGGAGATCAACTTCTTCCACGCCCATCCGCTCGGCCTGGCCGACGAGGTGTTCTTCTTCAAGCGCACGGTGCGCGAAGCGGCGATGCGCCACGACATGTTCGCGACCTTCATGGCCAAGCCGATCGCCGGCGAGCCGGGCAGCGCGATGCACATCCACCAGAGCATCGTGAGCAAGGCGACCGGCAGGAACATCTTCAGCAACGAGGACGGCACGCCGAGCCGCGAGTTCTTCTGGTACATCGGCGGGCTGCAGAAGTACGTGCCGGCGGCGATGGCGCTGTTCGCGCCCTACGTCAATTCGTACCGCCGTCTCGTGCGCTCGAACGCCGCGCCGATCAACATCCAGTGGGGCACCGACAACCGCACGGTGGGCATCCGCAGCCCGGTCGCGACCGCCGCCGCGCGCCGCATCGAGAACCGCGTCATCGGCGCCGACGCGAACCCTTACGCGGCGCTGGCGGCGACGCTGGCCTGCGGCTACCTGGGCATCAAGAACCGCATCGAGCCGACGCCGGAATGCAAGGGCGACGCCTATCTCGGCGACTTCCAGCTCCCGCGCAGCCTGGGCGAGGCGCTCGCGCTGCTGCGTGACGAACGCGACCTCGCCGCGGTGCTGGGCGAGTCCTTCGTGACCGTCTACACCGAGGTCAAGGAGATCGAGTACGCCGAGTTCATGAAGGTCATCTCGCCCTGGGAGCGCGAGCACCTTCTGCTGCATGTATGAGCCCCCGCGCCCGCTCCCGCTCGCTGCCCCCCCGACGGGGCCTTGGCGACGGACCGGCGGAGCCCGATCCATGCCCGTCCTTGATCGAACACCCATGAACACTCATCGCACCACCGCCGAATGGCAGGCCGCCGACGCGGCGCACTTCCTGCACCCGTTCACCGACTTCCGGTCGCTCGCGAAGAAGGGTTCGCGCATCGTCACGCGCGCCGACAACATCTACCTCTGGGACAGCGAGGGCCACAAGATCCTCGACGCGATGAGCGGCCTGTGGTGCGTGAACGTCGGCTACGGCCAGAAGTCGCTGGTCGACGCGGCGACGCGGCAGATGCAGGAGCTGCCCTTCTACAACGCGTTCTTCCAGACCGCCACCGTGCCGGCGATCGAACTCGCCGAGCTGCTCGCCGAGGTGACGCCGCCGCAGTTCCAGCACGTGTTCTTCTCGGGCTCGGGCTCCGAGGGCAACGACACCGTGGTGCGCATGGTGCGCCGCTACTGGGACCTGCTCGGCCAGCCCGAGCGCCAGGTCATCATCAGCCGCAAGAACGCGTATCACGGCTCGACGATGGCCGGCGCCTCGCTCGGCGGCATGAGCGGCATGCACGCCCAGGGCGGGCTGCCGATTCCCGGCATCGTGCACATCGAGCAGCCGTACTGGTGGGAGCACGGGCGCCCGAGCGGAATGACGCGCGACGAGTTCGGCCTCGTCGCCGCGCGCTGGCTCGAGGACAAGATCCTCGAGGTCGGTGCCGGCAAGGTGGCGGCCTTCATCGGCGAGCCGGTGCAGGGCGCCGGCGGCGTGATCGTCCCGCCGGCGACCTACTGGCCCGAGATCCAGCGCATCTGCGACCAATACGGCATCCTGCTCGTCAGCGACGAGGTCATCTGCGGCTTCGGCCGCACCGGCCGCTGGTTCGGCTGCGAGACGATGGGCACGCGGCCCGACCTGATGACCTTCGCCAAGGGCGTGACCAGCGGCTACGTGCCGCTCGGCGGCGTGATGGTCGGTGACCGGGTCGCGAAGGTGCTGATCGAACGCGGCGGCGAGTTCACCCACGGCTACACCTATTCCGGCCACCCGGTGGCCTGCGCGGTCGCGCTGGCCAACATCCGCCTGATGCGCGAGCTCAAGCTCGTCGAGCACGTGCACGACGACGTGGGCCCGTATCTTGCTCAGCAATACAGGACGCTGCTCGACCACCCGCTGGTCGGCGACGCCGAGACCTGTGGCTTGATGGGGGCGATCCTGCTCGTGAAAGACAAGACCCGCGGAACACCGTTTCCGGACGCCGTGGACATCGGCATGGTCTGCCGTGGCCACTGCTTCGGCAACGGGCTGATCATGCGCGCCGTCGGAGACCGGATGATCATCGCGCCGCCGCTGGTGATCACGCGCGCCCAGATCGACGAGATGGTGGCGCTGATCCGCCGCTGCCTGGACCTGACGCTGGCCGACGCGACGCGCGGGGGCTGGTTGTGACGCTGCGCGCGCACCTGCGCCAGGCCGGCACCGCGCGCTTGTCCGGATGTGTCGCCCTGTACCGGCCGCCTAGACTGCGCAGCCACGGGTTTTCCCGTTCACCGAATTCGTTCACCCAGCCGTTTTGACCCTTTCCTCGCCAACCGGAGATCCCTTCATGAAGTTCGCCCGTCTGCGACCCTTGCTCACCCTGTCCGTGGCCTTGCTCGCCGCCTTCGGCGGCCCGGTCCACGCGCAGGAGGAAGAGAAGGTTCTGAACATCTACAACTGGTCGGACTACATCGCCGACGACACGATCAAGAACTTCGAGAAAGAGACCGGCATCAAGGTCCGCTACGACAACTTCGACAGCAACGAGATCCTGCACGCGAAGCTCGTCGCCGGCCGCACCGGCTACGACATCGTCGTGCCGTCGTCGTACTGGGCCAAGATCCAGCTCGACGGCGGGCTGCTGCGCAAGCTCGACAAGGCGCAGATCCCGAACCTGAAGAACGTCGACCCGGCGATCGACCAGATCCTGGCGAAGATGGACCCGGGCAACCAGTACCTCGTCGACTGGCTCTGGGGCTACACCACCGTGGGCATCAACGTCGACAAGGTCAAGGCCGCGCTGGGCAACCTGCCGATGCCCGAGAACGCCTGGGACCTGGTCTTCAAGCCCGAGTACATCTCGAAGATGAAGTCCTGCGGCGTCTCGTTCCTCGACGCCCCGACCGACATCATCCCGGCCGCGCTGCACTATCTGGGCAAGCCGGCGTTCAGCAAGAACCAGGCGGACTACGCCGGCGTGCCCGCGCTGCTCAAGAGCGTGCGCCCGTACGTGACGCTGTTCAGCTCGTCGGGCTACATCAACGACCTGTCCAACGGCGCGCTGTGCCTGGTGATCGGCTGGTCGGGCGACATCAACATCGCGCGCCAGCGCGCGATCGAGGGCAAGACCGGGCAGAACATCCAGGTGCTGATCCCCAAGACCGGCGGCATCCTGTTCTTCGACACGATGGCGATCCCCGCCGACGCACCGCACCCGGGCAACGCGCAAAAGTGGATCAACTACATCCTGCAGCCCAAGGTCGAGGCCGGGCTGACGAACAAGGTCTTCTACGCGAACCCGGTGCCGGCGTCGCGGCCGTTCGTCAACAAGGCCGTGGCCGACGATCCGGCCGTGTTCCTGAGCCCCGAGGCGATGAAGTCGATGGCCAACCCCGAGGCGCTGACGAACGACATGCGCAGGCGCTGACGAACGACATGCGGCGCACGATGACGCGGCTGTACACGCAGTTCAAAACCGGTCTGTGATCCCCTTCCCGGCGACGACAACGACAAGGAACCGGGGATGACACCAACCCCGCATGCGCCGGCCGCGCCGGCGTATCTGCAGATCGAGGACGTGGTCAAGGAGTTCGACGGCTACAAGGCCGTCAACCACGTCAGCCTCGAGATCACGAAGGGCGAGATCTTCGCGCTGCTCGGCTCGTCGGGCTGCGGCAAGACGACGCTGCTGCGCATGCTGGCCGGCTTCGAGACGCCGACCTCGGGCCGCATCGTGCTCAACGGACAGGACCTCGCCGGGATGCCGCCCTACGAGCGGCCGATCAACATGATGTTCCAGTCCTACGCGCTGTTCCCGCACCTGACGGTGTGGGACAACATCGCGTTCGGACTGAAGCGCGACGGCCTGCCCAGGGACCAGATCGCCGAGCGCGTCGAGACCATGCTCAAGCTGGTCCAGCTCGGCAAGTACGCGCGGCGCAAGCCGCACCAGCTCTCGGGCGGCCAGCAGCAGCGCGTCGCGCTCGCACGCAGCCTGGCGAAGCGGCCGCAGCTGATGCTGCTCGACGAGCCCCTGGGCGCGCTCGACAAGAAGCTGCGCGAGGAGACGCAGATCGAGCTCGTCAACATCATCGAGGAAGTCGGCGTCACCTGCGTGATGGTCACGCACGACCAGGAAGAGGCGATGACGATGGCCTCGCGCATCGCCGTGATGAGCGAGGGCCGGATCCTGCAGGTCGGCCCTCCGGGCGAGATTTACGAGACGCCGGCGACGCGCTTCGTCGCCGACTTCATCGGCAACGTCAACCTGATGGACGGCGTCGTCAGCGCCGACGAGCCCGACCACGTCGTGATCGACTGCGCCGACTGCCGGCACTACGTGGGCCACGGCATCACCGGCACCAAGGGCATGGCGGTCGGCGTCGCGCTGCGGCCCGAGAAGATCCAGCTCACGCGCGAAGCGCCGGGCGACGAGTTCAACCGAGCCCGCGGCAAGGTGAAGGACATCGCCTACTTCGGCAGCTTCACCGTCTACCACCTCGCGCTGCCCAGCGGCGCGGTGCTCAAGGTCAGCCGCAGCAACGTGCAGCGCCACCGCGACCACGAGCTGACCTGGGGCGACGACGTCTGGGCGCACTGGTCGCGCTCGGCGCATGTCGTGCTGACGCAGTGAGCCGCGCAATGCAGGCCCCCACCGCCCTCGCCTCGCTGCGCCGCCCCGGCTGGTGGCGCGGACGCAGCGTCGTCATCGGCATCCCCTACGTCTGGCTGCTCGCGTTCTTCCTGCTGCCGTTCCTGATCGTGCTGAAGATCAGCTTCTCCGAGATGGAGCTGGTCACGTTCAAGGACCTGATCACGGTCAAGGACGGCGTGCTCGAGATCGCGCTGAAGTTCTCGAACTACATCTACCTGACGCAGGACGACCTGTACTTCGAGACCTTCGTCTCGAGCCTGAAGTACGCCGCGCTGACGACGGTCTTCTGCCTGTTCATCGGCTACCCGTTCGCGTACTTCATGGCGCGCGCGCGCGCCAGCGCGCAGCCGGCGCTGCTGATGCTCGTGATGCTGCCGTTCTGGACCTCGTTCCTGCTGCGCGTCTACGCGTGGAAGGGCCTGCTCGGCGAGAACGGCTGGATCTCCGACCTGCTGATCGCGCTGCACGCCGACCACCTGCTCGTCGCGACCGGGCTGATCCCGGCGCTGGGCAAGTTCATGAACACGCCGTTCTCGCTCAACATCGGCATGGTCTACAGCTACCTGCCCTACATGGTGCTGCCGCTGTACGCCAACCTCTCGAAGATGGACCTGCGCCTGCTCGAGGCCGCCGCCGACCTCGGCGCGACGCCCTGGGTCGCGTTCTGGAAGATCACCGTGCCGCTGTCCAAGGCCGGCATCATCGCCGGCTCGATGCTGGTCTTCATCCCCTGCGTCGGCGAGTACGTGATCCCCGAGCTGCTCGGCGGCCCGTCGACGCTGATGATCGGCCGCGTGCTGTGGGACGAGTTCTTCAGCAACAACGACTGGCCGATCGCGTCCGCGGTCGCGATCACGCTGATCCTGCTCATCCTCGTGCCGCTCGCGGTGTTCAACCGCTACCAGGAGCGCTCGCAGGAGGGCGCGCGATGACGCGCCGGCGCTCCACCGTCTTCGGCGCCGGCTTCGCGCGCCACTTCGGCCGCGGCTGGCTGAGCGCGGGCTACCTGTTCCTCTACGTCCCGATCTTCTCGCTGATCCTGTACTCGTTCAACGACTCGCCGGTGCCCAACCTCTGGGCCGGCTTCACGCTGAAGTGGTACGGCAAGCTCGCCGGCGACAGCGAACTGCTCAGCGGCCTGCGCCTGTCGCTGAAGGTCGCGTTCTTCTCGGCCACCGCGTCGCTGCTGCTCGGCACGCTGGCCGCGTTCGCGCTCGCGAAGTACAAGAACTTCAAGGGCCGCACGCTGTTCAACGGGATGATCAACGCGCCGCTGGTGATGCCCGACGTCATCATCGGCCTGTCGCTGCTGCTGATGCTGGTCTCGGTGCAGCGCGCCTTCGGCGTGCCCGACCGCGGCGCGATGACGATCTGGATGGGCCACCTGCTGCTCGGCATGTCGTACGCGACGGTCGTCGTCCAGGCCCGGCTGCGCGACCTCGACCCTGCGCTCGAGGAGGCCGCGATGGACCTCGGTGCCCGGCCGCTGCAGGTGTTCACGCTCGTCACGCTGCCGCTGATCGGGCAGGCGCTCGGCTCGGCCTGGCTGCTGACCTTCACGCTGTCGTTCGACGACGTCGTGCTCTCGTCCTTCCTGTCCGGGCCCGGCTCGACGACGATGCCGCTGGTGATCTTCTCGCGTGCGCGCCTGGGCCTGAACCCCACCGTCAATGCGATCGCGACCGTGATCATCACCGTCGTCACGATCGGTGTCGTGCTCGCGAGCTGGAAGATCGCGCGCGCCGAACGCCAGCGCGCACGCGACATCGCCGACGCCCAGCGCGCCGAAGGTTGACCCGTCCGAAACGCCCCGCCACCGAATTTCGTCGAGGAGAGAACTGCATGTCTGTCTGGAAACACACCGCCCTGGCCTGCGCGCTGGCCGCCGCCTTCCCCGGCGCCGCGCTGGCCCAGTCGAACGAGGAACTGCTCAAGGAGCTGAAGGCGCTGCAGGCGCGGGTCAGCGAGCTCGAGAAGAAGATCGAGGCCGCCGATGCCCAGGGCGGCGCGCCGCAATGGGGCATGACGCGCGACCAGGTGCACGAGCTGAACCGCGTCGCGGTGCAGTCGGACGGCACGGTCGACGCGCTCGAGGCGCAGGGCCTGAAGGACCTGAAGATCAGCGGCTACTTTGACCCCACCTACATCTACAACAAGGCACAGGACCGTGCCGGCTTCCAGTTTCTCAATCCGGTCGCCACTGGCGGCTACAGCTATGACAACGGTTACTTCGGCACGGCCGCCATCGATTTCCAGAAGGAGCTGGACGGTGGCACGAAGTGGCGTCTGACGCTGATGCCCAATCGCGGCGCAGGCTCAATCGCCGACACTTCGGCCAGCTCGATCGTCCACGAGGCGTCTGTGTCCATCCCGCTCGGCGACCTGCAGACGCGCCTCATCGCCGGGCAGATTCCCGACTGGTCGGGCTACGAGTACACGCAGCCGAACACGACCAAGCTCGTCACGCGCGGGTTGCTGCTGGACTTCACCGAACCGACCGCCTACACCGGCGCGGGTGTCGAAGTCATCCGCGGCAAGTGGGACGTCAAGGCCGTGCTCGCCAATTTCAACCAGACCATGGTCGCCAGCGGTCACAAGTCGCCGGTGGTCGCTTACCGCGCAGACTATTCCAAGGGCGAGTTCAGCGGATTCGGCTTCGCCGGCGTGAACGGCCGGGTCGTCAATTTCGCGACCACCGGCTATTCGCGCCTCGACCTCTTCGAGGCCGACGCCTACTTCATCCGCGGCGACCTGACGCTTCAGGGCCAGGTGGGTTTCGGACGCCAGAAGCAGGCTTCGATCACGCCGGCGGCCGATGGCAGCCTGCGCGACGCGCAGTGGTGGGGACTGTCAGGCCTGGTCGGCTACAAGGTCACGCCGCGCTTCGAGCTCGCCGCACGCCTTGACTACATCAACGATTCGAAGAACGGGGGCGGTCTGCTCGGCTACACCGCAGCCGACGGCGTCAACGGCATCGGTCCGAATGCGACCCTGGGCTGTGCCCCGGGCAGCCTCGTGGCGGGCTGCGACACCGGGGCCAACCGGGCCGCGCTGGCCTTGGGCTTCAACTACATGCTGACTCAGAACACGATGTTCAAGGCCGAATACCGTCTGGACCGCGCCAGCCAGCCGGTGTTCCTCAATGTCAGGGATGGCAGCTACACGAAGACCAACCAGTTGCTCGGCACCTCGGTCGTCGTGAGCTTCTGACCGGCCGCTGCTCCCGGCATCCGCGGCCGCCCCACCTGGCGGCCGCCGTCACTTCGAGAGGACGCGCATGAACCAACCCGCCCCCGACTGGACCGCGCGTGCGGCGGCGCTGCGCGCCGACGGCCGCATCGTGATCGACGGCCAGCGCATCGCCAGCACCGACGGCCAGACCTTCGACAAGCATTCGCCGATCGACGGCCGCGCCCTGGGCGCCGTCGCGCGCGGCCAGGTCGCCGACATCGACGCCGCCGTGAAGAGCGCGCGCGCCGCGTTCGAGGACCGCCGCTGGGCCGGCAAGCCGCCGGCGGTGCGCAAGAAGATCCTGCAGCGCTTCGCGGAGAAGATCCTGAGCGCCAAGGACGAGCTCGCGCTGCTCGAGACCGTCGACATGGGCAAGCCGATCCAGTACTCGCTCGCGGTCGACGTGCCGGCCACCGCACGCACGATCGCCTGGTACGCCGAGGCGGTGGACAAGATCTACGACGAGATCGCACCCACCGGCGCGAACGCGCTCGCGCTGATCACGCGCGAGCCGGTGGGCGTGGTCGGCGTCATCGTGCCCTGGAACTACCCGATGATCATGGCCGCCTGGAAGCTCGGGCCGGCGCTGGCCAGCGGCAACTCGGTGGTCCTCAAGCCGAGCGAGAAGAGCCCGTTCACCGCGCTGCGGCTGGCCGAGCTGGCGGTCGAGGCCGGGCTGCCGCCGGGCGTGTTCAATGTCGTCCCTGGCTACGGCCACGAGGCCGGTGAGGCGCTCGCGCTGCACATGGACGTCGACGCGATCGGCTTCACCGGCTCGACGCGCACCGGCCGGCGCATGCTCGACTACGCCAGCCGCAGCAACCTCAAGCGCGTCTACAACGAGCTCGGCGGCAAGTCTGCCTTCGTCGTGTTCGACGATTTCGCCGACCTCGCGCGCGCCGCGCGCACCGCCGCCGGCGGCCTGTTCTTCAACCAGGGCGAGAGCTGCAACGCGCCGTCGCGCGTGCTCGTCCACGAGAGCATCGCCGACGAGTTCGTCGCGCTTGCGGCGGCCGAGGCGCCGCAGTACGCGCCGGCCGATCCGCTCGACCCGGCGAGCACGATGGGCGCGCTCGTCGACGCGACCCAGCTGCGCACCGTGCTCGGCTACATCGAGGCCGGCCACAGCGAAGGCGCAGCCTGCGTCACCGGCGGGCGCCAGGTGCGCGCCGAGACCGGCGGCTACTACGTCGAACCGACGATCTTCGACCGCGTCGCGAACGGCATGCAGATCGCGCGCGAGGAGATCTTCGGCCCGGTGATGAGCGTGATCCGCTTCAAGACCGAGGCCGAGGCGGTGATGCTGGCCAACAACAGCGTCTACGGGCTGCAGGCCGCCGTCTGGAGCGACAACGTCAACCGCGCGCACCGCGTCGCGCGCGCGCTGCGCGCCGGCACTGTGCACGTGAACCAGTACGACGAGGACGACATCACCGTGCCCTTCGGCGGCGTCAAGCAAAGCGGCAACGGGCGCGACAAGTCGCTGCACGCCTTCGACAAGTACACCGAGCTGAAGACGACCTGGCTGCGCATCGATGGCGGCTGAACGCGCGTCCGACATGACGGACCTGCAGGAGCAGTTGCACGCCGCCGGCGTGCACACGCTGCTGGTGCAGTTCACCGACGTCCACGGCGTCGCCAAGGGCAAGTACGTGCCGCTGCGCCACCTGGGCGAGGTGCTCGAGCGTGGCGCCGGCTTCGCCGGCCCGTCGATCTGGGGCACCGCGCTGCCGCGCACCGGCCCGCGCGCCGAATACTTCGCACGCGGCGACGCCGCCACCGCGATGCCGCTGCCCTGGGCCAGCGGCGTGGCGCGCATCGTCGGCGACGGCTTCGTCGACGCCCAGCCCTTCGACGCCTGCCCGCGCCAGGTGCTGCGGCGCGCGCTCGCACGCCTGGCCGAACAGGGCCTGAGCCTGCGCACCGGGATCGAGCCCGAGTTCTTCCTGCTGCGCCGCGACGGTGGGCAGTGGCACCCGGCCGACACCGACGACCGGCTCGACAAGCCGTCCTACGACCTCAAGTCGCTGCCACGTCAGCGCGGCTTGCTGTTCGCCCTGGCCGACGCGCTGACGGCCTGCGGGCTGGACGTGCTGCAGACCGACCACGAGGACGCGCACGGCCAGTACGAGCTGAACTTCGCGCACGACGACGCGCTCGCGAGCGCCGACCACCTGATGCTGTTCAAGCTCGCCGCGCACGCGCTCGCCGAGGAACGCGCCCTGGTGTTCTCGATGATGCCCAAGCCCTTCGCGAACCAGCCCGGCAGCGGGCTGCATTTCCACGTCTCGCTCTGGCGCGGCGACGAGCTCGCCGAGGGCGTTGCGCGCCACTTCATCGGCGGGCTGCTGGCGCACGCCGGCGCGCTGGCAGCGATCGCCGCGCCCACCGTCAACTCGTACAAGCGCCTCGTCGTCGGCGAATCGCTGTCCGGGACGAGCTGGGCGCCGGCCTATGTCGCGCAGGGGCCGAACAACCGCACCGCGCTCGTGCGCACCCTGCCCGGCCGCTTCGAATGGCGGCTGCCCGACGCGAGCGCGAACCCCTACCTCGCCACCGCGGCGATGGTCGCCGCCGGGCTGGACGGGATCGAGCGCCGGCTCGACCCCGGCCCGGCGGTGACCGACGACCTGTTCGATCTCTCGCTGGCGCAGATCCGCGCGCGCGGCATCGCGCTGCTGCCGCAGAGCCTGGGCGAAGCGGTCGATGCGCTCGAGCGCGACGAGGTGGTCTGCGCCGCGCTCGGCGCGACGCTCGCGCCTGAATACATCCGCCTCAAGCGTGCCGAGGCCACCGAATACGCGCGCCACGTCAGCGGCTGGGAGCTCGACCGCTACGCGGCGCTGTTCTGACGTGACGCGGCCGCCGCTGTGGGCCCACCTCAGCCTGGCCGCCAGCATGGCGCTGGTGGGCAACTACGTCGGGCTCTCGAAGCTGCTCGTCGCCGCCTTCCCGGTCTTCCTGCTCGCCTGGCTGCGCTTCGGCATCGCAGCCGTCGCGATGCTGCCGTGGGTGCGACGCCGCGGCGGCGACAGCGCACTGACGCGCCACGACCGCTGGCTGCTGTTCTGGGAGAGCTTCCTCGGCAACTTCCTCTTCTCGATCTGCATGCTGTTCGGCGTCAAGCTGACCTCGGCGCTGGCCGCCGGCGTCACGATGGCGGCGATCCCGGCCGCGGTGGCGCTGCTGTCGCGCGCCCTCCTCGGCGAACACATCCGGCCGCGCGTCTGGGGCGCGATCGGCTGCGCCGCGCTCGGCATCGCACTGCTCGCGCTGGCGCGCCACGGCGATCGATCCTCACCGGCCGCGGCCGTCTCGCCACTGGGCGTCGCGCTGCTCGTCGGCGCGGTGGTGTGCGAGGCCTGCTACGTCGTCATCGGCAAGCGCCTCACGGCGAGCGTCTCGCCGCGCCGCATCAGCGCGCTCATCAATCTCTGGGGGCTGACCCTGGTCACGCCCTTCGGGCTCTGGCAGGCGCTGTCGTTCGACTTCGGCCGCGTCGCGGCGCCGACCTGGGCCCTGCTCGGCTTCTACGCGATCGCCGCGAGCATGGTCACGGTCTGGCTCTGGATGCAGGGCCTGCGCCACGTGCCGGCACCGCAGGCGGGCGTGTTCTCGGTGCTGCTGCCGGTGTTCGCCGCGCTCGTCGGCGTGTTCCTGCTCGGCGAGCCTTTCGGCACCGGGCATGCGCTGGCCTTCGCGCTCGCGCTCGCCGGGCTGCTGCTCGCGACCTGG
>MEGM01000081.1:21221-23058 GCA_001725505.1 Rubrivivax sp. SCN 70-15 | reverse complement strand
CTTCGGCGATGCGCAGCGCGGCGAGCTGCTGCCGCGCCTGCCCGCCGGGCTGCGCGACGCCGTCGCCGCCGGCAGCGCCACCGAGCACGAGGGCTGGCGGCTGCAGCGCTACGCGACGCCGTCCGGCGCCGGGCTGCTGCTGCTCGGCCCGGCCGCACCGGTGCCGGCCGACGACGCCGGCGAGAGCGCGTCGTTCAGCTTCACCGTCTCGCACGACCTGCGCGCGCCGATCCGCGTCGTCGACGGCTTCACCCGCATCGTCAAGGAGGACTACGGCCAGCTCCTGGACCGGGTCGCGAACGACCACCTCGACCGCGTGCTCGGTGCCGCCGCGCGCATGAACCACATGATCGACGCGCTGCTGACGCTGGCGCGGCTGTCGCAGCAGCCGCTGGCCTGGCAGCCGGTGAACCTGTCGCTGCTCGCCGCCTTCGTCGTCGACGACCTGCGCCGCGGCGCGCCCGAGCGCGCCGCGCAGATCGAGATCGAGCCCGACCTGCACGCGCGCGGCGACCCGACGCTGCTGCGACTGGTGCTCGAGAACCTGCTCGGCAACGCGTGGAAGTACAGCGCGCGCGCGAAGACGGCGCACATCGTCTTCGGCAGCGAGCAGCGCGACGGCCGGCGCGTCTTCGTCGTGCGCGACAACGGCGCCGGCTTCGACATGCGCTCGGCGGACCGGCTGTTCGGCCTGTTCCAGCGCCTGCACAGCGCGAGCGACTTTCCCGGCACCGGCGTCGGCCTGGCGTCGGTCAAGCGCATCGTGCGCCGCCACGGCGGCGACGTCTGGGCCGACGCCGAGCCCGGGCGCGGCGCGGCCTTCCACTTCACGCTGCGCGACTGACGGATGGCCAACGATTCCCTCGAGCACGTCGCACGGATCCGCCAGCGGCTGCGCGCGCTCGGCGCCGCGCCGGCGCACGAGCAGCGCGTGCTGCGCCTGTGGTCCCAGGCGCGGCCGCAGAACAGCGGCCGGCGCCGGCTCGAGGACTTCCTGCCGCGCGCGCTGCGCGACGCGCTGCCCGCGCTCGAGCACGAGCTGGCCGCGGCGCACCCGGCCAGTGACGGCTCGGCCCGGCTGCTCGTCGCGCTCGCCGACGGCCAGACGGTCGAGGCCGTGCTGCTGCCCAAGGACGGGCTGTGCGTCTCGACCCAGGTCGGCTGCGCGGTCGGCTGCCTGTTCTGCATGACCGGCCAGGGCGGCCTGCTGCGCCAGATGGGCAGCGCCGAGATCGTCGCCCAGGTCGCGCTCGCGCGCACGCTGCGGCCGGTGCGCAAGGTCGTCTTCATGGGCATGGGCGAGCCCGCGCACAACCTGGACGCGGTGCTCGAGGCGATCGAGCTGCTCGGCACCGCCGGCGGCATCGGCCACAAGGAGCTGGTCTTCTCGACCGTCGGCGACGCGCGCGCGTTCGAGCGCCTGCTCGCGCTCGGCGGCGACGGCGCGGGCGCGGTGAAGCCGGCGCTGGCACTGTCGCTGCACAGCACCAAGCCGGCGCTGCGCGAGAAGCTGCTGCCGCGCGCGCCGTGCATCGCGCCGGCCGAGCTGGTGGCGCTGGGCGAACGCTACGCGCGCGCCAGCGGCCACCCGGTCCAGCTGCAGTGGACGCTGATCGAGGGCGTGAACGACGGCGACGACGAGGTCGACGCGCTCGCCGCGCTGCTCGCCGGCCGGCATGCGATGCTCAACCTCATCCCGTACAACGCGGTCGACGGCCTGCCCTGGCGGCGCCCGGCCCGGGAACGCGCCGCTGCGATGGCCGCGGCGCTGAACCGGCGCGGCATCCTGACCCGGCTGCGCCGCTCGGCCGGCCAGGACGTCGCGGCCGGCTGCGGC
>MEGM01000081.1:18701-21159 GCA_001725505.1 Rubrivivax sp. SCN 70-15 | reverse complement strand
AGGCGGCGCGCGGCGCGCCCGCCGACGCCCGAACCTGAGAGCCGATGTCCCAGACCCTGCCCAACCCCCGCCACGCCGCGCGCGTGCCTGCCCACATCGGCCGCGAGCAGCTCGCGCGCATCCGCCAGGCCGCGTACACGCTGCCGCAGGTGGTCAAGCCGGCCGACTTCATCGCCGAAGGCAGCGCGGACTTCGAGACCCATCTCGACCGGCTCGGGCTCGTGCTGCTGCAAAAGCCGGTCGCCGGCCAGCGTCCGAGCCGCTGGATCGCGCCCGAGCTGATGGACAGCGCGCTCGCGCACCTGGACGCCGTCGGCACCGGCCCGGGCGCGCGCGCGCTGATGCTCGAGCGCAATGCCGCGCTCGAGGCGCTGGGCGTCGCACGCCACGCGGGCATCTGGACGCGGCTGGTGCGCCAGGCGCTGCAGCTGTCGGAGCCCGGCTGGCAGGTGCCGGTGCATTTCCGCGAGACGATCGCCGCGGCGCCGGTGTGGGCCTTCTTCCGCGACGGCGACCGCGCTGCGCTCGTCGCTGCGCTGGGCACGCCACCGCCCTACCCGCACGCGGCGGCGCTGCAGGCCCACCTCGAGGCGCTGCTCGCGCGCAGCCGCTCGTTCAAGGCGCAGCACCTGGCGTCGCTGCTGCCGCGGCTGCAGGCCGAATGCGCGACGCCGCAGGCCCCGGCCGAACTGCAGGCGGCCTGCACGCGCGCGCAGGACCGCTGGGAGCGCCATGTCACCGAGCTCGACACGCTCGAGGGCCTGAACAGCGAGCTCGCGTTCCAGGGCTATCCCGGCACCTTCGCAACGGCGCGCCGGCTGCAGCGCAGCGTGACGCTCTACGTCGGCCCGCCCAACAGCGGCAAGACGCACACCGCGTTCGAGCGCCTGGCGCAGGCGCGCAGCGGCGCCTACCTCGCGCCGCTGCGCCTGCTCGCGCTCGAGGGGCGCGACCGTCTGCTCGCGCGCGGCGTGCCCTGCTCGCTGCTGACCGGCGAGGAGAACGTGCCGGCGCCCGACGCGCGCGTGGTCTCGAGCACGATCGAGATGGTCGGTACGAACACGCCGATCGACGTCGCGGTGATCGACGAGGCGCAGATGATCTTCGACCCGTCGCGCGGCTGGGCCTGGACGCAGGCGATCGTCGCGGTGCCGGCGAACGAGGTGATCGTGATCTGCTCGGACTTCGCGGTGCCGGCGCTGCAGAACCTGCTCGGGCTGTGTGGCGAGCGCTGCGAGGTGCGCCGCTTCGAGCGCAAGCAGCACGTGCAGCTGCTGCCGCGCCCGCTGCCGATCGCCGCGCTCGAGCTCGGCGACGCGGTGGTCGCGTTCAGCCGCCGCGACGTGCTGATGCTGCGCGACCGGATCGCCGCTGCCGGCCACCCGGTGTCGGTGATCTACGGCGCGCTGCCGCCCGAGGTGCGGCGGCGCGAGGCCGAGCGCTTCGCCGAGGGCGCGTCGCACATCCTGGTCGCGACCGACGCGATCGGGATGGGGCTGAACCTGCCGATCCGGCGCGTGCTGTTCAGCACGCTGACCAAGTTCGACGGCGTCGCCGACCGGCGCCAGGGTCCGTCGGAGGTGCACCAGATCGCCGGCCGCGCCGGGCGCTACGGCTTCCACGAGGAGGGCTTCGTCGGCGTGATCGACGAAGCCGAGACCTCGGCGCTGCGCCACCTGGACGAGCTGCTGGCCCAGCCGCCGCAGGCGCCGCGCGACTTCAAGGCGCCGGTGGCGCCGAACGGCTGGCACGTGCAGACCATCGCCGCGCGGCTGCACCAGGACCGGCTGCGCGAGGTGCTCGGCGTGTTCGTCGAGCAGCTCCGCCTCGACGACGCGCATTTCGCGGTCGCCGAGCTCGAGCAGATGCTCGACCTCGCCGACCAGCTCGACGAGAGCGCCGCACGGCTGACGCTGAAGGAGCGCTTCACCTACGCGCAGGCGCCGGTCGACACGCGCACCGAATCGGCGCTGGACGCGTTCCTCGACTGGAGCCACCGGCACGCGCAGTCAGGTCGGGTCGGCCGACCCGCCTTCCTCGACGGCGTCGACGGCCACAGCCGGCTCGAGAGCATGGAGCAGGCCTTGCGCGCCTGCACGCTGTGGCTCTGGCTGGACCTGCGCTTCCCGGGCGCCTACGGCCATGTCGACGAAGTCGTCGCGCTGCGCGCCCAGCTCAACGACGGCATCGAGCGCCAGCTCAAGGGCAAGCGGCCGCTGGCCAGGGCGCGCCGGTCGGACGCACGCCGAGCGCGTCCCTGAGGGGCGATCGGCCAGGCACGAGGGAGGGCCGCGCGCGGCCCTTTGCAGCCGTTCGCGCTGCACCTGCGCAAGCCAAGGTCGCCGGGCGGCCGGTTCCGCTCATGTCCCCCGGGCTGGACGCTGCCCAGCCCTCCTCCTTTACTTCGCTCCACCGGCCACCCGCCGCCCTTGGCTGCCACCGGCGGTGGCGTGCGACC